>NZCT01000023.1 GCA_002688355.1 archaeon | reverse complement strand
TTAAATATTTAGAATCATTTTTATTTATCATTGGATGTCACCTCTTTCAAGTTGACATCCAATTCTTTTAATTATTTAAAGGTTTCAGCAGAGCCAAATAATAGAAAGACTTAAATAACAAATAATAATTCACAGCAAAAGAATGAAGACAGTAATGGTTCACCAAGTTGGTTTTTCTTTTAAGGACAATGTTCCTAGTTCAAGCGAAAGGAAAAATAATTCATTTTCTAGCCTTGTAGAACAAGGAAGAAAAAGCGATTTAAATGTTATTTTTTCAAATATGGAATTTTATAATAGAAATAAAAAACAAATTAATATTGCTTGGACTTTTGAAGATGGGAAATGGTCTAAGATTAAAAATAAAAAATTTGATATGATCTTTTATAGGGGTAGGAATGTTAATGGTTTAAAATTTGGGAAATATATTAACAGATTAAAATATCCTATGAGAAACAATTATGAATTAGAAAATTTATGTTGTGATAAAATATTAACGAGTATTGTGTTCCCAAGGTTAATGCCAAAAACATTCTTGATTAATAATCATTATGATTTACAGAGATGCTTAAAATATATAAGAAGTGACAAAGTAGTCATTAAACCTAGGTTTGGATCTCTGGGGAGAGGTGTTGTAATTATTGATAAAAAAGATCTGAAAAATGGGATTACAAGAGATACTGTTTTACAAGAGTTTATTGATTCATCCAATGGTGTTAAGTCATTAAAAGTTAAAGGATCTCATGACCTAAGATGTGTGATTGTTGATGGGAAAATAGACCATAGTTATTTTAGATTACCAAAGAGAAATTCTTTTTTAGGCAATATGGAATATGGAGCAACAAAAAAATATATTGATAATGATGAAATCCCTAAAAACATTAAAGAGAAAGTAAATTTTATTGATAAAAAACTTAAAAAATTTGGAGAAAGATCATATTCTGCTGATTTTTTAATTGATAATGATAAAAAAGCTTGGTTAGTTGAATTGAATTCTAAACCTGGGACTTCTTTTTATGACAACGCTTTAAGAATAAGAAATAAGTACCATTTTAATTTGACTAAATCTTTAAGAAATTATGTTGAAAATTTGTAATTAGTAAATAATTTAAATTAATATTGTTTAAGGTTTAAAATGGTTAAAACAGTTTCAAAAGATATTCCTTTAGCAGAAATTACTTTAAGAAAATATGAAAGACCTTATGATCAGGGTAAAAGAGAATTGATTAGAAAATTATGTTTAAGTATTGGTCTTTTACAACCAGGAGATTCTAGAGATATTGTAGTGGATGTCTTACATGTTTTAATAAACTCTAAGGATGCTTTAAGCTCTGAAGAGATAAAGAATCTTGCTATAAAGGGTAGAGAGGAAGAGAGCTTGCCATTAAAGGGAATTGCACCATCTAATATAAGGAGACAATTGAAAAGATTAAAAGATATTTTTTTAATTGAGAATATCAATAACAATTATAGAATTACGGAAAATGAGAAATTAAAGAAAATATTTGAGGATAAGATTCAAAATTATTATTTAAGTAGCATATTAGATAGGGTGAAAGATTACTTTGATATTTTAGATGATAAAAAATGATATATGAACCACAGGAAGATTCTTACTTATTATTAAAATGTGTAAAAAAATATTGTAAAGATAAAGTATTAGATCTAGGTTGTGGTTCTGGAATATTGAGTGAAGAAGCATTAAAATATTCTAAAGATGTTCTATCTGTTGATGTTAATTCTGAAGTTGTTAAATATTGTAAGGAAAAAGGACTTAATGTAAGGCAATCAGATTTATTTTCTAATGTTAAAGAAAAATTTGATTTAATTATTTTTAATCCACCATACTTGCCTGAAAAAGAATTGGAGAAACGAGAAACTAGTGCTGTTGTTTCTGGTGGAAAGAAAGGTTATGAAATTATTGAGAGATTTTTAGAACAAATAAAAGAACACTTAACTGAAAATGGTAAAGTTTTATTATTATTTAGTTCTTTGACGAATAAAGAAAAAATAGATAGTTTGATAAGTAAAAATAATTTGAAATTTAAACTAATTGAAGAAGAGAAATTATTCTTTGAAAAATTGTATGTTTATTTGATTTTTGAAAATGAGAAAAATTAAGACTAATGATGGATCGTATACTTTCTTAGATTCAGATATTAAAGAAGTTTACAATCCTTTGTATGGGGCAGTAAAGAGAGCAAATGATGTTTATGTTAATCAAATAGATTTTGCTAAATATAAAAAATTAAGAATTTTAGATATTGGTTTTGGCTTAGGTTACAATAGTTTGTGTGTAATTGAAAAATGTATACAAAATAATATTAAATTAGAAATATTTGCTATTGAAAAAAATTCTTTAATTTTAAATGAAATAGAATCTTTAGTTATTTCTCAGAACTTAATTAATAGTTTTGACATTTTAAAAAAAGGTGTAAAACTAAAAAAGTTAAGAACAGATAATATTAATTTTAAATTAGAAGTTAGAAATGCTTCTAATATTGTAAAAAACATAAATGATAAATTCGATGTTATTCTTTTGGATCCTTTTTCATATGTTAAAAATAAGGAACTATATGGCAGGAAGTTTTTATCTGATTTGAAGAATCTCCTAGATGAAGAAGGATTTTTAGTTTGCCATAATAGTAACCCTATCCTTTTAAATAACTTGATTGAGAATAAATATAACATTAAGAAATACAAGATAAAGGAATATGAATATGGCGTTATTGCAAGTTCTTTTTTAAAACTTAAATTAGGGGAAAAAGACGAAAAACTAGCTAAAGCTTTTGGAGATGATTTTAAGATTGATGGAAAACAATTTAAGTATGATGAGATATAATTTATTGGAGGATAAAATGATAATTTCAACAACACCAAGTATAGAAGGTAAAAAAGCTACGAAATATTTAGGTCTTGTAACTGGAGAAGCAATATTGGGAGCTAATATTTTTAAAGATTTTTTTGCAGGTATTAGAGACATAGTAGGTGGAAGATCTGAAGCTTATGAAAAGGAATTAGGTAAAGCACGAGAGATAGCTGTTAAGGAAATGGAAGATAGGGCTCAAGAATTAGGTGCTAATGCTGTTTTAAGTGTTGATTTAGATTATGAAACTGTTGGTGCACAAGGTAGCATGCTAATGGTAAGTGTAAGTGGAACAGCTGTTTTAATTGAATAATTCCTTATCTTTTTTATATTTTATTTTTAAAGAATCAAATTTTTGAATTAATTCATTTCTTTGTTCTGCGTTCATGGATTTCCATTCTATAACTGCAAATTCTGGTTTTGGGATTGATTTTTCAAAAGATTGTTTAATTAAGTTTTCAGAAAGAGATTCCATGTTATATTTTGGGCAAATGTGGCTTATTGAGTAATTAGATTGTTTTAGAATTTTAATAGCTAAGTAATTATAATGAGTTCCTCCAAAGATTACAACATTTTTGTAAGAATTTATTTTTTTTGTTAATGTGTTAATAACTGTTTTTGCTATGATTTCTCCTGCTTTTTTATCTTGCCACTGTTTTTCTGATGATCCTATTTCTATAAATAGACAAGGTTTTTCGTTGTATGGTCCATGATGTGTTGATTCTATTATTGTTTCGTAATCTAGATTGTTATTTTTTTCTAATTCTAAAAATAATTCTTTTAAGTAATTTGAATTTACAGGAACTAGTTTATTTGGTAAACCTCCTAATCTTGCGTCGTTCCAATTGCCTATTGGATGTATTGATAAAGAGTTTACTTGTTTCTTACTTCTATGGGTGCTTACAAAAAGAAAGAGATCTGCTTTTATTTTTTTATGTAAATTTTCTGCATTAATATGTAATTCATTTATTGTGTATAGCTTAATATCTTTATTCTCGTTTAAAGTATAAACTGGATTATCTTCAAAGTTTTCTGTTTCTTTAAAATTATATGAATCTAGGAAAATAGAACTAACATTAATACCAACGGGACATTTTTTAGATGTAATTATTGCAATCATAAGTTGTTTTAAATTTATTTAATATAAAAATGTTATCTATACAGTAATCCTGTAAAGAAATTTATTTGATCTAATCTGTATAGTGTAAATATCATTGTAACAACTAATGTTAAGAATAATATCCCTAAAACTATAGCAACATAGAAATTCATAGTTAACAATCTTCTTGTTGATTTTTGTTCTTTTAATTGTTTTAATTGTAGTTCTTCAGACCAGCTAATTCGATATTTCTCACCATCATTATCAACCTTAAATTTTTTACCATCCTCTTCTACATACTTAATTTCAGCCATATATTCCTAAAAGAGGGTTCTTTTTATAAAGTTTTTTATTATAGAATAGTAAAATAGAAAATATAGGTTTTAGTTATGTTTTTAAGTATAATTTGTTTTAAAAGTAAAATGATAGAAATACTAAGTTTTTTGGGGTTAATATTTGGAATTTTTATATCTAAGATCTCAAAAGAAGAGTTAAAAGATTGGGAAAGATATTTTGATGTTGCTTATTCTTTTTTGTTAATTATTATAGCTGTTTTAATTTTTGATTTTAGTTATATGATTCTATTAGGAATTTTAATTGGATTCTTTTTGTATTTTATTTTAAAGAATATTTATTTTTACTTTGGATTGTTGTTAAGTGTTAATGGTTTTGTTTTACCTTTAGTGGTTTTAATTTTTATAATTGGATTAGTTTACAGTAGGAAATTTATAGATTTAACAAGAGAAAGAATAATTTTAGAAGTAATGAAAAGTTTTGTGATTTTTATTATTCCTTTTGTTTTAGTATTTTTTGGAGATTTTGTTTTAAGTTATAATGTTATTTTAAATGGGATTTGTATAGGGGCCTTTTTACATGCTATTAAAGAATATATCAAAAGACATTAAGAGAAAGAAAGAACTAAAAGATTTAGATGATAAATTTGTTTTACTTAGAGTCAAAGATTATTTAAAGAAAAACAATTTAGAAATTAAGGAAGAAGATTTTAAAAATAGAAATAAAAAATATATTAAATTTTTTAAAGATATGAGAAGAGAGCTAAGAATTGTTTATGGTGTTTTTAGAAATGTTAAAGATAAGAGAAGTTTAGAATCTTATAAGGAAATATTTTCTTTAATTGGCAAGTTTAATAGTTTATTAGATTTGGGTTGCGGGTTGAATCCATTAGATTATGCTAAGTTAAATAAAAATTCCAAATATTATTGTGGCGATGTTAATGTTGATGAGATCAAAAATATTAATGAATATTTGAAGAAGAATAAAATTAAAGGAAAAGGATTTATTTTTGATTTAATTTATGATGATTTAGGAAAATTGCCTAGAGTTGATGTTGTGTTCTTATTTAGAGTTTTAGAATCTTTAGAATACTATGAAAGAAATATTAGTAAGGATATTCTTAAAAAATTAAAGAGTAAATTAATAATTGTTAGTTTTGCGAAGAATGTTTTGAGTAAAAGAGGGAATATAAGGAAAAAAGGTAGAAGCTGGTTTAGAAGAATTTTAAGTGAATTAAACTATGAATACAAGGATTATGATATTGAAAATGAGATCTTTTTTGTAATAAGAAAGTGATTTAAAGCTAATTAATCTAATATTTCTATGGAAGTTATCACACCTCAAGAATTTAAGAAAAAGATAAATGGAGTTTTCATACTTGATGTTAGAGAGAAAGATGAGTATGATCAAGAACATATTGAGAATGCTATCCATATTCCTTTAGGAGAGGTAATTAGAGATAATGGTGCAAATATTCCTAGGAATCAAGAAATTGTTGTTTATTGTAGAAGTGGCTTTCGTTCAGGTATTGCTGCTCAATTTTTAGAATCTAGAGGGTATTCAAATATCAAAAATTTAGAAGGTGGGTTTAGTATGTGGAGTTTATTATAAAATGACATTATATTTAATTGGAATTGGACTAGATGAAAACGATTTAACTTTAAAGGCGTTAGAAGCAATAAAGGAATGCAAGGAAATTTACTTAGATAATTATACCTCTGTTGGTTCTGATGTTGAAAAATTAGAAAAACTGTTTAATAAAAAAATATTACTTGCCGATAGAGATTTATTAGAAAATAATTCTAAATCTTTAATAGAAAAAGCAAAAAAAGATAATATTGGTTTGTTAGTTTATGGAGATTGTTTAAGTGCAACTACACATATTTCTTTATTACAGGAAGCTAAAGAGCTAAATGTTAAAGTAGAAGTTATCCATGGTGTTTCTATTTTAACAAGTATAAGTGAAACTGGTTTGAATTTGTACAATTTTGGAAAAGTAGCTTCAATACCCTTTGAAAATAAAGATGTTAAGATAGCTTACGATATTTTAAAACAAAATAAAAGATTAGGGATGCATACTTTATTGCTATTAGATTTAAATCCAAAAGATAAAAAGTTTTTAACAATTAAAGAAGGATTAGATTATCTTTTAAGAAATGGTTTAGATAAAGGGGAAAAAGTGATTGGTTGTTCTCGATTAGGTAGAAAAGATAGATTTATAAAATTTGGAGAAATTGATAAAATAAAAGATGTTGATTTTGGGAAGGAACCTTACTGTATAATTGTTCCGGGAAAATTACATTTTATTGAAGAAGAATATTTATTAAACTTTAAATGAAAAATGGTAAATGAAATCTTAGGTGTGTTTGGAGTGTTTTTGTTATTCCTATTGCCAATTATACTTATTTTATATGAAGAAAAATATTTGAGTAAATTATACAAAAAATTATTTAAGAAACATGGTTAGTGAAACAATTGAATCTTTTGGGTTATTATTAGTATTTACAGCTCCACTAATTGCTATATTATATCAGATTGGTGTGTTTAATAAGATAGTTAAGAGCTTTAGAAGTGCATTTAAAAGGTGAGAAAGTTTTATAAAATAATTCTTCATTAGTATTTGTATGCGAGAGTGCCGGAGTCTGGAATTTGAGGTTTTTTAAATCTCAGACTGTCAACGGGCAGGTTAGGTTTTTTATAAATCTATGTCAAACTTAAGCGCAGATTTTTCATGTTGAGAAATCCTGTAGCTTAGTGCTTACGCAGGTTCAAATCCTGTCTCTCGCATTCATAATTTTACATGCCTTGGTAGCTTAGTAGGTAGAGCATCACATTGGTATTTTACAAAAATGTGAAGGTCTTGAGTTCAATTCTCAGCCAAGGCTTTAGAGTTTTTCTCTTAATTTTTTATTAATAAAATATAAATTTATTATAATAGAAATCAATAAAAGAATTACAACAATAACAAAACCTAAAATAATACCATTGTATTTTAGTTGTTCATCTACTACATTTTCTGTAATGGGATTATTCTGTATCTTTTCAATAGTTGTAGTGGTAGTTATGATGGTAGTTGTAGTTTCCACTATTTCTTCTTCAGTTACATTATTTTCGTTTAAGGTTGTTGTAGTTTCTCCTTGGGAAATAAAACAAGTTGTGTAATCTGATAGGTTAATATTTGGGTAATCTTTTTCTTTACAAGAATTTGCAAGGGTTGCAGGATATTTACTTTGAGGATCATAATCAACTCTTATGTTTTTAACATAATTATCTGAACCAAAATCGAAACTAAGAATATAATTATCATTACCTAAATGTTTAAAATCCACTTCAGTTGGTAGGGGTCCAGATTTATATGAAATGTTCTTTCTGGATTTAAAAGGTTCGTCTGTGTTTATAAAAAAATCTAGAACTTTACTTACATCTACATTAAAACCTCCAGATAACTTTGATTGTTTTAATCCTTTGGCGCTGAACTCAGCTGTAAATTTTCTATCTTGTGTTGAACATTTGGTGATATCTATATTTAGTAAATTACAACTAAACAATAAACCTGGACATTCTGCGTTGAATTCCTTTTTCTTATCTTGACCATCCTCTGTGTAATTTAAAGAAACTTTATAAATTTTATTTTCATTTAAAGATGCTTCTGGTATGGCGAATGTTGCATATCTTTGAGAATCACTGTATGATTTTTGTATACTAATACTGTCCCATGAACCATTATCTTCATGGTCTTCAACGATAACACCTATATCTTTTGTGTATATTTTATCATCAAACTCTCCTTCTATCTTAAATTCTAAGGAACCATCATTATTACATTCTATATTATTTACTTTTAATGCATCTGCAGAAAGCGGCAAAAGTAGTGAAATGAAGATAATTAGAGAGAATTTTTTAAAATTCATAATTATAGTTTAGGTTATGTGTTTAAAAATATTATTGTTATTTAAATTTAAGAAGATTTATATATTTTGTATAGATTTAAAGTAAAAATGGAAAAAGATAAATTTAAATTAAAAGAAGAATATTCACAATTAAAAGCTAAACTACCTAATTTTGAAAAATTAAATGATGAGTTTGAAATTTCTAGAAATGAAAGTGATTATAAAAAAGAATTTTTATTAAGGGATATTAGAAGAAAGATGAATGATAAGATTATTTTCTTTTGTAGAATTATTGAAGGTTTATTGTTTCCTGTTCAAGCTAATATAATTAACATGCATGAATCTAAATATTTTGATGATGATATTAAGAAAAAAATATTAGAATCATATAGACAATTAATGATATTTGAAAGAGAATCTTTAAGATTAGATATTATACCTAATAGTGAAAAAGATGCTAAATATATTAATAATGTTTATAATGAATTATTAAAATACAAAAAAGAGATGAAAAATGTTGTAGATATAATGCAAGAATCTTGGAGAAAAGAAGAAAAGATAGTTCCAGATAATTATTTTGGATAATTTCAAAAATATTAAATAGATGATTCTTTTTTTATTGAAGAGGTGTATTATGAATATTATAATTTTAGGTCCGCCTGGAGCTGGTAAAGATACTCAAGCAGATAGATTAGCTAATTATTTTAATTTAGAAGTAATTTCAACTGGAGAAGTATTAAGAAAAGAAACAGATCCAAGGATAAGTTCTTATATTGATAAAGGAAATTTAATTCCTGATGATTTATTTGATGAGATAGTTTCAAAATATGTTAAAGATAAAAAAAATATAGTTTTAGATGGAACTCCTAGATCTAAGGAACAGTTAAAACTTTCATATTGTAAAGACCCTGATTTTGTTATTTTAATTACTTTAAGTAAAGATGAAATAATAAAAAGATTAAAAATTAGAGGAAGAACTCAAAATAGAGCTGATGATAGAAGTGAAGATATCATTAACAAGAGAGTAAAGACATATGAAGATAATATAAAATCAATTATAGAATATTATAAGAAATTAGATAAATTAATTGTTGTTAATGGCTATCAAACTAGAAAAGATGTTTTTAAAGATATTTTAGGTAAATTAAATTTAAAAGCTTTAGATAAGATAAAAAAAGTTATTTCTCACTTGAAAAATGTTAAGGGTTTAGATAATATTTATTTATTAGATAAAGAGGTTAAAAAATATATTTTTAAAAAAGAAGATAAGAATAATAGAGGAGTTTTAGAATGTTTGAAAAGGAGATATACAATTGTGTTAACTCATAATTCCCATTTTAGAAATCCTAAAGGAAAAATCGTTGTAAAAGGTAAAAAAAATATTTTATTTCCAGGAATTCCATTTCCAGAAGTTAATGAAGAGAATGTGGTAAGTTCTTCCCCCAATAAGAAAATTCATGATTATTTAGTTGAAAAGTTTAATTTAAAATTAAAAGACGAAGCTACTTTACTGATTGGTTTCGACTAATTTTTTATCTTTAATTCTTTGTCTTGTACGTAATCTAAATCATATTTTATAGATAAGTATGCTTTTTCTAGTTCCTTGCCTAAGTAAGCAGCATGATCTGGTCTTGAGACTAATTCTAATTCTGTTATAGTAAAGTAAACATCTTGAGGTTTTTTACCTTTGATTATTTTTTCTACTACGTTGTTTTGTTTACAATGAGCTGCTTCAATTTCTTTTGTTTTTTTGTTAACGCGAATGAGAAAATACCCTTTAGGATCATATTTCCAGTCTTTCATCTCATCATAATGACCTTCAATTTCTTCTATATTTTCATCTTTTTTAGATTCTTCAAATAGTGACATTTTAAACATCCAATATAATAAATGATTCCCAAGAATTTTTAACCTTTTCTAATTTGAACTTGTGATACGTAATAGCTTTTACATCTACTAATAACTCATGTTTTTTAGGATTTAATTTTTCTCCTTTTAATTCTGCTGTTAAAGAGTTATTATCTTGATCTATCTTTATTTTAAATTTTGAAAATAGTAATAATTTAGCATCCTTTAAGAAAATTAGTTCTTGTAGGAAATTGAATAATAATTCTTCTAGATCATCTGCTTTTAGTTTTATTTTTTTAGTTGTTGTAGTTTTAATTGTTTTTAGATCTTTGATCATTGTTTGTTCTGTTGCTAACGCTGCTGATTCGAATAATTCGTCTAGAGTTTTATCTTTTATTTCAAAAGCAACATCTGCTGTATGTTCTATGAATTTATATGTCATTTTGATTTTTCTAATTCTTTCTCCATTTCACTTTGATATTTTTTAATATTTTCTCCAATGAAAACTAATTGTGTTTTCTCTTTATTAGATTTTTCTAAATTAAATCTTGAGGAAACGTAATTTAATAAGAAAGTTCCGTTTTTAAAATTTACAAAACCTTTTAATCTGTATATTTCTTTTGGTAGTGTTTTTATTATTTTTTCTAATTTAGATTTATTAAATTTAATATCTTTTTCAAATGTAAAAGTTTCTATTTTTGTATGTTGTTTATTTTTCTTTAAATTGATCCAGTGCTTTTCATGTAAAGAGAATAATAAATTGATATCAACATCACAATTTAAACATTCAATTTGAGAAGCTTTATTATTTATTTTAGTAATCTTTGTTTTAACTAAAGTTAATTGTTTTTTTGTTATAAGATCTACTTTATTTAGTAAAATAATATCTGCCATTTCTATTTGTAATATCGTTGTTCTACTTATTTGCGGAAATTCAATTATAGAATCTACATCAACTATTGTAATAACAGAATCTAGGTAAATTTCTTTTAGGTTTTTTTCTACGTCTACTATTAAGGCATCTGGTTCAGCTATTCCTGTTGTTTCTACAATTATTAATTCTGGTTTTATTTTGTTTATTACTTCTTTTATAGCCTCTTCAAACTCTCCAGTTAAGGAACAACATACACAACCATTCATTAGTTCTGTCATGTTAATGTTTTTACCTTTTACAATCTTAGAGTCTATTGATATTTCGCCAAATTCATTCATTATAATTGCAATTTTCTTTTTAGAATTTTTTAGAATATGCTTTAGTAATGTTGTTTTTCCAGATCCTAAGTATCCTGTTATTATTAATGTTGGAGTTTTTTTCATATAAATTTTAGAATAATATAGTTTAAAAATTATACGAATTAGAAAAAATCTTATAAATAGTGTAGTTTATTGAAATGTATAATGGAACAAAGAACTGGACCTCCAAAGAGTATAAAACAAGTAGATAAGCAAGGTTTAGTTTGGGAAGTACCAAAATCATTTAAGAAAGAGATGAGAGTTCCAGCAAGAATTTATGCAAATAAGAAAATTTTAAACGATATGGATTATGGAGTTTTTGACCAAATAACTAATGTTGCTACATTGCCTGGAATTGTAAAGTATGCTATGTGTATGCCTGATGGACATTATGGATATGGTTATCCTATAGGTGGAGTTTCTGCTTTTGATGTTGAAGATGGGGGTGTAATAAGTCCTGGGGGAATTGGTTTTGATATAAACTGTGGAATGCGTTTAATTACTACAAATTTAACTTTAAAAGATGTTAAACCTAAAATTAAAACTTTAGTGGATGAGTTATTTAAGAAAGTTCCAGCTGGTGTAGGTTCAAAAGGATTCTTAAAAATAAATCAAAATCAGTTTAAAGAAGTTGTGGAAGAAGGATCTAAATGGTGTGTAAAAGAAGGATATGGCTGGGAAGAAGATTTAGAAAAAACTGAATTAGATGGAAGAGCTGATTGGGCTGACAATTCTAAAATTTCAGAAAGATCAATACAAAGAGGATTTAATCAAATTGGAACTTTAGGTTCTGGAAATCATTATTTAGAAATTCAACATGTTAAGAGAGGTAATATTTTTGATGAAGAACTAGCAAAAAAATATGGAATATTTGAAGATCAAATTGTAATTATGTTTCATTGTGGTTCTAGAGGTTTTGGACATCAGGTTGCAACAGATTATTTACAGCAGTTTTTGAAAGTAATGGGACCAAAGTATAATATTAAAATTCCAGATAGAGAGTTAGCATGCGCTCCTTTTAATAGTGATGAAGGTCAAGATTATTACAAAGCAATGGCTTGTGGTGTCAATATGAGCTTTGCAAATAGACAAGTTATTGTACATAGGTTAAGGGAAACATTTTCTTCAATATTTAATAAATCTCCAGAGGAACTTGAGATGAAACAGGTTTTTGATGTTTCTCATAATCGTGCAAGTTTAGAAAAACATGAAGTTGATGGTAAAATGAAAAAATTAATTGTGCATAGAAAAGGAGCTACAGGTTCTTATTATCCTGGAAGAGAAGAAATTCCTCCTTTGTATAGAGAAAGTGGAAGCCCTGTTATAATTGGAGGGTCTATGGAGACAGGTTCTTATTTGTTAACTGGAAGTGAAAATTCAAAAGAAACTTTTTGTAGTACATGTCATGGATCTGGAAGAACTATGTCTAGAACTAAAGCTAAAAAAATGGTTCGAGGAGATAAATTACAACAAGATATGGAGAAAAGAGGAATTTATGTTAAAGCTATTTCATTTCCAGGATTAGCTGAAGAATTTGGTGGAGCGTATAAAGATGTTGATGAAGTAATTGATTCAGTGGATAAAGCTGGAATTTCTAAGAAAACTGTTAAATTAATTCCAATTGGTAATGTCAAGGGAGCTTCTAACTTAAAATATAATTTGTATTTTTTATTAATTTTTGTAATCATGTTTGTCATATTTTTTACTATTAGATTTTCAATAAATTTATAAATATATTTTTCTATGTGTTATTATGGTAATTACAGATTATGTTAATGAAGGGACTGTATCAAAAGCACTAAATACATACAGAACTAATTCTGACTTTAGAGATAAAGTTATGGGAGTTTTAGAACACAAATCTCAATGCAAAGAACAAGGTATAAAGATTGATCCACAAGGCCATGTGGAAGACTACTCTGGGGTTATTGTACGTCAATATTTGTTAGATACTAAAAATATTAGATTTGATCCACATTCTATTGAATTAATTATAGATGAATTAATAGAAAAACAAGAAAAATAAATTTAAATCTTACAGACCTTACAAACTTTTCTAACTCTTTCTTGAGCAATTTCTAATGCTGCAGTTCTAGGCATTATTTTTTTCTTGTAAGATGTTTTTAACATTTCTTCAGTGTTTTTTAGGATCTTTTGTTCAACTATTTTAAACATTTTTTCTGGTGTGCCATTAATAGTTTCTACGTAAGATGAGATAACACCACCTGCGTTAGCTACGAAATCTGGGATAACTAAAACATCTTTTTTATGGAATACTTCTTCTATATCTGATGTCATTGGAATATTTGAACCCTCTACTATAATTTTTGCATTGACTTCATTTACATCTCCTGCTTTTATTAAGTCAGGAATTGCTGCAGTTACTAGGATATCTGTTTTTAGTTTTATTATGTCTGTTGAAGGGTGTTGTTCTGCATCTGTGTAATTTATTATTGAACCTGTTTTTTCTTTTATATTACAAAGTTTCTCAAAGATTAATCCATCTTTATTGTAAATAGAACCTTTTGAATCTGAAACACCAACTAGTTTTGCTCCTTGCATTGTTAGAAATTTAGCTACAAACCAGCCTACGTTTCCAAAACCTTCTATTGTGAAAGAAGAATTTTTAATTTTTAATTTTTTGTATTTTGCTGCAACTATAGTAGCGTGAGAAACTCCAAACCCAGTTGAGCCAAGTTCATGTGGTAAACCACCTAAAGATTTTGGTTTTCCTGTTACAGATTTTCTACTTCCATTAGCCTTTGCAAATGTTTCCATTTCTCCTTCTGCCATGTTCATATCTGGACCTGCAATGTAAAAAGAAGGACAGATTGCTTTTATTTCTTCAGCAAAAGCTTGTACTATTTCTTGTTTTTTTTCTGGTGAGATTTGTCTATCATCTGCTATTATTCCTGCTTTTCCTCCACCAAAAGGAATCGAGGCCATGCTGTTCTTCCATGTCATAGTTCTTGCTAATTTAGCAACTTCTTCAATAGAAACTGTTGGTGTCATTCTAATTCCACCTTTTGCAACACCCAATGCACTTGAATCTACACAAACAAAACCATGCATTCCAACTTTTGGATTGTAGACTTCTAAGATTTTTTCAGGTCCAAATTCATCAAAAATTACTTCCATAAAAATTACCTCCAAATATTCTTACCAACTGGCTTTATTAATTCTATGAATCTATAAACATCATCTTTAATAGCTGTTTCAATTCTGTATATTGATTTTGCATTGGGGTATCCTAATCCATGATTTTTATAAGGACCATTTAGATTAAATTTAAAATCTAATTTATCAGTTAAACCCTTAACAAATTGGATAAGTTTTATATCTGTATTTGACATTCCTATGTGAAATTTTTTATATACTTTGTTTTTATATTTTTGTTTGGTCGTATACATTGTACCTTCTGCTTCATAGAATCCACATATGAATGATTTAAGTAAATATTTTTTATTTAACGATTTCTTTAATTTTTTAATTGATAAATTTTTAAACCACAAACCAAAATTAGTCGAATGTGCAATTACAATATATTTTTTTAGCTTTCCGATGCCGTTTGTAGGCATCCTTTCATTAATTCTTGGATTTAATCCTATACTTTTCAATGAATTAAAGAATTTTAGTGCTATATTTTTATCTGTTATGTCAAGAACAATATTATATGTTGTACTGCATTTAAAAACTGACCCATCTCCAAGCAATATACCAATAATATAAGCTAAATCTTGACTTATTTTTAAGTTTGGTTTTATTAGAACTTTTTTCCTAAGATTTTTTAGTCTTTTTTCTATTATTGCCTTGGAAAATATTTGTCCTTTTTTAAATGAAGTTATATTAGCTTTTGTTACTCCTTTTTTTCCTTTAATCCATGGAATATGTCCTTTTTTAAATTCATAACCTGTATTTGGACATTTACCTTTCTTGGCACCACTCATTCTTTTTAATGTTTCTGCAGAATATGGTTCTTTCTTTCCTTTATTCCAAGGTACTATCCCTTTTACAAATTTTCCAAATCTATCTCTTTTTTCTATAATTTTCATTACCTCTTTAAAATGTGAGAATTAATTATTATTTAAAGATATTGTTTAATCTTGATAATGCTCTCTTATTTGTTGGTATTCTTTCCTGGAAAAAATTGTCTCTCCATTACCATGAAAATTGTCTGCAAAATATCTTCTTTTTAGTTTTAATCCGCCCACTAATGTTTTCTTTGCTTTTGTATTATCGTTAATAGTTCTGTAGAAAATAAAAGGCAGAATTATTTCATCTAATTTTTCTATGTCTTCAAAAGTGGAAAAATAATTTCCAAAAGTAAGTGCTAAAGCACCATGTTGTTTCTTTATTGAACCTTCTTTGAAATCTATTCTCTCATCAATTGTTCCTGTTCCGCCGCCCATTTTAGTTTAGTGTTTAAAAAAATATATAAGCCTTTTTATCAATTTAGAATATGTTTCTCGTGAACTGTTTCATATGAATGTAAATCTTCATCTTTGAACCATAGTTTAATTTCGTACTCAGCATCTTCTTTATTTGCAGAAGCATGTATTATATTTTTAATTGCTATTTCTTTTTTATCAGCATAATCATAACTTACATGACAGAAGTCTCCTCTTATAGTTCCAGGTTGAGCTGCTCTTGGTTCTGTGTCTCCAACTAATTTTCTAACGTTTTCAATTACATTAACACCTTCAAAAACTATAGCTAGAACAGGACCTTCTATTATAAAATCTAATAATAAGTTTCTTACTTTTTCCCCTCTTCTTTTTGAAATATCTTCTGTATAATGTTTTTCTGCAAATTCCTTATCAAGCCATTGCATCTTCATTCCTACAATTTTTAAACCAGCTAATTCAAATCTCTTTAGAATTTCTCCAACTAGAGATCTTTGCACACCATCTGGTTTTATTGCAACAAATGTTCTTTCTACCATTTTAATTTATTAAAGAATAGTTTTTATTAAGGTTTCTATTGAAGGAATTTACCTTTCTCATAGATTAATCTTCCATCCAAAAATATCTTTCCATCTTTTTTAAGATCTTTAATCATATCCCAATGTACAGAGCTTTCATTAACTCCTCCACATTCTTTGTATGCTGAACCTATAGCTAAGTGAATTGTTCCATTGAGCTTCTCATCGAATAAGATATTTTTAATTGGTTTTTTAATCATTGGATTTAATCCTATACCTAATTCTCCTAATTTTTTTGCACCTTCGTCAGAAGCTATCATTGTCTTTAAGAATTCTTCATTTTTCTTAGCTGAGAATTTTACAATTTCTCCATTTTTAAATTCTAAGTAAATATCGTCAACTTCTCTACCACCATAGATAGTAGGATAAGAAAATTTAATATGACCTTCAGTTGATGTTTCAATTGGTGCTGTGAATATTTCTCCGTCTGGCATGTTATGCGTACCGTCTCCTATGATATATTTTCTTCCTTTTGTATTAAACTTAATGTCAGTATCTTTTGTTACAATACGTACTTCATCTCCAGATTGCATTATTTTTTGAATTTTTTCTAAATCTTTAATGAATGATGTCCAATCTATGTTTGTTGAGGAGAAAACAAAATCTTCAAACTCTTCTGTTGACATATCTGCTTCTTGAGCTAGACTATGAGAAGGATAATCATAAAGAACCCATTTTTTTGTTAGTCTAATATTTTGTAAGGGTCTTAGAACTTTTCTTCTCTTTGATATTATTTTTGGATCTATGTTTGTTAATTCTCTAGTGTTAGAATTACCACGAATAGCAATATATGCATCTGTTTTTTTCATTTCTTCTTCTGAAATTTCCGGATAATGTTCTAATTGTTCTTCTGATGCGTTTTTGTAATAAATGTAAGATTGTCCAGGTAAACCTATTTTTGTAGTTGGGAAAGCTCCTTTTTGTATGCATAATTTGTATACTTCTAGAATTAAATCTTTAGATTCTATATCACCTAAGATTTGAACATATTCACCTTTTTGAACTTTAGTTGAGTAATTAACTAAGATTTCTGCTGCTTTTGTTATTCTTGGATCTATTGTCATTTGTATTATTGAATAAGTAGAATTTTTAAAGCTTATTATTGATAGAAAAGTTTATAAATGATAGTGCATTAATGCATAGCATTAAAAGGTGCATTAATGCATAATGAATAAGAAAGAATTAGTTGTTAAATTACTGAAAAAGAATACTGATGGACTTACCATTATAGAGATTGCTAAAGAATTGAAAATTTCTAGGAATACTGTCCCTGTTATTTTGGCAGAATTGAAAGGTGCTAATTTGATTAGGATTAGGCCTGTTGGAAAAGCTAAACTACATTATTGGAAGAGGAAGAAATTATGAATAAAAAAAACCTATTATTTGTAGCAATAATCTTATTTGTTATCACAGTAGTTTCAGCAACACCATTAGTTGATTTCTCAACATTAACTCCTGCCAATAATAATCATACACAAAAAACCACTATTGAATTAACTTTACTTTTACAGCTTCAAATATCAGTGAAATAAAATATAATTGGAATGATATTAACTATACATTATATAATGAAAGTGTTCTCCTCTTCTTAAATCTAGACAACGTAAGTGCTCTAAATGAAGCTGACACTAATACCACTATAGATATCTCGAATCATACGAATAATGGAAATTGTACAGGAATGGGAGACAGTTGCAACTGGGTAACTGGAAAATACGGAAGTGCAGTCGATTTTGATGGAAACGCAGATTATATTGAACTTGGAGATATAATTTTTGATTCAGCCACAGAATTTAGTGTTGTCTTCTGGGCGAAAGTTGATGACTTAACAAAAGACAATACATTTTTATCAAAAGGAGCTTTTAGTACCAGGGTCCCTGTTTTATTCTGGAGAGATGAATCAACATCTAATCCTTGTTCTTCTGCTAGTGACACATTAACTTTACTTGTATCAACAGGTGCAACAGATCAAAGAATTTGTTCCTCTTCAGGATCTTTTAATGATAATAATTGGCATTTTATAGTTGGGACATTTAAAGCTAGTGATTTAACAGGATTAAATTTATATTTAGATGGTAAACAAGCAGCTACTGCAGAATCAACAGCAACAATAACATCCATAGAATCTAGTTCAGACAAAGTAAGAATTGGTGCACCAACCCCTCCTAGTACAACTAAAGATCTAGATGGATTAGTTGATAATTATATGATTTTAAACAGAGTCTTAACAAGGGAAGAAATCTATCAATTATACATCTCAAATCTAAATAAATATGACACACAAAATTGGTCATTATATGTAAATCAATCTAAAAATGCTACAACAGTCTTAGATGATGGAACTTATACTTACTATGCATCTGTAACAAATGGTTCAGGAAGTGAAAATATAACAACAACTAGAACAATAATTGTTGACACTACCTCTCCAATAATAAATTTCACATACCCTACTTTAAGCAACGCTTCAACTACAACAAACACTTCTATTAAAATCAATATATCTATAACAGATCTAAATGAGATAAATGATATAAAATACAACTGGAATGGTACTAATTTTACAATGTATAATGATTCTTTAATCTTCATGATGAACTTTGATAATATCACCTCAATTGGAGAGAATTATACCAGAAATGCAACAAATGGTGTTGTAGATATCTCAAAATATAAAAATAACGGTACTTTAGGAGATTCAACTGCAGGAACAAATCCAACATGGAATTTAACAGGCAAATATAATGGGGCATTCGAATTTGATGGAGATGATGATTTTATTGAGTTGGGAGCAATAACTCCAGGGCATCCACTAATGTTTGCAAATTCTAATTTAACAATTACAGCTTGGTTCTATAAATATGCAGGAAACAGTTGGCAGAGAATAATAGACAAATCTGATGGAGGTACTGCACAGAACGGGTATGCAATATATGTTCAGAATGATAACGATATTAATATTGCAGTTGATGGCAATACTATAACAGCAGATGCAGGGGCACAAGGTTTTGCATTACATGAAAACTGGATTCATATGGCCGCAGTTATTTCTGATTCATATTATGCCATCTATCTTAATGGGATTAATATTACAGGTATCACATGGGGAAGTGGTGATTCTCCAACACAACCACCTAACGTTGAAACAAATATGAGAATCGGAACATGGAATCATAATACCAATAGGGAGTGGAATGGAACCTTAGATGAAATTCAGATATGGAATCGAACTTTATCGGAAGAAGAGATTTATCAACTATATGCTTCAAATTTAAATAAGTTTAATCAAACACAATGGTACCTATATGTGAATCAAAGTACTAACTCAACTTCAGGTTTAAATAATGCCGATTATACCTATTTTATCTCAGTAAAAGATAAAGCAGGAAATTCAAATCAAACTGAAACTAGAACAGTTACAATTAGTTCAGATACAACTTATCCAACTTTTTCAGGTTACTATGATAACAATGCTTCAATAATTTCTGGAGGAGTTGCATTATTTAATGTAACTGTTGAGAATACAAATGGGACAGTTTTTTTAACAATAAATGGGAGTGATTATTATGTTAATAATGTTACTTCAAATGTATATAATCTTTCTATTTCTGGATTGATAAACGAGACTTATCTTTATAACTGGAGCTCTTATGGTAATGGGAGTTCTGCAAATTTGAATGTTTCATCAAATAGATATTATACTGTAAATGTGACAGACACTGATGGGGATGGAGTCTCAGATAATTCTGATAAATTATTATATAATGAAACAAATGTCACAACTTCTGGAGTTAGTGAATTAAATATTACTATTGGTGGAAACTCTACTAGTAGTACATTTAGTATTAGTACAGAAGAAATTTTATTTTATGATCAAAGCGATTTAATTGTTAATTTTAGTCATAATTTTAGTCAATCGAATTTAGATTTAAGCAAAATTACGATCAGTAAAACATCAACATCATTAATATTTAATTTATCTGGTCAATTACAAGGTAATAAAACTTTATATATTACAGATAATAGTTTTGTTAGTTTATGTGTTAAAGATGAAGAGATAAATTCTATAGATGAAATTAGTTCTGATTGTACTGGAAGTAATGAAACTAATTTTAATTCTTGTTTAGGAAGTGTTGTTAGAATAAATGGTATAAACTGCACTGATGATGGATCAACGATCAAGATTGAAAACTTAAAATATTCAGGTATAAGAGGAATTCAAGCTGATCCTAGTGGTACAAGTAGCACTAGTGGAAGTGGAAGTGGTGGACGTAGAAGTAAAAAAGTAGTTGAAGAAGATACTATTGAGAAATTTAAATGTGTTACTAACTCTGATTGCTCTGAAGATAAAACATGTTTCTATAATCAATGTGTAAAATAATTGATGTTGATTCTCCAGTAGGTAATGATGGATTTCTGGATTTTAAATATCTTATAAAAGGCATGGCTCAGATTTATGGAGATGTTATAATAAATTTTTGGCTTGAAAAAGATGAAGAAATGATTAGTTCTGGACAAGACACAATATATTTAGGAGCTTTTGAGGAAAAAACAGAAGTAACGAAGATATTTATCCCTAAAGATTTAGAAACTGGGTCTTATGAATTTAATGTACAGGTAACATTTGAAAATTATCAAGCAACATCACATAGAACTGTCTTTGTTGAACAAGGAGAGGAGATAAAAGTTACATTAGAAGAGCCTAAAGGCCAATCACCTGATGTAATTTGGTGGGTTATAATATTATTATCGATATATATGATAATTTATTTTAAGAGGATTGAGATAAACAAAATAATTAGAGATGTCCTAAAGATTCTAAAGAATGAAAAAGATCCTAAGTCTAAATTAGAGGAACCTAATTTAATATTGCAAAAAGAAATATTTAAAGAAATGGTCAAAAAAGATAAAGATTCAATATTGCAAAAAAGAATATCGAAAGATATGTTGAAGAAGAAGAAAGATTCGACATTGCAAGAAAAAATATCTAAAGATATGGTTAAAGATAAGAAAAATTCGACATTGCAAGAGATAATATTAAAAGAAGAAACTAGAGAGAAAAATAAAAAAACCGATGGTCGTAAGCTAATTAAAGGTCTGTTGAAAGCAGTTTTAAGTAAAAAGAAAGATAAGAAGCGATAAACAAATTAGCGCAATATATTTAAAGTTTGATTTTCTAAAAAGCAATATGAAAAAAGAAGATATTATTGATAAGTTTTGCGAAATATATAAGGATAAACCTATTGAAGTTCTTGGAAAATATAAGATGATATTACAGCCAAAAAATTATCTAGATCTTATTCACTTTTTATATTCTGATCGAAAATTAAAGAGTATTGCCGTAACTAGAGTTGCATACTCAAGAACTATAGAAAACAAAGTAAGTTCATAGTTCAGCGTAATCTATTTAAACTCTATTTTCTTTTCAGAAAACATGGAAAAAGACATTGCTAATTTTTCTATTAAGTATTTACAAGAAAAAGGAGCTGAATATGCAGAAGCCAGATTAGAAGAATATGATAATACTGGATTTATGTTGAAGAACAATACTCCTGAAATCAGCGGGTTTGATAAGAATTCAGGCTTAGGTTTACGATTTATTTATCATCAAACATTGGGTTTTGTTTCTATTAATAATTTTGATAAAGATAAAATAAAACAAACTATTGACAAATCTTTAAGCTTAACTAAAAAATCTTCTCAAATAGGAGAGAAAGTTGATTTATCTAAAGATTCTATTTACAAGAAAAATTATGAAGTAAAGCAGAAACAAAAAATAGAAGATCTGAGACCAGAGGATAAGATAAATATTTTAAAAGAATTAGATAAAGATGTTTTAAACACTAAAGTTAAAGTCCCTGCAAGATATTTTTCTTTAAGTGATGTTTTAACTAAGAAATATTATATTAACTCAGAAGGTAAGGAGATTACATCTACAATCCCTAGGATAAATTTATTTTATTTTTTAACTATTGGTGCTGGTAAAAAATTAGTTCAAAGATATTGGCAGTATGGTGCTGTTTCTGGTTATGAGGCTATTAAGAAATGGAATATTCATAATGTTTTACAAGATGAAATAAAAGCTCTTGATCTTGTGCAGAAAAATGGTAAGAAAGGACCGCAAGGAAAGATAGATGTTGTTGCTGGTCCTGAGATTACTGGAATAGCTGTGCATGAAGCATGTGGTCATCCTTATGAAGCTGATAGGATTTATGGAAGAGAAGGTGCACAAGCTGGAGAATCTTTTGTTAATATTAATTCAATTGGAGAGAAGATTGGTAATGAGGCTGTTACTGTAATAGATGACCCTATGATTGAGAATGCTTTTGGATATTATCAATATGATGATGAAGGTGTCAAAGCTAAGAAAAAATATTTAATGAAAAATGGAATAATAAATGAATTTTTACATGACAGACAAACTTCTTTTAAGTTAAATAAAAAGAGTAATGGATCTTCCAGAGCTTCTTCTTTTGGAGTTGAACCATTAATTAGAATGAGTAACACTTACATTAAACAAGGAAAATATTCTGAAGAAGAGTTGATTGAAGGTGTGAAAAATGGAATTTTAATGAAGAGTTTTACAGAATGGAATATTGATGATAAGAGATGGAATCAAAAATATGTTGGAAGTGAAGCTTATTTAATTAAGAATGGAGAGATTGCTTATCCATTAATTAGACCAACTATTGAAATTACTACGCCATCGTTGTATGGATCTATAGATGCAATTGGTAAAAATTTTGAGTTGCATTCTGCTTCATGTGGTAAGGGGGAGCCAATGCAAGGATTACCAGTTAGTTTAGGTGGACCAAGTATTAGAATTAGAAATATTACAATAAAATGAAAGAAAAATTAGCTAAATATATTAACAAGGAATTAGTAAAGAAAGGTGCCTCTGATGTTGTAGTTAATGTAGGTGAAGTAGATGCTAAACAAGTAAAATTTGTTAATAATGAAATTGTAAAAACAGGAGTTGAGTTTATAGATCATTTAGATGTGTTTGCTAATTTTAAAAATAAGTTGGTTTCTACTTCTTTAAGAGATTTTTCTCAAGCAGCTGCTGATAAACTAATAAAAGAGATATTAGCTTTCTCTAAAAATATTCAAAAGAAAGATGATTACTATGGTGTTGCTAAAGGAGATTTCAAATATAAAAATGTTAAAGATTTGTATGATAAAAAATATGATAATATTGATATGGTTGATTTAACTATGAAAGCGATTAATGCTTCTTTAGTCAATGGAAAAAGATCTAGTGGCATATTAGAATCTAATAAATTTAAGAATTATTTACTAACGTCTAATAATGTTGAGAAGGAACAAGAAGGAACTCATTTTTATTTATCTTTAAGATCTTTTTATGATAAAGATAGTAGTGGACATAAGAACGTTGCAGGAAGAATGTTAAAAGATTTTAATGTTGAGTATGCTGGTTTAAAGGCAGGAGAGATTGCTAAAGACTCTAGGAAACCTAAGAAAGGAAATCCTGGAAAATTTGATGTTATTTTAGATCCTCTTGCTAGCGCTCCTTTGTTAGATAATATAGGAAACTCTGCTTCCATATTTAGTGTTGAATCTGGAACAAGTTTTTTCATGGATAAATTAAATCAGAAAGTGGCTAATAATAATTTTACTTTATATGATGATGCCACTTACGCTAATGGGCTAAATTCAAGTGATTTTGATGGGGAAGGAAGTCCATCTCAGAAAACTACAGTAATTAAAAATGGAGTTTTGAAATCTTATTTACATAATGCTTCTACAGCTAAGAAATACAAAACTAAGAGTACTGGAAATGCTGGTTTAGTCTCTCCAGATCCAAGTAATATTGTTTTAGATAATGGAAGTAAGAGTGTTGAAAGTTTAATTAAAGACGTTAAAGATGGGTTGTATATTACAAATGTTTGGTATACAAGATTTACTAATTACGCTACTGGAGACTTTTCAACTATTCCAAGAGATGGAATATTTGTTATTAAAAACGGAGAGATTAATGGGGCTGTTAATAATATAAGAATTAGTGAGAATATGTTAAATATTTTGAATAATATTAAAGATAGAGCAAATGATTTACAACAGATTAGAAGTTGGGAAGCTGAAATTCCTGTTATTGCTCCGAGTATTTTAGTTAAAGATATGAATATAACTAGGCCTGTTTTGTAAAAGAAATCTATTTAAACGAAAATAATATTTGATTAATATGGGTATTGTAACAAAGATAAAAGAGCTTGATAGATTAAGGCAAGTAGTTAATATTTTATTTGAGGAAGGTTTTGGTTATTTAATAGAAAAAACTAAATTAAAAACTCATTTGTTCTTCCATAAAAGAGTTAATAGAAAGAAATTTTCTGAAACTCCTAGTTCTAAAGATATGCCTAAAAGAATAAGAATTTCTATGGAAAAATTAGGTGGTTCTTTTGTTAAGCTAGGACAATTACTAAGTTTAAGACCTGATTTAATCTCAAAAGAATATATTGAAGAATTTTCTAGATTACAAGATAATGTAAAAGAAGTTCCTTATGATGATGTTGTAGATATTATTGAAGAAGAATATGGTAAAAAATTAAAAAGAGTTTTTTTAAAGTTTGAAAAAAAACCCATAGCTTCTGCTTCTGTAAGTCAAGTTCACAAAGCTTGGTTAAAAAATGGTAAAAAAGTTGCTGTTAAAATACAAAGACCTTTAATTGAAGATATTTTTGAAACAGATATTAGTTTATTAAAAGATCTTGCTGGTTTAATAGAAAGACATTATCCTGAACTAAAAGTAATAAATCCTAGAAAATTAATAAAAGAATTTGAGAACTATAGTAAGAAAGAATTGGACTTTACAATTGAAGCAAGAAATATCGAAGTTTTTTATAATAATTTTAAATCTGATAAGAATGTTGTAATACCTGAAGTGTACAAAAAATATAGTAATAAAAGAATCTTAGTTGCTGAATTTATTGATGGAGATAAACTAACAGAAATAAAAGATGATTCAAAGTTTAAATTACATAAAAAAAATATAGTTAATTCAGTTTCTAATTCATATCTGAAACAACTTTTTGTTTTTAATACATTTCATGCAGACTTACACCCTGGAAATATTTTATTTTTAAAATATAATAAAATTGCTTTACTAGATTTTGGTATTGTTGGACATATTAGTCATGACTTAAAAGAAAAAGTTGAGAATTTATTTATTTCATTAGTCTCTGCTGATCGAGTTATGTTAGCTGAATCAATGATTGGACTTGGTTTTGTTAAAAATGATGTTAATGTTGAAGAATTTAAGAATGATTTATCAGAACACTTATCACAATATTATGCTGCCGGTTTAGCTGATATAGCAATTGGAAATGTTTTATATGATTTAATAACTATTGCAAGAAAATATGAAATAGATTACCCTCAGAATTTTATTTTATTTGTTAAATCTATGATAACAATAGATGGTTTTGTTAAAGAATACTATCCAGAATATGATTATATGAAATATTGGAAGATTTATATGAATAAAATATTAAGAAAGAGAAAAGACCCTGATCATATTATATCTGCTGTGAAAGAAAATGCATTTGAGTTAAGAAATTTTATTACTGATTTGCCTAATAATTTTAAAAGATTTTTAAATTCTAAAGAAAATCATAAAATACAATTAGATCAAAGAAATATAGAACAAATTGAAGATAGTGTAAATAAATCTATGTCTAAGGTAACATATGGATTGATTATAGCAGCTTTAATCTTAAGCTCGGCATTTATGCTAACAAAAGAGGCTAAAAATTCAATTTTTGGAATTCCTTTAGCTTCAGTAATCTTTTTAATGTTAGCAATTCTTCTATTTTTAGTATTTTTAAGTTCGAGGAATTTAAAAAAAGGAGGTTAGAATGACTAAGTACTTAAAAAAAGGAATTTCATTGGGATTGGCTTTAGGTAATATAACAAAAAACAAAGCTAAGAGTGTTATAAAAAGAGCAATTTCTAAGAGTGGGTTAGATAGAAAAAAAGCTTCTGCGTTAAGTAAAACTGTTTTGAGAGAAACTCTAAAAGAAGAAAAGAGAGTGAGGAAGATTTTACAAGCTAAAGCTAGAAAGGAAATAGGTAAAGCAATAAGAGCTTCTAAAAAAGAATCTTCAAGAATAAGAAAGAAAGTAAAGAATGTTCGATCTGCTGCTAAAAGAAAAGTAAAGAAAACAGTTAGAAGAAGAAGATAATTTTTTATTTTTTATTTTAAATGTTCTTTTAAAGCTTGAGAAGTAACTTCTTTATCATATTCTTCTATTTCTATATGATCTGAATATTCTAAGAAAACTAATCTTTTATTTTTAGAACTTACTCTTCTGTATATTGTGTTTGCACTTTCTGGATCTACTAATGTATCTTGTTTTGATTGGATAATTAGTATATCTTCTTCTATGCTTTCTAAATCTATTTTTGTATTTGTAACTAACTCTAGAAGATCACTAAAACTTTTTATAGGTAAAACTGGATATATTTTATATTTTTTACTTTTTTTCTCTCTATCTGTTCCTTTGAATAAAATATCTATTGTATAACTTTGCGATATATATGCTATTGGTATTGCGTATTTTAATTTGGTTAATAAATGATAAGGAGCATTCATTGTTACTAATTTATCAATATCATACTTTTTTGCTAAATTTAGTGCTAGATCTCCTCCCATTGAGTATCCTAGAACATATACTTCTTCTGAATTTTCTCTTAGGGAAAGATATGCTCTTTCACTTTCAGCTTCCCAATCTTTCCAAGAATATTTTTCTAAATCAAAACCAGAAGTTCCATGTCCGGGTAAACGAGGACTGTAAACATTGTAACCTAAGTCTGAGAAGAAAGTGGACATCTCTTGAAAACTGAAAGGATTTGCACCAAAACCATGTAATAATAAAACTGATTTTGTAGAGTTATTATCTATGTAAAAAGTTTCAGCACCAATTATTACTCCATCTTCGTTACGTTCTAAGGAATCATCAACACTTTGAGCTGCGAATTCATTTGCCACTCTAGCAGAAACTAATAAAATTGCAAATATTATAACTAATTCTATTATTTTTTTAGAGTCCATTTCACCTATTTTTTATATTTATTGATTAATTGTGCTGCTAACTTTCCGTCAACTTTGCCTTTGTGTTTAGACATTAAAATACCCATTAATGCTCCGATGTTTAACTCAGGGTTTTTTTGAATTAAATCCTTTATTTCCTTTTCTAGATCTTTTGTGTTAACTGTTTTATATTTACTTAAATCTAGTTTTTCTGTGTTAATATAATCGACTAAAATTTCTATTACTGAATTTTTACTAATTTTTTCATTGTTTAATGCTTCTAAGATTTTGTAAAAAACATTCTCATTTAATTTTTCTGTTGTAATGTTAAATTTAGATTCTATCTCTTTTGGTGTGTCTATGATTGTATGAGCAATTATTCCTGGAGTTAAATTTTTTAGTTTATTTGTTAATGTTTCAAAGAATTCTTTTTTATTTTCTTTAATTATTTCCTTTGCTAATTCTTTACTTAGTTTGTATTTTTTTTCTAATGCTAAAGAGAGATCTGAAATTAATTCTGGTATTTTTATTTTTTTAATGTGTTCATCAGTAATTGATATAAGAGGATGATCTGTTTCAGAATATATTCTAGATTTTCCTGGAAGAGGTCTTAAGTAAGTACTTGTTAGGTCTTTGTCTATTCTTCTTACACCTTCTTCTACCTCTTTTCCTTCTTTAAGTATGGATAATTGTCTTTCTATTTCAATATCAATTATTTTTGGAATATTTTTTAGATCTTGTACACCTTTTAGTTCTACTCTTGAACCATTTTTAATTGATAGATTTAAATCTTGTCTAATTGTTCCTAAACCAGATCGGAACTTTCCAGTTGATTTTAAAACCATTCCAAGATGTTCTGCAATTTCTTTTGCCTCTTCAGGAGTTTTAATATCTGGAGCTGTTGCAATTTCTATTAATGGTATACCTAGTCTATCTAATTTAAAGGAAATAGACTCTTTTGTTTCTTTAGTTTTTCTAGCTGCATCTTCTTCTAGAATTATTGTATCTATTTTTATGTTGTTATCTTCTGTTTTGATATTTCCGTTTGTTGAGATTAATGCTGTTCGTTGAAAACCTGTTGTGTTAGAGTAATCTAGAACTTGTTTTCTCATAATTTCTATTGTGTTAATTGTAGAAGCATTTAACATTTTAGAAACTTGTATCATTGTATTTAATGCATCCATATTTATATCATAAACTGGGGATTCATCTAGTTCTACTTCACAAGAATTTTTATAGTGACCTTCATAAATACCATATTTCTTCTTTGTTGATTCATATAATGCTGTTTTATCTATTTCTCCTAACTCGGAAATAACAGGTCTTAGTTTTCTTTTAAATGTAAAATCTGGTTTGTCTTCTGTTAATAATGATGGGCAACGGCAAAATAATTTTCCAGTATTTAATTGTCTGTGAACTTCTATTCCAATTTTTAGATTGAGTTTTTTATAATTCATTTTTAATTAAATATCTCTTTTTTAAAACATTAATTAACTTAACTATTTCTACTATATTTTCTTTTGTTTCTTCTGGAGATATGTTTTTCCCATAGTAATTTATTCCATTTCTTATTTTTCTAAATCGATCAAATTTTTGTGAGATTAATGTTTCATTTTTCTCTATTAAGAAATATGTAAATGCTTCATGTGAGTAGATTTTATAGCCTTCAAGAGCTGCTGTTGCTTCTAGTATACTTCTTAGAATATCATAGTAATTTGTCATTACTTTTCTTGCAGAAATTTTATTTATTTCTATTTTTTTGAAAAAAATTAGATCACTATCTGCTGTATCTATTAATGATTTTGCTAATTGTATATCTTTAGAAGCTTTTCTTACTTGTCCTTTTTCAATAAAATTTTTAAAGTTCATTTGAAAATCTCCAAATATCCATACAGTATAGTTCCATTTAGGATATTATTTAATAACTCTTTATTTTGTGTCTTCATTTTATCTATATCATTATTTGAATGTAAAAATAATTGTATTTTATGTCCTAATATTTTCTCAAAATTTTCTAGGCTTAATGGTTTTTTAGAAGATGTTACTATTAGTATATCAATATCACTGTTAACTGTATTTTCTGCTTTTTGATATGACCCAAATAAAATTATTGCTTCTGGGTGGTTAAGTTTTTCTATTAAATAATTTATTAATTTAGATTCCCTTAATTTTTTTATATTATAATAAAGTTTTAAATCTTTAAAATTGGTATTTTCTGTATTAGCTTTGAATAATAGATGATTAAATTTCTTCCTTGAAGTTAATAGATCTTCTTTTTTTAACTCACTTAGATATTTTGATATTGTTGTAGGTGATTTTCTTGTTAATTTCGCTAGTTCTCTAACATGGAATTCTCTCTCTGTTTCTTTTATGAAATATTCTATTATATTGTCCATTTTTTTATATAATTGTCCAATATAATGAACATTTGTCCATTTATATAGTTTTCTAAAGAATTAATAATCAACGAATTCATGAGGTAATATTCTTTCACTAATCTCTCCTCTTAAATTTTCTTTAAATAAAGATTTAACTTGTTCTTTTTTGTAATTGCTTAATAAAAATGCTAATTTTATAAATGCTGTCTCTGTTGTCATATCTTTTCCTGGAACAATTCCAAGTTCTATTAACTCTCTTCCTGGTGTATAGATGTTCATATTAACACGACCATAAGTACATTGGCTTGTTAAGATTACTACACAATTTTTTTTAATTAAACGTTCAATTTCTTTTCTATTCTTTTCATTAACTTTAGATAAAGGATCAAAAGATTTTGTAGGAAAATGTCCTAAACCTGTTCCTTCTAAGATTAATCCCTTATAATTTTTAAAAGCAGAAATATTTTCAGGATGAATATTTGAATGTGATTTTAGGATTCCTACTTTTAAATTATCTTTAAAGTATTTTGTATTTATTTTTTTAGATTCGTCATAAAACTTGTTATAATTTTTAGTTAAGAAATCTATTTTATTCTTGAAGTAATCTACTCTTGCTATTGGCTGTGTGTTAATTGATTTAAATGCGTCTCTTCTTGAAGTGTGTATTTTATTTGTTTTAGTTCCTGGAAGAATTAAACACGTATCATCTGAGATATCTTCGTGCATACAAATTGCTACTCCTTTAAAATCTGTTTTTGCAATAAATTGAGCTGCACAAGTTAAATTAATGAAAGAATCTGAGCTTCCACGATCAGAGGATCTTTGACTTCCAACAAGAATTATTGGAATGTTAATATTTTCTAACATAAATGATAACGCACTTGAGGTGTAATGTAATGTATCTGTTCCGTGAGGAATTATTATTCCTTTTAAGTTTTTATTTTTCTTAATTTCTTTTTGTATTTCTTTTGCAATTAAATTGTAATGAGAGAACCTCATAGATTCCGACATTATGGATGCAATATCTTTGTAATTGATATTAGCTATTTTTCTAAGTTCAGGTATATTTTCTAAAAGTTCTTCTGCTGTAATTTTCGCTGAGACAGCTCCAGTTGAATAATCTAATTTACTAACTATTGTTCCGCCAATTTTTAGTATAGTAATATTTGGTAGCTTTTTGTTAGTTTTTATTGAACCTTTACCTTTTACTTTTTTGGCTTTTGAAGCTTTTTTTACAACCTTTATTTTCTTAATATCTTTTTTATTTACTCCCATATTATAACCTGAGTTCTTTTTTAGAATTATTACATCTTTTTTTGGAGAATTTATGTAGATTCCTTTTAAAGACTGATTCTTTGTTGTTATTTCGATGTGATCACCAAAATTTAAACTTTTCATAAAATTTTAGAAAGTTTGAAAGTATAAAAATCTTTTTAATTACGCTTTAACAAGCAAGAATATCATCCATATATGTGGAGAAAAATATATTTTACTGTTTAATAACATTTAAATATAACTTCTGTCAATTAAATATAAAAATTAGAAAAGATTTCAAAATTGTTAGATTTTTTCTTGGGCGTTAAAATCTAATGGGCAGCTGAAATCTGTAATACTAAACATTGGGCTGTTTAGATATGTATATATGATTTCTTAGAGGTAGTATAATCGCTAGTGATATATAAATATTACTGTGTTAAATTATATACCTTATATAAATAAAACTAAACCAAAAGGGGGAAAATAAAAATGGAGTTTATTGTGCAAGACGCGTTGCAAGGGTCAAAACAGAATAATTTTTCTGAAACAGAGATCGGAAAAGCTAATATAAAAGTAATTGGGATAGGTGGAGCAGGAACTAATGCGACATCTTGGTTATATAAAAAAGGAATACAAGGAGCAGAGATTTATGCTATAAATACTGATAAACAGCATTTAGATATAAGTGAAGCTGATAGCAAATTTCTTATTGGAGCTAATTTGACGAAAGGGCTAGGAGCTGGTGGATACCCAAATGTTGGACAAGAAGCTGCTAAAGAAAGTATGAACCAAATAAGAGATTCTGTTAAAAGTTCTGATATGGTTTTTATATGTGCTGGAATGGGTGGAGGTACTGGAACAGGTGCTGCACCAGTTGTTGCACAATTGGCTAAAGAAACTGGTTCTATTGTTATAGGAACTGTAACTATGCCTTTAGATATTGAAAAAGCTAGAATTGATAAAGCTGAATTTGGCTTGCAACAATTAAGAAATACTTGTGATACTGTTATTGTAATTGATAATAATAGATTAGTTCAAATTGCTGGTAATTTACCATTAAGACAGGCTTTTGCAGTTGCTAATGAATTAATTAGTACTATGATTAAAGGTATTGTAGAAACTATTGCTGTACCATCATTAGTAAACTTAGATTATGCAGATGTAAAAGCAATTATGAGTGATGGTGGAGTTTCTGTAATTGGTATTGGAGAAAGTGATACTGAAAGAAAAGTGGATGAAGCTGTCAAAAGAGCATTGAGTAATCCTTTACTTGACGTTAGTTATGAAGGATCTTCAGGTGCTTTAATTCATATTTCTGGTGGAGAAGATTTAACACTAGATGAAGTGAGTAAAGTTGGAGAATTAGTGACTGAAGCTTTAGATCCAGATGCACAAGTTATCTGGGGAGCTAGAATTAGTGAAGACATGACGAATAAACTACGAGTAATGACAATAATTACCGGAGTTAATAGTCCTTACGTACTAGGAAAAGTTGACAGGACAAAAGAAAGTACTGAGTCTGCCAGACTTAGTAATGAACTAGGTATTGACATGGTTAAGGCATAAAAGATTTACCCCCTTTGTGTCTGGCTAATGCCGCTTGGCATTAGTTCTTTTTTTATTTTTTTATAATTAAGTTTAAATAAATTTCACTTTTTCTTGAATTATGGAAAAGATATTATATGAAGGTCCAGCGACAATAATTTATAATAGAGATGAATTTCCAAAATTTATGGAATATTTTGATGAGGTAGACCAAGTTTCTTCTTCCTCCAATGAATTTACATATCATATGGACCCCGAAGGAATAACTTTGAAGTTTGTAAGTTCTGATACTTTAGAAGTTGAAAATAAATCTAAGATTTATAAAAAAAGTTTAGAACATGTTAAAATTACACTTTATGGTTTAGAAAGTAGAATAAAAATATCTAAAGGCAGAATCAAAGGAGCAAAAGAAGTTTATGAAGCGATGGGAAAAAACATTAAATAATTTTATTTTTTAGAAAACTTTTCTTTTAATATTGTAAAAATATTTTTCTTTTCTTCAGGTTTTTCTTGTTGATATTTTAATATTGGAAAAACATCTTTACCATGTTGTTTATTTCCATATTCATTAAAGTGACAAAATGTTTCAGTGGCATGTCTTTTTTTCTCTTGCGGTTGTTCTTTTGTATAACCTAATGGAACGATAACATATGGTTTAACATGATCTGGTAGTTTTAAGACTCGTGAAATAACATTAGTATCAAAAACTGAAATCCAATTACTTCCTAGACCTTGATCTGTAGCTTTTAAAATTAAAGTTTGTGCTGCTGCTGCAGTATCTTGTACAGCGTAAAATTCGGCTCTATCTTCATAAAATCTTATTAAATTTTTTAAATCACTAGCTATAACTATTAATACAGGAGCGTTACACATCCATAATTGTTTCAAACAAGATTCTGCAATTTCTTTTTTCTTTCCTTCATCTGTTACTATGATAAATCTAAAATCTTGTAAATTTCCTGCTGTTGGTGATTTTATACAAGAATCAAATAATTTTTTTAAAGTTTCAAATTCTATTTTTTTATCTAAGAAAGATCTGCACGAAAATCTATTATCTATTGCTTTGTCTAAATCCATAATAACTTGTTAAGAATATTTACTTATAATAATTTCGATTTATAGAATTGAAGCTTTTGTTATCTTAACATCTTCTAAAGGTTTATCACCGGAATCACGATCAACTAAAGATATTTCATCTACTATTTCTAGCCCTTCAATAACTTTACCAAAAACAGGATGTTTACTTGAAGAAGGTTCTTTATCCCAATCTAAGAAAGTATTATCTTTTATGTTTATAAAAAATTGGCTTCCCCCTGAATTAGGGCCTGAATTAGCCATTGATATTGTTCCTCTAATATTTGAGGAGCCTTCAACAAATTCATCGTCTATAGAATAACCAGGACCTCCGGTACCATCACCTTTAGGATCTCCACCTTGTATCATAAAATCTGGTATAACTCTATGGAATATTATTCCATCATAATATCCTTTTTTAACTAGATCTATGAAATTTCCTGCTGTTATTGGCATATTTTTGTATAATTCAATTTTAATATTACCTTTAGTTGTTTCTAGCAAAACTATTGTATTTTCTTTTAATTCTGGTGTTTCTTGAGTCATTTTATAACCTATTACGATCAAGATTAGGATTATAAAGATTGTTATTATTTTGTTTCTTTTTTTCATTCCAAAAAGATTAAAAGTATAGGTTAGTTAAATATTTTATGCTATATTCAGAATTAGTAAAAGTATACCAAGAACTTGAAAAAACAACTAAAAGGCTTGAAAAAACAGATATTATAGCTGATTTTATTAAGAAAATTAGTAAAGAAAACTTAAGTAAAATTATATATTTGTTAGAGGGTAGAATCTTTCCTGAATGGGATGATAGGAAAATTGGTTTTTCTACTAGGTTAATGATAAAGGCTTTAGCTACTTGTTCTGGAAGAACTTCTGATGATGTAGAAAAACTGTTTACTAAGAAAGGAGATTTAGGAGATGCTGCATTAGAATTGTTAGATAAGAAAACTCAAAGAACTTTAACAAGTAAAAATATTACAGTTGATAAAGTTGTTCTGAATATTCATAAACTCGCGGACTTGGAAGGTGAGGGAACAGTTAATAAAAAATTATCGTACGTTACTGAACTATTAGTTCATGCTAATAAAGAAGAAGCTAGATATATTGTTAAAACTATTTTAGAAGAGTTAAGAGTTGGCACTGCTTCTGGTGTAATGAGAGATTCCATATCTAAGGCTTTTGATAGAGATGTAAAAGATGTTGAGAAAAGTTCAGATTTACTTGCTGATTTTGGTGAAGTTGCATTATTAGCTAAGGAAAATAAATTAAATAAAGTTTCTTTAAAACCTGGAAGACCTTTGAAATTAATGTTAGCTTTGTTAAGTAAAAATATTCAAGAATCTTTTGAATCTTTAGGTAAGAAAGTACAGATAGAAGAAAAAATTGATGGCTTTCGTGTTGAGGTGCATAAATATGGTGATAATATTAGATTATTTACAAGAAATTTAGAAGAAGTTACTAATCAATTTCCTGATGTTGTTTCTATTATTAAAGAAAAAGTTAAGGGTGAAAATTTTATTTTAGATTGTGAAGTTGTTGGTATTGATAAGAAAACTAGAAAACATACTCCTTTTCAAAGTATTTCTCAGAGAATTAGAAGAAAACATGATATTGAAAAAATGGCTAAAGATTTTCCAGTTGAGATTAGTGTTTTTGATTTAATTTTTTATAATGACAAAAGTTTAATGGACAAAAATTTAATGGAAAGAAGAAAATTACTTGAGAAGATTGTTAAGGAAAGTAAGAGGAAAATAGTTTTGACTAAAAAATTAGTAACTAATTCTATAGAAAAAGCAGAGAAATTTTATGATGAATCTTTGAAGAAAGGAATGGAAGGTGTTATGGTTAAGAATTTAGATTCTAAATATAGACCAGGGAGATATGTTAATGGTTGGGTTAAGTTAAAGAATATTTTAGATCCTTTAGATTTGGTAATTGTTAAAGCTGAATTTGGAGAGGGTAAAAGAACTAAATGGTTATCTAGTTATACTGTTGCATGTAAGAATGGTGATGAGTATTTAGAGTTGGGCAAAGTTTCTACCGGTGTTAAAGAAAAAACTGAAGGGCTAACGTATAATGAAATGACTAAACTATTAAAACCATTGATAAAAAAACAAAAAGGTAAGGAAGTTATTGTTAAACCAAAAATAATTATTGAAGTTGGTTATGAAGAAATACAAAAAAGTACTAATTATAATTCTGGATTTGCGTTAAGATTTCCTCGCGTACACTTTTTACGTATGGATAAGCCATTAAGTGAAGTAAATGATTTAAACACCGTCGAGAAAATATATAAAATACAAAGAGGAGAGAGGTAACATAAAATTATAACTGAAAGATAGTAATCTTTATATAGTAGATTTGTTTTATCTGTTCAATAATAAAAGTATTTAAAAAGTAATAAGGTGTAATAAAAGGAGGTTGATTTAAGAATGATTGTAAAAGATGAATTTTTGAATAAGTTGAGGCAATTTTTTGCTCTAAATCTATATGAGGTAAAGATTTGGACTGCGCTTCTTTCTCGTGGTGTTAGCACTGCAGGAGAATTATCTGATATTGGAAATGTTCCAAGATCAAGGGCATATGATATTCTAGAAAGTTTAGAAAAAAAAGGTTTTGTTGTTATGAAATTGGGTAAACCAATAAAATACATTGCTGTTGAACCTAAAGAGGTTGTTGAAAGATCAAAAAAATTAATGAGAAGTAATGCTGAAGATGCTGTACTAAGATTAGATGAATTAAAAGGTACGGATGTATTAAAAGAATTAGATTTATTATTTAACCAAGGAATAGAATTTGTTGAACCAACAGATTTATCTGGTGCAATAAGAGGTAGACATAATATCTATTCTCATTTAGAAACTATGTTGAAAGGTGCTGAAAAGAATGTTACTATTGTTACGACAAGTAAAGGTTTATTGAGAAAATTAGATACTTTAAAACCAACATTAGAAAAATTAAAAAAGAAAAATGTTAAAATTAGAGTTGCAGCACCAATTAACAAAGAGAATTCAGATGCTTTAAAAGATTTATCTAAGTTTTCTGAAGTTAGGAACTCAACTAAAGTTAATTCTAGATTTGCTATCGTCGATGGTAAGGAATTAATGTTTATGGTAATGCATGATGATAATGTGCATCCAAGTTATGATATTGGTATCTGGGTTAACACACCATACTTTGCAAATGCTTTAGAAGGAGTATTTGACTTAGCTTGGAATCAAATGCCAGCTGCAGAGAAAGTTAAATAACTTTTTTTCTTTTTTATATACTAAAATATTTTATTTGATTTTTTATATCTTTTTCTGAGTAAGAAATTAAAGGTCTTAAGATTATTTTTTTAAATTTTCTTTCCTTGTAATTTTTTAGGGTTTCTGAAAGAACTATGGCATAAGAATTTTCAGTTGAGGTTTTAGTTTCCTTTATGTTTAAACCATAAGAATAATTTTCTAAAGTTTTGTGGTTAATTTTATTTTTGTTGATTAATTCTAAGGAACAGCCACGCTTTAACATTAAAACTCCAGCCAATAACGAATCTTTATTTTCTAAGATTAGTGTTGTTAAACCTGAAACACCTACGGGAAGGCCACCATAAGCTTTTACTGTTTGTTTATTATTTTCAAATAAATATGCTTTTTTGTTAAATATTTCAATTGTTATGTTTTTTTCTGGCTGTTTTAGATTAACTTTTGTTTTTAATTTTTCAAAGATATATTCTCCAATTGTTTCGTTAATCTGTTGGGAATTTATGTCTATGTCTTTTTGAACTCTTTTGGAAGATACTCTAAATGATTTTGTATTTTTAGTTATTAGTTTAATTGCTTGTTTTTTTATGATTTCTATATCTAAATCTAATTCTTTAGCGTAACTGTAACTTGTTATTCCGAAGATATTTTTTAAGTTTGGTAATTTTTTATTGTAGTTAATTAGAACTCTTCCTCTGAATTTTTTTACCTTTGCTTCTATATTATTTTTTTTAAGAAATTCTTTTATATTTCTAACTAATTTGTTCTCAAATAAGGGTCTATTTTGGCCTTTTAGCCATATTTCTCCGTATCTAACTATTATTGAATCCATAAATTTTATTTAAAAAGATAGCCTTATAATTATATTTATTTTGATTTTATAATGGAAAGTAGAATTGTAAAACATATAATACCTAGAAAATATTTTTGGACTAAAGGTGCTGGAGAAAGTGATTTAAGTCATGATCCTGGATCTTATCATAAAGCGTTGTATGATGCTGAAATTAGTGGACTGAATATTAGTTTATATTCTTCTACAATGCCTAAAGAAGCTCAAGAAATTTCAATAGATGAATCTAAAATTTTACATGGTGAGCAGAAATCTCTAATCCAATCTAGAGTAAATGTTAGAAAGGATGAAACAGGAATAGCAGGTATCATTCTTGGATGGCTTTACGATTTTGGATCACAAGAAAGATTAAAAGGATTTGTTTGCGAAATTAAAGGTGATGTTGAAAGATGTGTTGTATACTCATCTAAACAAGATGCTGAAAATTTTCTTAGGACTAGCTTAAAGGAAATGTATCAAAATCATATGGAAGAAGGTTATATGTTAGAAGATATGATAGTAACACAAAGCATTACATCTAAAAAAGAATATGGAACTGCAATTGTTGCAATATGTTTTGATGACCATACACATCTTGAATAAATGAAACCAGTTAAACAAATTAAAATTAGTGGAAATTTAAAAGTTAATGATTTAATTAAAGAAATGGCTAATGTTGGTGTTATGGGTTCTGGTAATTTAGGAAAAGCCGTTGATGCTTTAGAATTAATGATAAATGATAAAGAATGTAAAGTATTTTTTGGTGTTGCTGGAGCTATGATTCCTGGTGGAATGCAAAATGTAATTATTGATTTTCTTGATAATAAATATGTTGATGTATTTGTAACGACTGGAGCTATGTTAACACATGATTTAGTTGAAGGTCTTGGTTACAATCATATTCAAGGTAATGAAAAGATGGATGATGCTGAGTTAAATAAAAAAGGTTTAGTTAGGATGTATGATTCTTTAATGCAAAATAGTGTCTATGAAAGATTAGAAGTTTTCTTTGAAGATAATTTTGAAGAGTTAAGTAAAGCTAAGAATATTAAAGAATTTTTAAATATCTTAGGTAAAGTTTCTCCTGAAAATACTGTTTTACATACTTGTTATAAAAATAAAATTCCAATATATTGTCCTGCTATTGCTGATTCTGGTATTGGATTAATGATTTGGGGGAAATTAGCTAAAGGTATGAAAATAAATATTGATGCTTTTGATGATTTAAAAGAAATATTAGATACTGCTTGGACTTCTAAAAAATCTGGAGTATTTTACGTAAGTGGCGGAGTTCCTAAGAACTTTATACAACAGGCAATGCAATTTTCTAAGGAAGCTAAATATGCTGTACAAATAACTACAGATGTTCCTAATTATGGTGGTTCTAGTGGCGCTCCGCTAAATGAAGGTATTTCTTGGGGAAAGTTAGACGAAAGTGCTAATTATGTTGATTTAAAGTGTGATTCTACGATTGCGTTACCCATTATTTTAGCAGCTTTGAAAGATAGAATAGGAAAAGTTTAAATATTTTAGATCATTAAAAGAATAAAATGAAATGTGATTTGTGTAAGAAAACTATTGATGAAACTTTTTTGAATAAGATTATTGGGACTTATATTAGAGTGGATAAGAAACAAAGAAGTGTTTGTAGAAGTTGTCAAAAAGAAAATTCTTCAGAAGATATTAAGAAAAAATTATGATTAAGAGAGCATAAGAAATCGTCGCAAATATTAAATATATTATCATATGTTTATTTTTGTGATTGATTTAAAAAATAGGATTAAAGAGAGTGGCATTACCTGTAAACATAATAATTGATATAAGTGGCCAACCTTATGCGACATTATATTTAGGATTAATAAGTATTCCCAGTCATTCTATAGATAAAATAACTAAAAAATTTAAAAAGAAATATCCTTTATTCTTTAGATCAAAACAAAAAGGATCTAAAAGAAAACCAGATGAATTAAAATCAATCATTAGATTTCTAAATGAAAATAATGTTCGTATGGTTTCTCTTCGTTTTAAAACTGAAGAATGGATGAATTTTTTAAACCACTATAAAAACAAATCTAATTTAATTGAAAGAGTAATTGGGATGTTATATGTTCTTGTATTGGAGATCGTATGTAGACAGCACAAATCCCATCAAATAATTTTAGATATTGAATCATATATGGACATAAAAAAGGCTATAATGATATCAAATAGAATAGCAAAAGCTAATAAATTTAAATTTAATTTTTCAATAGCAATGTCAAAAACAAATGATTTGATTAAATTTTCAGATTTTGTAGCTTCAGCACATAGAAAAATGAAGAAGAAGGATTTAGATAATTTTGGATTATTCAAAGCGTGTGATTATAAATTAAATGAAGAATATATAAAGAAAGCGTTTAGATAAAAAAAATTGGGCAATGCCCCTCAACCCTCATAAGCGACCTGCGATGCAGATAAGCATCTTATGAAGTCTATTTAGCAGGCTATCAAATGGCGCGTTTTGACCATGATTAAACCTTCATAAATATAACTTTTTTTGATATATAAACCTTTTGAATTTAGGGCTCTGCTGAAACCCTACTAAAATTGATTTAATTTTTCTATCTAAATTATATGCTATCAATTTACAAATTACTTCTTTCTTCTGTGAGTAAAAAGTT
>NZCT01000022.1 GCA_002688355.1 archaeon | reverse complement strand
TTGAATATAAAACTGAAGGTTTTAGTGGAGATTTAGTTGTAGACGGAACTTCTGATTATGCTGGTATTACTTATAATGTTTCAGTTAATGGTGATAATGGTTTTGAGGAAGCTTTGTTTCCTTTAGTTCCTTTAGATTCAATCGTTTATGTTGATTTACTTGAGTTTATGAGAGATATTAATAATGAAGGAAATAATGTTGTTACAGTATGGGATAATTTACCAATTAAAGTTTATCACGGAGATTCACCAGATCCTGAATTAGAACAAGCAAGAATTAATGCTCAAGCAAATTGGGAAAATAAAACATTTAATTGGAAAGATCAAACTGTTAGTGCTCCAGATTATTTTATGGATGTTGATGAAAACCCTGAAATTGGAATGAGAATTTCTTATGATACTCGATTTTGTACGGGTGCTGTTGTTTGGGAAGGAGATTTTGGAGGAGAGAGAGGACATGCACAAGATAGAACACCAAGAAAAGCGGTGATTCATATCAATCCAAGCATTGTTATTGGAACATTAGATGCTATAACGACTATATATGAACATGAACTTCATCATATCTTACACGATAGTGCTTCTGAAAGTAAAGATTCAATTCATACTTCAAAACCTTCATTTGTTCACGTTTCTAATGATGATGCAATTTTAACAACAACTATGTATAAATTAACAGATTTCTATAAACCAAAGAATAGTTTTCCTGATCTAAGAATTTATTCATAGATTAACCAGATACTAAAACATCATTTATATCATAGACTTTTATATTATAAAATTGACCATATTCTGTATTAGCTATTTCATTTTCATATAAGCAAGCACGTACAGCATTTGGTTGCCCAGCGTGATCAAAACAATCTAAATCTGAATCTAAAGCATCTACCCAATAAGCTCCATTTTGATTTGTAGGAGATGACCATTTATTCTGACATTCTAATGTAAGATCTGTTGATAATCCTGTTGTTTTATCACCTTCATAACACACAAAGAAAGAAGGCTTACATTCAGGAGGATTTCCTTGAACTGAATAAAGAGGTGGACATTCACAAGTTCCATCAGATAATTTACAAACAGCGTTAGTAGCCCAAGTTGAACATTGTGAATCATCATTACAACCAAATCTTATAGAACCTGAAACTGGACTTGAATCTGTAGGAGTAGTATCACTTACACTTGTTATTGGCACTGGTTGTAAATCTGGAGTTGTTGTTCTCAAAGCTGCTGCTGATCCATACACTGTTTCTGTTATACATGTTGATGGTATTGTTGAAGGTAAGGTAATTGATGTTGGTAATGTTATTGAAGATGCTGTATCTGTAAATGTTAAACCTCCTTTGTTAAATTGATTATTGATACTTGCTGATGAATATGCAATTGAACAACCACCACCAGAAGCATCTATTTGTAAATTATTAGCTCCTTTGTTTGAACAATCACCAATATAAGTTACTGATAAAGAAACTGATTCTCCAGCTTGACAACCGTTAGCACCACAAGAACTTGAGATTGTTGCTGAGGATATTGAACATGATGGTAAGGAAACACATCTATTATTCCCATTACATTGGTTTCCTGAACCACAATCTGCATCACTTATACAGGAATCACAATAACCAGATTTACAGGCTAGATTTCCAGAACCTTCAATTGGGCATGTTCCTATTCCAGCACCAGTACAAGATAGGTCACAAAAACCTGATTTTTCTGCAACACTAAAACTATGACATTCTTCACTTCCAATTAAATCTACTTCTGTAAGATCTGTAAGTTTTGAAAGTGAACAAGTATTTCCATTAGTGTCTCCACCTGCTAGAGGACTTATAATTCCATTAGATCTTAAACAATTTGTTGTAGAATCTACTGATCTACATTGACTAGAATATCCACTTGGGTTAAATGGTAAGCTTGTGTAAAGCCAATTACAAGATGAAGTACGTGTAAACCAAGTATTAGAACATGAACCACCTGCTTCAAATACATTACAACTACAGGAAGAATCTATTGTTCCTGATTGTGGTGCTTGTGGTGCTCCTATAAAACCTGTTGAAACAGTACAACCACTAACATCTATAGGTTCGTAAGATTTATCTCCACTATTATAGAATGCACAGTAACAATTTCCATTGGTTTGTCCTACAGAAATTAAAGCTCCTGTTGGTGGTGGTGGAGGGGTTGTTGTTGTATCTAATGTTGATGAATCTTGTGCTGTATCTGTTCCATCATTTACAGTAATAGTTATTGAATAAGTTCCTTCAAAATTTGAACGTGCAATTATTTGAGTTAAAGTACAAGAATCTATGATTACGTTTGCTGGTGCAGAACAAGATGCTGTTAAAGGATCTCCATCTGTATCTGCTGCTGTAACTGTATATGATTTTGTTTCTCCAAGTGATGCTGATTGTGTAGTTGGTAATACTGATACTGTTGGAGGATTATTTGGTGGGGGTGGTAAAACTGTTACTGTTAATGTTGATGAATCTGATCTTGAAACTGTTCCATCATTTACTGTTGCTGTTATTGTATGAGATCCTACTGTAATTGATGTTGCTTGTAATGAAGAAGAAGAGCAAGATTGTATACTAGCACTTGCTGATGCTGAACATGTTGTGGTTAAAGAATCTCCATCTACGTCATTTGAACTAATTGTAAATGTTTTTGAATCACCTTGTACTATTGAAGTACTACTTGGTGTCAAAGAAACTGTTGGAGGGGTATTTGGTGGAGCGTGAGCTGAACAATCAAATGGGAAAGTATTTGTTGTACAAGTACTAATAGAACCATCCCAAACACAACAATCATCGTAAGGACTTGGATTTTCACAAGCATTTAAATCTAATCTTGAGCCACAATGAGAAGAATCTACTAAACTTAATGTAAATAATGATATTACTAGTATTGAAAGTAAAATTGTTATTTTCTTCAATTAATGTTCACCTCTTTTGAATATACTTGTATTGCTTTGTTTTTATTACTTATTATTTTTTCTTTAGTTGATATGTCTACGTTTGTTGGATAAGCAAATAAAGTTATTAAATTATCTGATTTTACATAACCATTTATTGTAGATATGCTTTCTTCATTTTTATTTAACAATATTGAACATTTTACTTTTTCATTGTTAAGATCTTTATCATCTTGTAAGTCTGAAAACATACATAAGTAATAGTTTTGATAAGGAATTTTATTTTCAAATGTAGATGTTTTTATTTTGTAAACTAAGTATTCTTTTTGTGAAAAGGAATTTGAGGAAGAGCAATCTATAGTTCTTGAGTTTGTTACACAACATGTTTTTTCAGTATCTGAATCTAAAGTACATTCCCTTATTTTATCTTGTATGTTTAGTATTTCATCTACAACATGATTATTAAATTCTAAGTTAGAACCAACTACGTCTTTATCAAAAATAAAGTTTTTAGCTAAAAATATTAAAGGTAAAATAACTATTATTAAGATGCCTATGATAAGTAAAATATGTTTACCATCTTTTTTATGAGTTCTATGTTTTGAGAAGGAATCTTTTATAGATTGAGAAGAGTGACCAGCTTTTAGAAGTTCATCTTTTAATTCTTCTAGAGTAAAACCATTTTCTAATCCTTTTTTTATGTAATTATCAACCTCTTGACTTGTCATACTTAATTAATTGAAGAATATTTTTATATATAAATATGTTGATTTTATAATTTCTTTGAAGCTCTGAATAGCAAGATAATTTCTAAAATTGATATGGGGATAATTAATAGAAGTCCTATGAATGATAATATAACAGTAACAAATGATATTCCTGCAATTATATTTAAGATTCCTGTTGCCTTTGCAATACTTCCAAATTTTTTCTCTAGTTTTAATAAACTTATTCCAAAGAGAATAATAATAATTCCAAAAGTTAATAAGACAAGAATTTGATAAAATAAATTTGTTAACTGTGGATATATTGGAGTAAATATTTGAAAAATTGTCCAAATAGTATTAACAATAATTGTTAAATAAGATAAATTAACTAGAAGAGGAATTTTTAGCTTTTTCCCGATTAGAATAAAACCTCTTATGAAAAATATAAAAATTAATAGATAAATAAGAAGAGATATTACATATATCATTACGAAATTTTCATCTCCACTCATGAAAGTTTTAAGAAATTCTAAAAGGAGAAGTGGAAACGTGAGAATTAAAATAAGAATACCAAAGATTCCAGAATTTTTAATTTTCTTATTCATGTTATATAAAGTATAGTTAATATTTAAAAATATTGTGTTTTATAGTAACCTTTAAAATATGTTAGGTCTTATAAGTTATGGGGTAAAGTAATGCAATTACAAAAAGTTAGTTTTCTCATAGTGTTTATTTTAGCTTTAGCTTTGCCTGTAAATGGTGAAAATTATGTAATACAACCTATTGATCCTCCTGAAGATAATGATGGAGATTTGATTATAATTGAACCAGAACTTGTAATGGAAATAGATATCGGTGATAGATTAAAACCTAATACTAATCTTGATATTGAACCGAATACAGAAATAGATCCTAGTACAGGGATAAAGGGTGGGCAACTACTTACTATAGATTATACTGGAGATGATGTAACAAAATTAAATGTTATTCAAAATTCTCCTAAGGGCCTTAGGCCTATTCCTGGAAAAGAAGGATTTTATTTTCAATTAAATCTTTCAGAAACTGTAGATATGAGAAATGCAGATATTGATTCTGAATATTTTTATTTTTTAGTAGGTCCGAATGAAATTGGTCGTGTGAAAAAAGAAAGTAATCCACAAAATGTAGATTCTGAAGAAATAGAAGATACTAATGAAAATTCTTTTGAAGAAAATATTCTTGAACCTACTACAACAACAATTGAAGAAAATACCCCTGATTCTACTGAAAACAACGAGGAAGAAAATATTATTGTGGAGCCTAAGAAAGAGAATTTTATTGTTAAGTTTTTTAAGAATTTATTCGGATTTTAAATGAAAAATTTAAGTAAAAGAGTAATCGCTGTATTTATGTTCTTTTTAGTAGCCTTTATGCCCTTAGCACAAGCAGATGAGTATGTAATAAATGATATTTTTAATAAACTGGAAATAAATAATAGTGAGTTAAACTCTAATGTTTTTTCTAGAGAATTAAGTAAAGATATTGAAGTTAATTTTCAAGATGTAAAGGAAATTGAATTAGGTAATAATCTTGATGTTGAGATTTCTAATGAAATTGGTGGTTTTGTTTTTGATGTGGTGGAAGTAGAAAAAGAGTTTTTTATTGATAAGGAATTAGAATATGAATTTGTAGATTTAAGTTCTGAATATAATATAGAAAGCGTGAAAGATGATGACTTGTTTGTATCAACAGACAAATCTTCTTATAATGAAGGTGAAGTAATAGAAGTTACAAATGGAATACATCATTTTGATTCTGGAGAAACAATTACTTTATATATGAAACTAATTCATGAAGCTGGTTATATTCTAAATTTTCAACCAATAACTGATACTATACTTTGTTGTTCTTCTTATCCTGGACTTGTATATAATGTAAATGTTAATGATATTATAAATGCTTTAGGTATTGGCGGAGATTTTTATTTTTCAAATACAGTTGAAAGTTCTGATGGTGCTACTGTTCATGATAATTCTGAAATTTTTGAAATTAATTATCCAGATTTGCTTTTGCGTGGTAATATACAAGATCAAGATGGTAATGCTTTAGAAGGTGTTGAAGTTAACTTAGATTTTTGTACTGGATATATTGCTGGAGATGATGTTTCAGATAGTGATGGATATTATGAAATATTGACTTACAGCGGAATTTATAATTTGGAGTTTGTTTATGATGGAATAACCTATATTTATGCAGATTGTGGTGATTTTTATCCTGGTTTTTTTGATTTAAACCCTATTTTAACAACTGAAGTTATTATTGATGGTTATTTTAAGAAGTTAGATGGAGAACCTTTACCTTTAGAAAGATTTTCTTTAATGAATTGTAATAATGAGGAAATTGCTTATGATTATACAGATAGTAATGGTTATTATGTTTTTAATGAGAAACCCGGAAATTATAAGTTAGGTGTTAGGTATTTAGGTTATGATTTTACTTTAACTGAATGTTTATTTTTTGGAAATAATGCGAGATTTACTGATTTAGTATTAACTACTACTGTTACAGGTGGTGTAAAAGATTCAACTGGAAATGGTGTTAACAATATTAAAGCTAAATTAATTGATGTTAATGGAAATGAAATAGCTTATGATTATACAGATAGTAATGGTGATTATTCAATTTATACTGATGCTGGTAATTATAAATTAGATATTGAGTATAAAGGTTTTGATTTTTTTTCTAATTTTTATACTATGGTTGGTGGTATTAGTTTTGGAGATATTTATATGGTCTTTGATTTGAATGGTTATTTAAAAGATTTAGATAATAATCCTTTAGTAAATTATAAAGTTGAAGTTACTACTTGTAATGAAAATTCTGTAGATCATGATTATACAGATGGAAATGGTTTCTTTTCTATTGTAGATGATGCAGATAGATATAAGATTTTTATTAATTCACCCATTGGTAAGTTTAAGTTAACTATTAATGGTAATGATTGTTTCTTTTTATTTGGAGATATTGATATTGGGACTATAAATATTAATCCTTATCCTGATTGTAGTGTATATGATTATATTTGCTATAGAGATAATATAAAATTATTTGGTTGTTATTTTGATAGTAACCAAAATGGGTGTGTTTGTTCTGGTACTACTTGTGAATATGGTTGTACTGAAGGAAAATTAACTTGTGATTTACCTAACTATGGGACAATAAATGTTGATGTTGATAATTTAGATAATAGTCCTTTGAAAAGTTCTAGAATTTATATTGATAGTGCGTATAAAGGAACTACAAATTCTTTAGGAAGATTAAGCACTAGTGCAATGTATGGTTATAGAAATGTAGAAGCTTATTGTCCTAATAATAATTTTTGTGATAGCAAAAATGTATATGTTAATGGAAATGAGGATGCTTACTTTGATTGTGATTGTGAAGATGATGTTGGAGATTTGAGGATTAAAACTTTAACTGGAGATGGTGAACCTATTGCTAATATTTATGCTGGTTTGGATGATGAGTATATTGGTTTTACAAATTTCTTAGGTATAATTGAAGTTGATGATGTTACATATGGTGATCATGTTTTAGATCTTGTTATTAAAGTTGGGGATGATGAACCTATATCTAAAAGATATAATGTAAATGTTGATGAAGAAAATGAGGAAAAGACTGTTTATATAACTCCAGAAAACTTTGGTGGTTTAACTCCTCAGAATGAAGATGTTTATTATTCTTCTATTGATGAATTTGAGCCTAATTTTGTTTTTACAATTCCTCTTCTTATTTATGGGGCTATAACTGTTGGAGGATTTATTTGGGATTATGGTGACTTTGCAAAATGTATGAGTGGTTCTGATAGTTGGTGGGGAAGTCTTTTTGATTATACTGGATTTATTTTGAAATGTAAAACACCTATTGTGAAACTTTATACAGAAGATAGTTGTAGACAAAAGATGGAGGAGTATAGTCAGAATAATGTTAATAGTTGTACTTCTGAAGGTGTTTGGTTAGCATCTAACTTTGTCCCAATTGGGGGAGTATTTAAGACAACTGGAAAATTAGCTATTAAACTTGGAAAAGGAATTACTACAATAGTTCCACATGTTGATGATGCCTTTGAATTAGGTTATAGGGCTGTTAAAAATGGAGATGATGTTGTAGTTAGTAAAGGAACTGAGAAATTCTTTTACAAAGCTTCTGGTGATGTTGTAAAATTAACTGGGAATATTGCTGGCATGATGGTGGACATTGCTAAAAGACCGACTGTTAGAAATGAAATAGCAAGTAAATCAAAAAATGTTGTAAATAATATGAAGAAATCTGATTTGCCTGGACATATAAATAAAAATAATGCTGGTAACATTAAAGGTTATTTGGGAGAAGTTGCTACAGACGAATATATTAATGTTGTTTCAAAAGAACTTAGGAAAGAAGGTGCTGATGTAATTACAACTAAAGGAACCCCTGGGAATGTTTTTAAAGAAACTAATGATTATATTCTTAAGTTTGATGATACTGGATCTGGTTTAGATATCTTTAAAAAAGGTAGAAGTGGTAAAGTTGGTCAGCTTGATGGCTTTGTTGAAGTTAATGGTAAACCAATTATAGTAGAAACTAAAACAAGATTAACTGCAAATATAGATGGAGAGATTACAAGATCTGATTTATTGAATAAAAAATTTTTACCTATAAAAGATATTTATGGAAAAAAACCTGAGTTTATTTTGTTACGTCCAAATAATATTCCAATACCTGAAACTAATAAAATACTGAAAACTCTTACGGAAAACGATAAATATTACAGTAAATCTGGTGTGTTGGGTGGATCTTATGAATTTTTTGATCAAAAAGCTACTGCAATAGCTAAGGAGGTTTTAGATGGGACTTGAATTTGATATTAAGATTATTCCTTTTGATAAGGGATATGAACCAACAAAAGAAGAAATCAAAACTGAAATAAAAAATATTGTATCAGGATTATTGGAATTAGGAGAATTTTATTCTTCACCATTAGAAAAAGAAATGAAGGAAATTCCTGAAAAAGAAGTTTTGGAGTATTTTGATTCTCCTATGGAAAAAAATTATGTTTTTTCTTTTGACTTAACTAAGACTTTATCTAGTGGGGATTATCCTAATGAAGAGGAAACATGGGGCTATTTTTATCCTAAATGGGATAGTAAATTAAATGAATTACAATTAAATGCTGCTAGTACGAGTCTTATTCGTATTTGCAAAGAATGGGAAAATTCTGAAAAATTTTTAAATAAAGTTTTTGAGATCATAGCTAAAAAAACTGAATGTAAAAAAGTTGCTTTGTGGAATGATCATTCAGATAATGTGGATGATTATGATATTGTATATGAATATGAAAAAAACTAAATCAAATAAAATAATATTAATATTATTGGTTCTAATAGTTTTAACTAGTTTAACTCTTTTTACAAATGATAATGAAGTTATTGAAGAAAAAATACATTCTGATTTAAGAGAGAAAATAAAAAATATAGATTTAGATTCTAGTGAAAAAGAAAAAGTTATTATTCAATTAAAGAATGAAGATGATTTAGATAAAGTAGAACAATATATTGATGAAGAAAATATTCAAGGAAAATTTAAAGTTGGTAATTCTGTAGTTGTGGATATTCCATTAAATGAATTAGAAGATATTGCGAAAGAAAATTCTGTAGATAGTATATGGCCAAATATTATTTATTATGCTTTACTTGATAATAGTGTTGATAGAATTAATGCTCCTGACATGTGGGACTTTGGTTATACTGGAGAAGGAATTAAAGTTGCAGTTTTAGATACAGGGATTAATGAAACACATCCTATGTTACAGAATAGAGTTATTTTGAGCAAAGATTTT
>NZCT01000021.1 GCA_002688355.1 archaeon | reverse complement strand
TTTGCAATAATATCATCTATTGGTCCTTGACCAAAATATTTATCAAAATAAGGTTGTCTCTCTTGAGGATAAAGATAGCCCGCCTGTCCAGGTCCCTCTACTTCATCTAATGTATAATAAACTGTTCCACCAGTATTAGGAACTTCTGTTTCATATCTAAGATTCTTATTTCCACCAAAATGATCTTGTGATAAACCTTTAATGCCTTTAGTTTCATGAAGCCCTTTTGATTTCTTGATAACTTTTAAAAAATCTTCTCTATTACTTGGGTATACTGTAAATACTTTACCATATTGCTTTGATTTTGATGGATCTAATATGTTTTTTCCAGGATATACTTTAGCTGCAATACCTTGTTGATCTAAATAAATACCCATTTCTTTTACAAACAATTCATAACTATCTGGATCTGCTACAAGATGTAATTTATATTTTCCTTTAACACCATCATTAAAAGTTACAGCCTTTTGTGACGGTTTATGTTTATTAAACAACCATTTGCTACTTGGACTACCTGGATCTACTTTTGTATAACCATAACGCTTAGCAAGGAATTCTACAGATGTACCAATACCACCATTACTCTCTAACCTTTCTAATACGTGCTCAAGAATTGGTTTCTCTGGTGGATGTTCAATTTCCTCTTCTATTTTAGGAACACTTGCATCTTTAGGTGCCTCAATATCAACTCTTTCATCTAAAAGTTTAGGATTTGCAATCAAATCATCTAAAGGTCCTTCTCCAAAATATTTGTTCATCAAGTCTGCTCTTTCTGATCTTCTAATATCATGACTACCAATTTTATCAATGGTATAGTGAACTAAATTACCAGTGTTTTGAATTGGTTCTTCAAATTCTAAATCTGAATTCCCTTGTTTAGCGTCAAGTTTAGAAATTCCTGTAGCACCATGAACTTCGTGAATTCTTTTTGCTTCTTGAACTACTTTAAGCATTTCTTCTTTATTTTTTGCATAAACAGTAATAGATTTTCCATATTGATTGTATCTAGCCCAATCTACATTTCCTTTTTCAACTATAGTTTTACCTGATGAAACTTTTGCAACTATGCTTTCTCTATCTAAAAATTTGCCCATTTCTTTTACAACTATATCATAATTTGCAGAATCAGGAGTTACATGTAACTTATAATTGCCAACTTGACCATCAATAAATTTTACTTTTAACTTTGGTGTTTCTTTTAGTATAGGGTGTCCACCAACTATACCATATGCATGCTTATTCCATAGCCAAACAGAATCATCAGCCGGTACCCTTTTATACCCATAATGTTTTGCTAAAAATTCTGATGATGTTCCAAGACCTTTTTCATCTTGAAGATGTTTTTGAGTAGCTTCATCTACTTCTACTGCAGGTGGATCTTTATTTAACTCTTCTTTCTCTTTTTGGATTCTAGCATCATTTTCTTGTTTGATTCTAACTTCATCTTTAGGAGGTAATGCAAGGACTTCTTCTTTAGAAGGTAATTTAGGAACATCACCTCTAGATTTTAGATTTTTCAAATATTTTCTTATTTCTTTGTTAAATCTATCACTAATCCTTGGATCACTTACAAATAGTTGTGCTGTTCCACTATCAATTTTTTTACCATCTTTGAAAACTTTTCCATCAATATCAATTCTAAAATCAATTTTCTTAGAAGAAAGATCTTTTATTGTTATAGAAGCACCTTTTTCATCTATTTCTATATTATCTAATTTTGCACTAGTTTCAAATTTTCCATTTACATTTACATCAACAGGAATACCTAATTGTTTTGAATATTCTTTTGCTTTTTGAGCACTTTCTAGTTTTGTTTGTATTTCTCCTTTAAATTTTGGTTTTCCTACCAAACCAACAGTATCTTCTCCAACAGAGCTATCAGTTGATGTAGAATAATCTTTAGTTGCTATTTCCTTAACTTTTTTAGGATCAATTTCAACTTCAGCTATTTCAGAACCTTTAGGAGCAATAAAAATAGATTCTGCAGTATCTTTATTTTTTAAATTAAATAACCCATTACCTAAATCTTCTACCTCTCCAAGTTTCTCTAAATCTTTGCGCATTACTTCATGTTCTTTGCTACCAACTTTAACATCATATTCAAATGTTGCAGAACTTCCTTCTTTAAACTGCAAATCAGCGCTCTTTACTAATTGTTTCGCTTGTAATTGAAACTTATCAATAGAATCAGGTCCTCCGAAAATAGTCATAACAGCCATTTCAGTTCCTTCACCATATCCAGGAGCAAAAATTTCCACAACGCTACCAGCACCAAATTCAGCAGCCTCTTCACCAACAGTAGCTACACCTTTTCCAACACCAGTAGATCCTAATTTACCAGCATGTGTTACCCTCTGTACAAGTCCTAAAAATTTTGCACCAGCAGGAATTTTTGATATAGCAAACGCACCACCTTTCATAATAGCACCATATGCCACAAATGTTGCGGGATTAGCAAGTTCAATTGCTGCTTGAGGAAGCACAAATTCTTTAGATTCATCTGCCAAATTAAACCATTCATCATTAGGATCTAAGATTTCATTAAATAATTCCTTAGCAGTATAAGTTTTTCCTTCTGACTCAACCTCTAAATCAAAATCTCCTAAGCCACGTGCAATCATAGCAGCTTCATAAAAGTCATTTCTTTCTCTAAGCTTTAACGCAGTTTTTAAATGGATTTCCTGACGTTCTCTAAAATCTTCAACATCTTGTAAATCAATTGCTGCATCAAGAGTTGGATTATTTCCCATGAAATTTTCTATATAAGCAAAAGGATGAGATCTACGTGAATCATATCCAGGATAACCTGGAATATTTCTAGGGTCACTAGCATGAAATAATGGAACATCTCCTCTTTTATAATTTCCACTAGATAACAAGTCTTGAGCTTTTTTAAAAGGTAATTCACCCGATTCTTTGTATGTCAAATCATCTGCTATTTTCCTTACATTTTTAATTGCATCTTCTACAGTATCAGCTCTACCAGAAGTAATTTCTGCTCTTAACAAAGTAATAGCATTTTCAACACCTTTAAGTCCTCTTCTTGCTTGTTCCAATCTATCTTCTTGTTTAGAAGCTTCAACAACTAAAAAAGAAGCACTACCAAGTGTTTTACTAAAAGTATCAAAAAATCCAGATTGATCATAATTCTCTGCTTCTTCAAGGGTAAAACCAAATTCAGTAAGATCTACTGTTTCCCCACCCAAAGTTTTTGGTAGAAGTCTTAAAGCAACAGTTCTATAGTGTCCACGTTCTCTCTTTTCAGCTGCATTTAAAAAATATAATGCTTCATATCTATTTATTTGTCTTTTTGCTTCCTTTGCCACAGGAGTTCCTGGGAATAATTTAATAATCTCAGTATAATCATTTTTTGCAGCAATAGGATCTTCTCCAATTTTTGAATTTGCTCTAGCTAAGTAAGAAGCACCTAATATTTTTTTTGCATCTTGAGAAGCTACTCCTTTTTTATCTATAAAACTTTCAATAGCATCAACAGCAGAATCATAATCTCCATTATCAGCGAGACCTTGTACTTTTTCTTGAACTTTAATTAATTGTAAAGTATCTCTTTGTTTAATTAGAAGAGTTAAATCTATTCCATCTTTTCTTGCAAGTTCAATAGCTTTATCATAATTATTTTCAGCATCATCAAAATAAGAATTAATTAAATTTTGAGCTTGTTCAAGTTGAGTCCTATGTGGCTTTGGTTTAGCTACTACATTTTTTAATTTTGAATTTTCAATTTTTATTTCATCTACAGCTTTAGTAATTGTTGCAATTTCAACATCTGTAAATCTAAATTCTTCAGCATCTTTTAATTTCTCTTTTAATTCTCTGCTTATTTCCAATTCATCAATCTCATCATCAACTAATTTATTACCATATTCCTCTTCAACCACTAACATATCTTCAAGTATTTGATCTTCAGAAATAATAAAATCATCAAAAGTAATTTCAACAAAAACACCATGTTTAACTTTTAACGAGCCAATTTCAGAACCTAATTCATCAATTTCAGATTGTAATTTTTTAATTTTGTTCTTATCATTTTTCGCGATAGCTTTATCTAAATCTATTTCTTTATCAGCAAGTTTATTTTCTAATTTATGAGTTTTTTGAGCATCTTTTTTCTGCTGTTTTAATTCTTTTTGACTATCTTTATCTCCTCTTTTTTGAGCAGCTTTTATTTTTCCATTAAAATTTTCAATTTCTTTTTTTCTTTCAAGCTTTAATTCTTCCTCTCCTATTTTTTCTCTTAACCTATCAACTTCTCTTGCATCTCCTCTACTTTCAGCTTTTTTTATTTCTCTTTCCCATTTAATTTTATTTTTATCAAACTTGTGTTGATTCTTTAAATTCTTTAATTCAGTTTTCTTCCCAATTTCTATTTGTTCATTTCTACTAGATTTAGCTAAATTAATTTCTTTCTCAAGAGATCTTTCTTCTTTTTTTCTTGCTGCTTTTGATTCTTTATCCTGATAATCATTTCTCAAATCACTAAGCTTTCTTCTATCTTCACTAGAAACAATTTTATCAAGATTAGATAAAATTTCTATTGCTTCATCAGTAGTTTTCCCTTTTGTATATTTTTCTACTATAGACAATCTTTTCCTATTTAGTTTAACTAAATCTTTGCTAGAATCACGTTTATCTTTTAATAGATCTAATTCATTCTCTAATTCTACTTTTTCTTGAACATTTTTAGAATTCTCAATTTTCTGTCTAAGTTCTTCTCTTCCACTTTTATATTCATTTTCTGATAATAAAGTCTCTTGTTCAAGTGCTACTATATTAACTATTTCAGAATCATCGAAAAACTTAGGAATTTCAATAGAAGGTTTTGGAGTTTCAATTTGTTCTTGTTGATCTTCTATAGGTGCTGTTATTTCTTGTTCTTCTGTAAAAACTATGTTAGGATTTGCTCCTTGTTTTTCTAAATCACTGTAAACTTTAGGATCACAAGCTCCAGGATCTAAAACACAATCTGCAATTTTTTGAGTTATTATTACATCTGGATATACTTCTTTAAACGTGTCTAATTTGCTCTTTTTCAATGGAATTTCTTCTTTAGGAGTTAATTTTTTTCTTGCTTCTCTTTCTTCATCTGCAACTTTAAATTTCTTAATATTTTCTCTTGCTTTTAACTGAACATCTTCTATTCTATCTAAAATTGATTCATCTCCTGTTATGTCATACTGTTCGAATAAATTAGCAACAAGTTGATCTCTTGCAAATTCTATACTTTTTACATTTGCACTTCCATCTTCCAAAATTAACTCTAAATCATATTGTTCTTCTTTTAATTGTTCTATTACTTCTCTTTCTCTTACAGCTTCTTCACCACCACTTTTTTTAACATCAAGTTCTCTTCTAAGTTCTTTTACATTTGCTCGTCTTGCTCTAATCTCTCTTTCTATTTCTGCTGCTTTACCAGGATCTTCAAGCTCTGCAATAAGTAATTCTTCATCTAGCTTTGCAATCTCATCTAATTCATCTCTGATTTCTTTTCCAACATCTTTTTCAGTTCTTTCTTTTTCTTTAGGTGTTCCATATTTCTCTTGAGCAAGATCATATCCTAATTGTCCAAATGTCTCACAAGCTTGTTGTCCTTCTTTACTATCAACATTTAAAACATCTTTACAAATCTTAGCATTAATCTTTCCAACGCCAGCTCTTAAGAAAGCATCACAAACTAAACCACCAGCTGCACCACCTTTACTACACAATCTTCCTCCAAATGTTGTAATCTTACCAGCTCCTGGAGGGCTTGATTTATATGCTATCAAAGATCCTGCAACACTCGCACCAAAATCACAAGCAGCATTATTACCACCAGCTTTTTTACATGTCTTAGCAACAACAAAAGTAGAACTTTGTGTTATAACAGTTCTTCTAGCTCCGCTTTTTAGTGCATCAATAAATGCAGCTTTTGTAAATGGACCTTCAGCTAAAAAAGTACTAGTACCAGCACTTGCTACAACACTAGCAACTTGTCCAAATATAAATGCACATTTACTCCCACATAATTCATCTCCAAATTTAGATCCACCTTTAGACGCAGCAGTACCAGTTGCCATGCCTACAAGTAAACCAGTACCAAATTGTCCACCAGGAATAACTACTAATGTTGCTGCAGCAACATAAATAGCTATTTCCGCAACATTTCCTGTAACAATACCTTTTCCAACATAATAAGGGAGATTAAGAACAGGACCTAAAACAGGAACTCCTTCAACAACCTTAAATGGCTGAGTAACAGTTTTGAAAACAGTTCCTTTAACAGAACAACCTTGTTCATCTTGAATATTCTGTTCATCGTATTTTTCTAATTTACTATGTAATAAGAAAGTTCTTTCTCTATGTCTTCCACTAGTATCTATAGAAGGATTTTCTAATGTTGATAATTGATCAGATTGACTTAATTTCTCTCTTATTTTTCCATTAGTATTAGCTAAATTTCTAATAACATCATCTAAATCAGCATAGATATTATCCATATTGCTATTTTCTAACAATTCTAAAACATCTTTGTCTTTTTCCCCATTACTTATTAAATACCAGAATTTATAATCTAAATTTACATAATCTGTTGTAAAGAAATTACTTAATGGATATCCTGTATTAACATCTTCTACTCTAACTCTATATGTATAAATACCTTGTTTTAAACAACTTGCGTACGTTTCTCCATTAATCTTACATTCCTTAAAACCCAAATGAGGAACTTGCCATTCTTTTATAGTTCCTTTATCTTTATTATATTTTACAGAACCTGGTTCAGTATATCTATATAAATCTCCATTATTATGTGGTCTAAATACTTTAGTATCTACTTGATATACTGGATCATTACTTTTTATTCTAGCTACATCATACCAACCAGTTCCATCATTAAACTCTACTCTAAACATTACTGGTTTACTTTGTAATTCATTAAATCTTGGTAATCTAAATTTAACTAAATTACCTATACCAAATGGTTCAACTACTTTAGTTTCTATACCAGGATCTTCCCATTTATATTCATTACAACCAGCTTTATCTATTTCAACTTGTCTTAATCTTTCTACATAAGGTTGAGTTTCTAGTTTTTGTATATCAGAATCTACAAAATCATAATTCCATTTAGATAATGGAACATTATTCTCATCTAAATATCTTGTTCTAAATATATATCTTCTATGATTTAATACACAATCATTTCTTTCTCTTCCTTGAGCAACACAAAATGCTCCTCCTTTGTATATTGCAGTAGCCTGATAATTAGGATTACCTTCTGTAGCTTTTTCTCTTACAGAATATATACCTTTACCTACATCATAAAACTCTTTAAAATCTATATACTCATCTTCATAAGGTTCTGTGATAATATCATTGTTTAAAGCCCATTGTACCTGTACGTTAGTAGGACCTGTTTGACC
>NZCT01000020.1 GCA_002688355.1 archaeon | reverse complement strand
TTGATTAATTTTATAGAGTGTTGCTCTTCCTATCTTTCTAGTTTTAATAACAATTTCTAATTCAAAAAATTTTGGCATTAATTGATTTAGAGTTCCCCAACTTACTCCAGAGTTTAACATATCAGTTAAAGTATAATCAAAGTCTCTTCCTTCTATTAAATATTGTAACACTCTCATTCTTGGAGAGTCTCCTACATAATCTAAAAATATTGATTCTTCTTTCATATTATTTAACCATTTTCATTGCAGTGTCTAAACTACCTTTCAAATCATCTAAAGTTATTTCTGGTCTTATACCTCTTTTAACTAATTCATCCATCATTTCTCCTACACTCAAATCAGCTATCTCTGCAGATTCACTAGTTGAAGCCTTTCCTTTACTAAACATTTCTATGGATATATCTAATTTAACTTCAGCAAAACCTTTTTCTAATGCTTCTCTTATTATAACAGATTTATCAACCATCTCTAATTTCGCTAATTTTTCTGCTTCTTTCATGAAATCCTTTTTTAAGCGTACTGAAACATTTTGCATCATTTTATTTTCCCCCTATAAATTTTTATAATATCTTTTGTGTACCAACCATATTCTTCTAATCTATCTATGCTAATGATTGCTTTGTTTTTGTCAATTGTTTTTTTATTATATAGTATTGTTATTACATCTAGTGAAGTGATGAAATCTATTCCAAATACTTTTGCAGCATTGATACATTTTTTATCATCTGTTAATATAATGTTTTTAGTCTTATATGTTAAGGAGACAACATCTAGTTCTCCTCCTTTTAAATTGAGTAGTTTTTTGATGTTTCCTTTTGTTATTTCATTTGGTGTTTGTATGTTTAGTTTTTTTTCTTTACTAAACTTCTCTACTAACATACTATCAATTCTACTTTTTTCTTTTCCACGTAATACTTCTTGAAGGACAATTTCTGGAACTATCACTTTATTTCTGCTAATAAATTTCTCAAGCACAGTTGTTTTTGCCAATAATATCAATGCTGTAGCATCAGTGACTATTGTCATACATTATTATAAAATGTATTACATATATAAATCTTTCTCTTTTCTAGTTTTAATAACAATTTCTTGAAGAAAATTGATGGTTGTTAATATTTTAAACTATTTCTTCACAAAATCAACTTTAATATTTGATTCTTTTAATTGTTCTTTACTTAACTCACTTGGAGAACCATCCATTGGACATTGAGCATTTTTATTTTTAGGAAAGGCAATTACTTCTCTAATATCAGCATAACCCAACATTAGCGCAATCAGTCTATCTAAACCCAAACCAAAGCCGGCATGTTTGGCAGAACCATATCTATACGCTTCCATCAAAAATCCAAATTTATTTTTAGCTTCCTCTCTTGACATTCCAGTTACTTTTAATGCTCTTTCTTGTAGTTCTGGAATATGATTACGAACTCCACCAGAATACATTTCCCAGCCATTTAACACAAAATCATATTGATAACTTATAATTTTACCCGGATCTTTTTCTAGAGAATCCCAATATTCTTCTTTTGGTAAACTAAAAGGATTATGTGAAAAATCCCAAGAACTATTTTCTTCATTATATTCAAATAAAGGATAATCTGTAATAAAACAACATACAAAACTTTTTTCATCAATTCTTTTTAATTCTTTTCCAAGTTTTCTTCTAACTTTATCTAAAATTTCATTTGCTAAATTAAAGCTCTCAGCAGTAAATAATAACAAATCATCTTCCTTAGCTTTAGTTTTCTTTATTATTTCAGTTTGTATTTTATCTGAAAAGAATTTAGCAATATTAGAATCAAATTTCTTTCCTTTTACACGAGCCCAAGCTAATCCCTTTGCTCCTTCTTTTTGTGCAAAATCAATTAAACCATCAATTTGTTTTCTTGTTATGTCTTTCCCGTTCTCGACGCACATACACTTAACAATAGAACCTTCACTTATAGCGTTCTTAAAAACTTTAAATTCAGATTCCTTTACCATATCTGTTATAGTATACTGAAACATTTCAAATCTAATATCTGGTTTATCAGTTCCATACATTTCCATAGAATCTTCGTATTTAATTCTTTTAAAATCTTTTAACTCAATTTTTAACAATTTTTTAAATAAATCTTTCATTAAATTTTCTGTTAATTCAAAAATATCCTCAGGATTTACGAAAGACATCTCTAAATCTAATTGTGTATGTTCTGGTTGTCTATCAGCTCTCAAATCTTCATCTCTTAAACATCTTGCAAATTGAAAATATCTATCAAAACCAGCTATCATTAGAATTTGCTTATACAATTGAGGACTTTGCGGCAAAGAATAAAACTTTTCAGGATTAACTCTACTCGGAACAATATAATCTCTTGCTCCTTCTGGAGTTGGTTTAATCAACATAGGTGTTTCAATTTCTAAAAATTCTTCTTTATCTAAAAATTCTCTTAAAGTTTTGATAACATTATGTCTAAATATAAAATTTTTCTGCATACTTGGTCGTCTTAAATCTAAATATCTATATTTTAATCTTGTATCTTCATTAGCAACAATTCTATCATCAACTTCTATTGGTGGAACTTCTGCTTTGCTTATATTTTCAATTTTATCAATTAAAACTTCAATCTTACCAGTTTTAATGCTACTATTTGTCATATCTTTTGGTCTTTCTCTTACTTTACCAGAAACAACAATAACATCCTCTCTTCTTAGCTTTTCAGCATCTGAAAATAATTTTTTATTCTTAGGATCAAAAACAATCTGCGTTATTCCATATCTATCTCTCAAATCTACAAATATCAAACCACCATGATCTCTATTTGAGTGAACAAAACCACCTAAAGAAACACTTTTTTTAACATCTCCTTCGTTTAGTTCATTACAGCTATGACTTCTTATACTAGTTTTTAACATAGAGATATAATTTTACCTAATCTTATAAATCTTATTGTTTTTTTTACTATATGTTTCAAATAACTTCAGAAGAAAAGAAAGCAAGAACAGGAATCTTAAAAACCCAACATGGTAAAGTAGAAACTCCATTTTTCATGCCAGTTGCAACAAAACTAGGATTAAAACTAATCAATTCTCAAGATTTAAAAGATATTAAAATAAAAACTATAATCTCAAACGCGTTAATTTTATACTTAAATCCAGGTTTAGAATTTCTAGAAAAAGCTAAAGGAATTCACAAATTTATTAATTACAATGACACAATATTCACAGATTCCGGAGGTTTTCAAATGATCTCAGATAATTTTCTAATTTCTATCAATAAAAAACACGTAAGATTTAGATCTCCTTTTGATTCTTCAATACATAAAATAACACCTGAAAAAAATATGGAAATTCAATCTGCATTAAACTCAGATGTAGCAATGTGCTTAGATTACATGCCTCGCTTTGAAAATAATTACGAATCATTAAAAGAATCAGTTAAAATAACATATGAATGGGCTAAACGTTGTAAAGATTCTCATGAAAATAAAAAACAACTATTATTTTGTATCAGTCAAGGTGGAACTTTTAAAGATCTACGTGAAAAAAGTGCTAAGTTAATGTCATCTCTAGATTTTGATGGTTATGCTATTGGTGGCTTAGGTATTGGTGAAGGTTCTGATTTACTAAATAAAACAGTTGATTATTCTATAAAGTACATGCCTAAAGATAAACCTAGATATTTGATGGGCATCGGAACACCACAACATATAATAGAATCTATTTCCAAAGGCATAGATATTTTTGATAGTTGTTATGCAACAAAACATGCAAGACATGAAATGGCCTTTACATTAAAAGGAGAAATTAGGCTAGGAAAGTCCAAATACAAAGAAGATTTTACTCCTCTAGATGAAAATTGTAACTGTTTTACTTGTAAAAACTATACAAGAGCATATATCCATTATCTAATAAAAATAAATGAACCATCTTGGAAACGCTTAGTTACAATACATAATATAACTTTCTTAAATAACTTCTTAACTCAAATAAGAACTTCAATAAAAGAGAATAATTTTACTAAATTTAAAAAAGATTTTATTAAAAATTATAAAGTTAAGTAAATTCATAACATATTTAAACAAAAAAACTATTCAATTATATGGACATTAAAAAACCATCTAGAGTTCTTGTAAATAATTGTCTTAAAATAAAGAAAAATGAATCTGTTTTAATAGTAACTGACAAAAAAAGAAAAAAAATAGGTGGTGCAATTCTTGAAGAGGTTAAAAAAGTAACTTCTAATGTAAAAATAATTGAAACTCCAGTTGCTAAAGAAAATGGAAATGAACCTCCTAAAATCATAGCAAAAGAAATGTTAAATTATGATGTTGTAATCTGTCCAACAACTAAATCTTTATCTCATACTAAAGCTCGTTTAAACGCTACTAAACAAGGTGCACGTATAGTAACTTTACCTGGAATTACGAATGAAATCATGCAAATAATAGATGTTGATTATAATAAAATAAAAAAAATAACTCTTAAGTTAAAGAAAATTCTAGATAAATCAAATAAAATCCATATACTAACCAAAATAGGAACAGATGTTACTTTTCTTAATAAAAAAAGAAAATGGATTCCTGACTTAGGTTTCGTTCATAGAGCGGGAGAATCAGGCAACTTGCCCGCAGGAGAGATATTTATAGCACCTAAAGAAACAAATGGTATTTTAGTGTTAGATAACTCTAAACATAATCAGAAAAATTTTGCACCATCCAAAACTAAATTAATAATTAAGAAAAATAAAGTAATTTACATTTCAAATAGCAATTCAAAACTAGGAAAAGTATTCAAAACTATAAAAAATGCAACAAACATTGCAGAACTAGGAATTGGAACAAATTACAAAGCTAAAATTATTGGAAGCACATTACAAGATGAAAAATCTATTTCTACAATACATATTGCTTTCGGAAACTCCTCTGGAATTGGAGGAAACGTCTACTCAAAAATTCACAAAGATATAATATTCCAAAAACCAACAATTCTAGTAGATGATAAAGTTATAATGAAAGAAGGTAAATTTACTTAACACCTTTAACAAAAGATTTACTCCATTTAACTCTTCTAGGTTTTCTAGCAAGTTTTAACAAATTCTTTTCACATTTCTTTTTATCAAATCTAAGAATCCTACCATCATTTTTAATTAAAGTAAGTCCTTCCCCAAAATTTATTACATTTCCACAAAAATTACAATTTGCCATTATTTTCTTCCTTGGTTAAGTTTTCTAGATTCTATTTCAGTTTCTCTTAACAATAAAACATCACCAATTCTAGTTGGTCCTTTAACATTTCTTCTTAGAATCTTACCAGAATCTCTACCTTCTTGAACCTTGCATCTAACTTGTGTAACTTCTCCTCTCATTCCAGTTTTACCTATAACTTCTTCAACAGTTGCTGGGAAGGCCATAGAAAATAAACTTCCTGAATCTTTTGAAAAAGACTTCTTTGCCGGTTCTTTAGGTGATTCAGGTTTTTTTTGAAATTTATCAGCCATTTTACTATCAGATACTACTTATTTTTAAGCTTTATTGCTATTTCTTTAATTAATTCCTTTGATTCTCCTTCTTGAACAATAGCTATACTTGCTGTAGGTATATCCAATCCAGATGATGCTCCTAAATCTTCTTTACTAGGAACATTTACAAATGGAATTTCTTTTTCTTCACACAATACAGGAATGTGCATTACAACTTCAGGTGGATTAATATCATCAGCAATAACAACTAGTCTTGCGATACCTTTTTCCACAACTTTAGTAACTTCATTAGTACCTTTCTTAATCTTACCTGTTTTTTTTGCAATTTCAACAGCTTCATAAGCCTTTTCTTGCAATTCTTTTGAAACTTCAGCCATTTTGTTTTCCTCCAAAATTTATATATGGTTTTATAATATATTGGATATCGTGGGTTTAAAAACTTTTTGTATAGTATTTTTCTCAATTTACACTGACTTTTAAGTCAAATTAGTAGAAATCTTGACTGACTTAATAAGTCCTTTTATCGACGGTAAATTTATAAATAAGTAAATCCCTATCCTAATAGAAAAAATATTAAAAAAAGAGATAATATGGGGAAATTTAATTATATTTCAATATTAGTAGCATTACTATTATTAGAAACTGTTAATGCACAGTCTACAATTAATGTTTTTGGGACAGAATTATCCATAATAGTTGCATTTCCTCTTGCTATAATGGCCTTATCTCTATTTATCTTCCTATTAATTTTTGTAAAAGATACAATTCAAGATTACTCCTCAAGTAAAAAAGAACCAAAAGAGGATACTGCTGGAGAAACTCCAATTCACAAGGAGATTAAAGTAAAAGAAGAGAAAAAAGAATTAAAAGAGGAAGACACAAATAAAAAAATATCAACTTTAATAGGCCAATTTAGGATAAGAATTAATAAACTTAATGCAGCAGAATCCTTAGAAGATTTCTCAAGGATATACAAAGAATATTTAGCTCTTTCATATAATCTAAAATCAGAACTTACATATGATGAATTAACAAACAGGGCACAAAAACCACTAGAGAGAAAGATGATCAAGGACATAAGTCTTTTCAAATATAGTGGAAGAAGCTATAACAAAAAATCCGTATTAGCTTTACTTGAAAAATTAAAAACTTTAGAAGTTTCTAGACAAAAAGAATTAAAGAGTCAAGAAAAGGACAAAATATCAGAACATATAATAGATCCAATAAAATCACTCTTGAGATTAAAACCAAAACTTGCTCAAGAAAAGAAATATCTTAAACCAACACACTTTAAAGAAATATTACACAACTTAAAATACAAAAAAGAAAGAAAAGAAATAGAAAATTTAATCTCCTCCGGCAAGGACGTATTAAAGATTAATCCATTAAAAGCTAAAAGACTATATTCTCAAGCACTATCCAAATACTATAAAATACCTTCACAAGAGGAAAGAAACTTAACAAGTTCATTATATAAATTCTACCAAGATATTGAATTATTCACAGGAAAAAGACATATTACATCTATTACAAAAAAAATATTTAAACTTAAATTAAGAGAAAGAATAGCAACACCTAAAGGAGCACATTACTTAAAACATTTAGGTAAAGGAATATTAAACGAGGAACAGAAAGTTAAAGATACAATAGTGCACACATTCAAAAAAGTTAGAAAATATGAAGATAAATTTATTCACTCAATCTCAGATTATATAATTAAGAAAGAAAGAAAAGGAGTAGCTTTCATACGAGAAGAGGAAGAATCCTTAATGAATTCAATCTATTCAACGTTAAAAAGCATAAAAGATACTAGGAGACAGACATTACATTATACAAAAAAAGAGTTCAATAATTTAACTGATGCTATTGAAAAACTAGTCTTAGGAACAAAAAATCTAGAAAAGAAAAGTGTACATAGCTTGAAAAGAGAAGAACAATCCATAATTAATGCAATAGGATCCTTCTTTAGTTATATTAAATCTGAAGAATGGAAAGTAATCTCTTCTATAGAAATATGTGAAAAAGAATTCTTAACTAAAGAAAAAGAAGAACTACACAACGATGCTGAATTCCTTGGAGATATAAGAAAATACGAACTTAACTTAGTAAAAGGATTTACAGATTATATAAAAAATAAAGAAGAGAGAGGTTTACGATTCTTATCTAATACAGAAAGAAAATTTATTTCTAAACTAAAAATATTCTCATTAAATACACATAAAAGAAGAACTGTAGAACCACATAAAACAGAATTTAGTAAACTACATAAACATGTTAAAGCTTCCTTAATAGATTTAAAACAATTTGAAAAAGCTAATGTTGATTTTATAACACAAAAAGAAAAAAACTTAATCAATTCTTTAAAGAACTTCTTTAATCACATTAAATCAAATGAAAAAAGAATTTTAAGTTCCATAAAGAGATTTAAAAAATCTGCAGAGTCCATAATCCCAGATAAAGAAGATTTTAACAAAGCAAACTATGAATTTAAGAGAAAAATAGCTAAGAAAGTAGCTCTTGTAGAAGATCTTAAAGATTATGTTGGTGATTGTGAAAAAGAAAATTACTTGCAAATAAGAGAAAATGATATAATCTTCCATAATAATATCCAAAATTACCTCAATACAATCAAAAGAAAACAAGAATTAGGGATAAATTACATACATAGTCTAGAAAAAAGTTTTGTAAATGAAGTAAAAATTCATCTAAATAGAAGACTATTAGAGAAAAGAAAGAGAAAATTAGAATTATTAGAAAGAATTCCCTCCATCGTAAAAAGAAAAGGTATTCCACTAAGACCTGATGAAAAATCAATCCTAGATTACTTACAATATGAAAGAGACGATGTTAGAAATAATTTAATAGCATCTAAACAAGGAAGAAAACATTTAAGCGGAATTTTAAGCAAAGTAAAAGAAAGTTTACAAAAAGACATGCAAGATAAATGGAATCTACAAAAAGAAGAGGAAAGATATGTATTTGACGCAATAAGAGAATCAAATGAAAAATTAGAAATTAAAGAGAAGAAAATATTACAATCAATAGAAACTGCAACTAAAAACAAAATAGAAGCAAAGAAACATAAGAAAAACATATCTAAAGTCCTTGAAGATTACTTACTAGAAAAAGAAAAAGAAATAGTTGGATTTGTTAAAGAAGAAGAAATGGATTTAATCCATGGCGTAAAATCATTCTTATTTAACGTTAAAAACAAAGCTACAATAGCTTCTCTTAAAGGACATTTAATTACAAAAGCAACAAGAAAATCAGCAATTAAAACAAAGGATATTCTAAAGAGTAAACTAGTAATAGAGCTTAACTATCTGTTAAAAACAACTAAAAAAGCAAACAAATTCTTTAAATCATTAGAAAGATTTGTTAAAAGACAAGAAAACAAAATTAAAAATTTCTCTAAAATAGAAAAAGATTTCATTAAAGACTTAAGGTTATTAGTTGATTTCTTCAAATCTATTGGTGGAAATGTAATAGATGAACAACATCATTTAGTAGAATCTCTTAAAGCACATATCAAAAATCTATCTCAAAAACAAACTAAGGCACTAAAACTATTATCAGATTACGAAAGAGAATCAATGTCATTATTACTAAAAGAAAGACACCCTCATATTAAAGAACATCTAAAAGAATCTAAATATCTTAAGCTTTTATCTAGGGAAGAGAAGAAGATTAAGAGCAAAATCCACAATCTAAAGAAACAATATCATGATCTAACAAAAGTCCAACATTCAGAAGCAACACAATTAACTCCAACTGAAAAACAACAGCAAATCAAGTATCCAAAACATAGAATATCAAAAGAAAAGAGTAAATTACTACAAGCTGAAAAACAAATAAGAGAAAAATTAACAAACCTAGTTAAATTTAATTAGTTATCCTTTCTTTCATTATAATGCCAAAACCAAGATTCAAGAAATTATGTGTAAAATGCAAGAAATTCTATCTTCCAGATAAATCTAAATATTCTTCAATAGGTTATTGTAAGAATTGTAGAAATGTCTATGGACGTTGTAAGTTCGTTACAGAATTAGGTTATCAATGTCAGAATAAATCCGAAGCTGGAGGATTTTGTACAGAACATTTCCTTAAATTACCTATAAAAAAGATAATTAAAACCATAAAATAAAACTAATTAAATAAAAAGAAATAATATAATATGATAACCACCCAAAACAAAGATTTAAATAGTTAAACAGTTTAACTGTTAAACAGGTGAAATAATGGAAGAATTAGTCAAAATGTCTCCCAAGGGACAATTAGTTGTACCAAAGGATATACGAACTCAAGAGCATTTCAAGCCAACTGATAGGTTTATAGCTGTTGGTGTTAAAGGTGGTGTCTTGTTTAAAAGAGTTAAAATACCTAATGTGAAAATGGAATTTAAATCATTATCCAAAGATATAGCTCAACATTTTAAGAAAGAGAATGTAAAAAGAAAAGATGTTGAAGAGGCTATTCAATGGGCAAAAAGAGAGTAGTCTTAGATACTAATATTTTAATTTCTTCTATGGCTTGGAAAGGAAATCCTGCTAAGATTTTAGAAAAAGTAATTAACAGAAACATAGAGTTATTTATATCTCCAGAACAATTCAAAGAACTAGAAAGAGTATTAGAATATCCAAAATTTAATTTTAGCGAGGAACAAAAAACAAGAGTTAAGAATTTAATTTTAAAAATAGCTAAGGTTGTTTATCCTATGAAAAAAGTTGATGTTATTAAAGATGATTCTGATGATAATATGATTCTAGAATGTGCATTATCTGGAAATGTTGACTATATAGTAACTGGGGATCATCATTTACTTAATCTTAAAGAATTTAAAAGTATTAAAATCGTTACTGCAAGCGAATTTTTAGAGTAAAAACCATAAAATAGTCAGTTAAATCATATTAAGTCAAAAGAATTCTAAAAATTAAAAAACACAGACTAATTAGTTAATTTAGTCAGAAAACATCATAAAACACCTCGTCTGACTTATTAAAGTATCTTTATAAGCAAAGTTTGCACTACTTTTCTCTACATTTGCACTACTAATTGTGTATAAAAAGGGGTTATAAATTGTCCAAAAAAATAATAACAAAATTATATTTCTACATAGCTCTATTCAAAAATTTCTCTCTTGTTTCAATTAATACATTGTTTTCAATTCCTATTCAATTAATCCAGATATAGTCGAATAAAGAGGCAGCTAATGTATAGTAAGATAGTAAAAAGAGGAAACAAAACATACAAATATTACTACCATAATTATAAGGAAAATGGTGTAGTAAAGAACATTTGCCTAGGCAGTGATATAAATAAAGTTCAAGAAAAACTAGAAAAATTAAGTAAATCTAAGAATATTTCCATCCCTCAATCTAAAACACCTCAAAAAAATCAAATAAATTTAACAAATTTCCTTTATGTCCTAATTATAATTTCTGCTTTAGGCTTCTACTTACTAGCTAGTTCATCTGGATTAACGACATTAGCTATATTAAACGACAATCAAATTACAATACCTGTAAATGATTTCGTTAGTGAAAATGCAAATATAATTCTTGTTATAGAAGAGCAAGAACTGTCTTTACCTATTTCTTTCTACTCTTCTTCTTTCGAAACTACTTCTTCTAATAACATATCTGGCTATGATTTAACTTCTCTAGTTGTAAATACTCAAGATTTTAATTTTGAGCTTAGTTCTGGAACTTATACAGTTCTTGCCTCTGTAATAGATGATTTTAGTCTAAAAGGCATAACATCTAAAGAAATAACAGTATTAGCTGACTTGACTAACTCGACTGACTCAGTCACCACAACAACTACAACTCCAATTGCAGAAACAACTACTTCAACTACATCATCAACAGTAACAACAACCACAAGTACAACATTACCTCAGTCATCAGTAAACACAACAATAGGTGAAGAAACAACAGAATTAGTACAACCAATTAGAATAAACCAAAAAGTTAAATGGGTTAAAAAAGTAAAAATAGATTCACTACAAGAAAAAATAGAAATAGACATACCTAAAGTAGCTAATAATTTAGATATTAAAAAAATAACAAATAACATAGAACAAAATATTGACTTAGATAAAATAAAAATAAAAGAAGGTTTAATTGAAAGACCAATTAGCTCAACAAATTTAATCTCTTCTCAAGTAGTTTTAGATAATTATTACAATAAAGATATACAAACAAAAGATAAAAGATTTAGACATTCAATATTTACAAGACCATTTAGATATTTATTTGATTTAATTAAAGAAACACCAAATAAAATAACTTCTTTTGCTACACAAGATATTAATCTAGAAGATGAAAGTCAAACATTAATAATTGAAGATTCTAACTTAGACGAGATAGAAATAGAATATGAAACTCCAGGACCAATAAGTTCAGAAGTAATATTAACAGATTACAAAAAAACAGTAAAAATTTCCTCAGATATTCACTATGAAAATATTATAGCATATACATTTTTAGAAACAGAAATTTCAGATGTTTCTAGTATAAATATAAAATCTATTAACTACAATGAAGCTGTTCCTCTATTTTTCTCAGATGATTTAAATAACAATGGATTAATAGATTACATAGAATGGATAGTTCCTTCTCTATCAGATCAAGAATATGAAATAACTTTAGATATTTTAACTATACAGTCTTATCCTGTTGTCGGAGGAATATGGGAAGTTAGATTCCAAACAGAAGGAACTGCAGATTTGACTATAAGTGCAGTTAATGGAACAACTTGGGATAATGAAAATGAAAATAACGATTTAAAATTCTTAGAAATATCTTGTGGTTCCTCTTCTAAAAATTACCAATGGATAGATAATTCAGTTTTTATCCAAGATTATAATTGTGATAATGAATCAACAACAATTGTAAAAGTTCTAACACCTGGAATCCATGAACAACAATATACTTTTGGAGGAATAACAAAATCAGCATTTAACACAGCTACCTTGGAGACAACAAACTCAACTTGGTTCTCAGGACTTTTCAATGGAACCAAAGTAGTTAAGCCAGGTTCTTTAAATAACTTAACTCTATCTCTAGAATTACTAAACTCAACACAAATTACAAATCAATTAGGTGGAGATGTTAATCATACAATAAAAGATAATGCAACAGGTCTAGTTTTACTAATGCATTTCAACAATGAAAATCAAAATGGTACACATGGAACTTATGATGACTCAGGTTTAGGAAATTATGGTGTTTTTTTAGGTGGAGTAACTTGTGCAAATTCTTCAGCAGGAAGATTCAATGAAGGATGTAATTTTGATGGTAGTGATGATAAGATTAATGTTTCTGATTCTGCTTCATTAAGTTTTGGAGATGGTTCTAATGATGAGCCATTTTCTATTTCTGCATGGATTAAAATGAATGATGCTACAACTTTTAGAATAGCAAGTAAAGGAGTTAATACAGACCGAGAATGGGCTTTTGAAACAAGTGGGTCTGATATACTTAAAATTGATTTATATAGTGATGCAAGTGGAAATGACAAAGAAGGGAGAGATACTTCAAACGCAATTACCTCTTATGAGAATATTTGGACTCATGTTGCAATGACATACGATGGTGGTGGGGGTACTACTGCTTCTGATGGGGTCATTATATATATAAACGGTATTAGTGAATCTTCAGTAACCAATGATGCAGGAACTTACACAGCTCTTAGAGATACAGATTATGCTTTACAAATAGGTAAAAGATTAGATACAAGTGGTTCAGCTGATGGACAAATAGACGAAGTAGCAATATACAACAGATCATTATCAGCTTCAGAAGTCTATGAATTATACAACAGACACAAAGGACAATTCCAATCTCAAACAATAGACACAGGAACAGCAAACTCAACTTTCAATAATATTTCATGGTCAGAACCTTATCAATATGGGGAAGAACTTCCTAATAATGGGATTGATGAAAAACTAACAACGTCTATAAAAGGAGGAGCAAACATGACTGATAATGTCTTACTATTACATTTTAATAATGATACTACAGATTATTCAGGATTTGGTAATGATGGTGTAAGAGGACACGGTAGTCCTAATTGTAACTCAACATTAACAAATGGTGTATTCCAAGGAGCTTGTGAGTTTAATGGAGATGATGAACATCTGAATATCACAAGTGATTCTCTTAATGTGATGAACTTAACAATAAGTATGTGGGCTAAATTATCTCAACTTGGTTTGGATAATAAATTTATAGCAAGAGATAATCCAGGCTCGGCTTCTTCACAATTTCAATTAAAAATCAGTGATACAAATACAAACGATTTGCAATGGCAGAGTAATGATGGTAGTTGGAATTCGGTTACTGCAACAAATTATTTGCAGGGAGAATTAAATAATTGGATATACCTAACAGTTGTACAAGATGGAACAACAACAACAATCTATAAAAATGGAATTCAACATACACAAGGAGATTTAGGAGGGGCTATACCTTCTTCATCAGGAACAACAGCTTATATTGGAAGTGCATTGACACAAACTGCATCTCAACGTCTCAACGGAACAATAGACGAAGTAGCAATATGGAACAGAACATTAAGTGCAGATGAAATATGGGAAAACTTCCAACGTGGACAAAACCTATATCATAAAGTTAGAACTTCACATGATAACGTAATATTCACAGAGTGGAGAGGTAAAGATTATTCATCTGAATATTATTGTGATAATGATGCAGTTTTCTGTCTAGATTTTAATGAAACAAATGGAGATACTCATGTAGATAAATCTGGTAATGGTAATGATGGTAGTTTTATTAATGAATCTACAACTCCAATTAGAAATTTAACTTCTAAGCATGGTTCAGGAGTTAGTCTTGATGGAGCTATTGATAGTGTGAATGTAAATAGTGTAACACTTACTACAATGAGTGAAATAACAAATGGAGCATTTGAGATTTGGTTTAATGCACGTTCAATAGACTATGCTGGTAGAAATGATGCTCAGAAGATAGTAGCAATGAATGATAATGAATTTAATATATGGTTTGATAGTGTTAGTAATACATTAGCCTTTGGTAGGTATGATGCAAGTTCAGGTTTCAATGAGATTAAAGGCACTACTACGCCAACACTTAATGAATGGCATCATGTTGTTGCTACTTTTGGTACTTTAGGAATGAAACTATATTTAGATGGAGATCTTGAAGGTGTTAGAGATTATACAGGGAGTGGAAGAACAGGAGGAAGTCCCTTTAGAATTGGAAGAGGTTCAGATACTTATGAAAATTCATTTTTTGATGGTTCATTCGATTCAGCAGTTTTATACAACAGAACCTTAAATTCAACAGAAATCTACGAACACTACCTAGACAGATTCACTAATTCAAGTGGAGAACAAATAGACGACAAAGCAAGATACATAGAATACCAAACTTTCATAGAAGCACCAGACACAGGAAGAATAAATTCCAATTACACTGCTATTTTAGAAGATTTAACAATTTCATATCAAGAATCAAAACCAATTGTAACACTAGAGTCCCCTGTAAATAATGCAAATAATCAAACAGAATTCATGATTTTTGAATACAACATTACCAGTACCACCCCAATAGCAAATGCAACTTTATATCATGATCAATCTGGAACTTGGACCGCAAACACAACAGATACTGCAGCACCTTTCAATTTCTTTGCAGTAGATCAATTATTACATCAAAGTTTTACTTGGAATGTTTTAGTGTGTGATGAACTTAGTAATTGTGATTACGCTTCAAGTAACTTCACATTAGATAAAGCAGATACAGCAACAACTAAAGAGACTTCTTCTACAGAATGGTTCCCTGGAATTTTTAATGGTACTTACTTAGTTCCTTCTTCTGATGTTTCTAACTTAACTTTAACCTTAGAAATATTAAACCAAACACAAGTTAATACTCAATCCGGAGGTTCATCAAATACTACAATAAAGAATAACGCAACAGGCCTAGTCCTATTAATGCACATGAATACTAAAAATCAAAATGGTACTCATGGAACATTTGATGATTCTGGATTAGGTAATTATGGTAACTTTACTGGTGGAATAACTTGTGGTAATGCTTCAGCAGGAAGATTTAATGAAGGTTGTGATTTTGATGATGTAGATGATTTTATAATGGTTTCAAGAAATAATCTTGATGATTCATGGTTAGGAACAAATGCAAAGACAATCTCTTATTGGTTCAAAGTAGATGTTTTTGGTGCAGGTAATTCTCCTCAATCAATGTTTACTGTTGTAAATGCTACTATTTCCGCTTCTGATGCAATTTTAATATCTCCTGAAGATAATGGAATAAGTATAGCTTTTTCTGGAGTTCGTATTGTATGGGGTAAAAATGAACTTGTTACAGATAGATGGTATCATTTTGCTGCTACTTTTGATGCAAACATCAATGCAGAACAAATTGAAGTTTATATCGATGGAGTAAATGCAACTAAAGAAGTGGAGATAAGTTCAGGAACTACAATTGATACAAAAAAAGCAGATTTAGTTATTGGGGCAAGAAAGGATGCTTTAGCAACTGATTTTGATTTTGATGGTTCAATAGATGAATTAGCAATTTATAATAGGTCATTATCAGCAACAGAAATCTACGAACTTTACAACAGATTAAAAGGAAACTTCAAATCTCAAACAATAGACACATCAACAGCAAATTCAACTTTCAATAATATATCATGGACAGAACCTTACCAATATGGAGAAGAGCTTCCAAATAATGCTATAGACGAAAAACTAACGTCAAGTATTAAAGGTGGAGCGAATATGACTGGAAATGTATTACTTATGCACTTTAATAATGATACTACAGATTATTC
>NZCT01000019.1 GCA_002688355.1 archaeon | reverse complement strand
TATTTACTTCCACCACCTCTTAAAAATAAAGCTAATACAACAATTATTACAATAAGTACAATAATCCCAATTATCCAAATATAAGCAGGTATACCACCACTTACTTTATCATCTGCATCAGTAGGGTCAGTATTATTACTCCATTCAGCATAATTACTACTTCCATCACCATCATAATCATCATCAGGTCCTTCACTTAATCCACCAAAATATTGTATTTCCCAATCATCTGGTAAATCATCATTATCTATATCTCTATCTTGTATTCTAGTTGTTGTTGTACGTCTATCAAAAGTAGTTGTTGAACCACCAATAGTAGTTGTGCTACCTCCAATAGTAGTTGTTGTACCACTAGTAGAATCTCCATCCCTTAAATCAACTTCAATACTTTCTTGTACACAATTATTCTCTTCATCTGTAACATCATATGCTTTTACGAATAACCTATAAACATTATTATCATCAAAACTATCTGGAACTATTATTGGGAATTCATAACTTGCTCTCCTATTATATCTAACATCTTTACTATCTTCAACTTCAACAAGAACATTACCATCATCAGTTAAATCAACTATTCCAGCTTTAACAACAATTTCTATTTTCTCTTCATTTGCATTTTTATTTCTTAAATCTGCTTCAACAATAAATGTTCTACCTGCTTTTAATTTTTCTCCATCACTAGGTTCATCAATTTTTAATCCTGTTATTTCTCCTTCAACAACACCATCAACACAATAATCAAATTCTTTAATATCTATTTCCAAAGGTTCTCTTTCATTACTAACAAAACTACCATCCACTGTACCTGAAGATTCACAATTAGGGTTTACATAACAAACAGCATCTTTTTTAACAGCCTCTTTGCCAACATCACAATCATTAAAGAAAATTTCTTGATCAGATCTTCTTAGCTTTGGTTTAGTACATTCTGTTTCTCCAATTTTTGCTTTAATACAATTATTCCTCTTTACTCCTGCTCCATTTGCCTTACCACCTAATTCAAAAGAACAAGTTACATCAACTTCAGAATAATAATAAGGAGTTTCATCAGAAACACTTATACCATCTTCTTCTAAATAAACAAAAGATTCGCCAGGACAATCACTATCATAATCATCTTCAACTCCATCTCCATCATCATCCTTATCATTTTCACAACCTTTACCATCATTATATTCATTTTCTGGTTTTCCAGGTGGAGGAGGGGGCGTACCTGATTTATCTGGAATATTTATTTTAACTCTATCATGCCTCTCACGATTTTCTTTTGGATTATATATATTAAAATTATCTGTTAGAATATTACCATTAAAATCATCTATACCCATTACTAAACTATCTTCATTCAAAAAAGATATACTATCAAACTCTGAGTAAGAACTATCTATTATACCAAAATACATAAATATACCTTCTAAATCTTCATAATCATAAAGAATATAATTATGGAAATCCGGAATTGCTAACTGTATATCAATAATTGCAGATCTTTCATCTTTGTTATCTGTATAAAAAGTATTATCATTCCGTAGTTCTATGTCATTAATAATCGTTACCATGTCTGGTGAAATTGATTTTCGTGTTCCATCAACATCTACAAGTATATTTCCACCAGCATCAACATCTCTTAAAGTAACTATCCTACCTAAATGATTTACAGTATTTCCAATTTTTAGATTATATTCGTAATAAGGACTATTCAATCCATCATTCAACGTAAACAATTTATCTTTAACCCTCATAAAAAGTTCATGTGCAATATTTCCAGCAGATTTAACTTCATTATTATCATTATAATAAACCAAAACCTTGTTATTTCCAACAACAAACCATACCTCATCAGTTGTGATATTACTTTCTAATTCTGGATTTAAATATGCACCAACTAACTCTATTGAATTTTCTTCATCACTTTTAACATGTACAGATTCTACATTACCTGAAGATAAGCTTAAATCAATATATTCAATAATAACGTCAGTTCCTCCACTTGGAATACTTCCTGTTTCAGCAACTAAAATTTCATAATTGGAATAAGAAAATTCACTCCCACTATCACTAACTCTAATCTCTACATGATATATTCCTTTCTCATTTGGTGTCCAAGTTATTTCTCCATTAACAGAACTAATAGTCATCCCATCTGGTTTTTCAATTAAATCATAGAATATACTTCCTTGACCATTAACAGTTCTAACATCATATGTATAATCCCGATTCAAAATAGCAAAAGAATTAGGTTTTGAAGAAATTCTAAATCTACCACCTAAAGGTCCAATAGGAACAGTTGCACTTAAAGGGGTACTATAAGAACTTGTACGATATACATTATTTTCTTGAATATAAGCTCTTATTTTATAAGTATATGTTTTCCCATTTTCAATGTTAGTATCAAAAAATTCACATCCATTTCCACTCCTATCACATGTTACAGAACTTCTTTGTGAATTTATAGTAATATAGGGGCCATTTGTTTCCTTTCTTTGTATTTGATATCTAATCTCTTGAAAACCTGTACCAACAGTTCCTCTTCCAAATAAATTCTTAAAGAAATTTTTAATTTTTCCAAAAAATCCTACATTATCTGAAGTTGCAGAGCCTGTTAATTTTACATCACTAACAATTCCTCCAGTTATACCATTACCAGAATCTTCCCATTCTAAAACAACATAATCATTATTTGGATTATAATAAGCATCTGTTAAAACAGGTGTTGCTAAATCAGTTACTCCAGAATTACATCCAACTAAACCACAATCAAACTCACAAACTTCTTCAAATTCACAAAAACAACTATCACCAGAATTACTACAAACCCCATTTGAATTTAAAGTATAAGTACTATATATATCAGGTGCGTTTGGAAGTATTGAACATTGATTTGGGACACTTTCTGCACAAGTAAAATCAGTACTATCTTCAACATTTTGACAAGCCTCTTGGCATGGTACAGGTGCAGAGCTTTCACAATTCAAAGTTTTAAGAGGTAAAGAATTTGTACTACCATAATCAATTATATCATCTCCATTAATATTTTTAAATGTAACAGTATGATCTTGACCATCTTTTAAAGAATCTGGAACATCCATAAAGAACCCATGTTTACAACTAGTTGAACTTGTTTTATACGAATTCCCTAAAGTATTACAAAGACCTGGTCTTTCTAAATCAGAATCTTTAAGTTCACTTTGACCATCTATAACAAGATTAAAAATAGCTGCTTGATTTTTAGAATTTTCATCAATAACCCATCCACCAATACCATTATCACAATGAACAGAATCTATCGCTCCAATATAACCTGTTTCAGGTGTTGTTACAGGTGGTGTAGTTTTATCAAAACAAGTTCCTCTTACACTATTACTTGAATCAAAAATAGGAACAAACCTGCAATTAACATCATTTCTACAACCAGTAGAACAACTTTGACCACATCTATTATTATCTAAAGTATTATACGAACTACAAGATGGTAATATAGTTCCAACTTCATTTCTTCCAAATAAACCACTAAAAAAATCTCCAATAGAACCAAAAAAACCATATCCAGTTATTTCATTTTTATCAATATCTCTAGTAACTTGACCAGTATAACCAAATTCTTCATCAAAATAATTAAACAAAATCAAAGCTGCTAATAACATCAAGAAAACAATCAAATGCTCTTTTTTTACTTTACTCCACATAAAAATGCACCTTCTTTATTCAATATAAGATAATATAGTAAATTTTACTTGTTTATAAAGTTTTTTTATATCATTATTTGCAAAAAATTTTGTTTACTTTCCTAAAGATCTAAACACATGTCTTATTTTATTATCAGTCCATCCTTTTTTCCTGAGTTGATTTATAATAATTTCTTTACTAAAACCTTTATTTAAAGCAGCTTCAACATATTTTCTCAAATTTTGTTCTTCTAGATCTAACATAATAGGAGCTTTTCTTGGTTGAGTTTTAATTGGTTTTTCTAGTTTAACATTTACATTTCTTCTCTTCATAACAAAAATAATAGCTAAAACAATAACAACAAGAACTATAGGTATAATTATATATAAAAGAGAAAATCCACTATCTCCATTGGAATTCGATTCTCCATTTACAGATTCTCCTCTAGTAGGAAATACTTCGTCAGTTTTATATGTTTCAAAACAATCAAAGTCTTTACGATCTGCAACACCATCACAATCATTATCAATTCCATCCTTACAAATTTCTTTAGCATTACTATTAATTTTAGGATCATATGGTCTACAATCTTCTTCATTAATCTCACCATCATCATCAAAATCATCAGGAGAACCATAAATATTTTGACTTAAGATAATGCTAAAAAGTATTAAAAATATTAAAAGCCTCTTTTTCATATTAAATGTTAACTAACTAAATAGTTTATATAAGTTTTTATCTTTATTTAAAAAGATAGTTGTTTCATCACTAAATTCTTTTATAAGATTTGTCTGAATTAATAAGTCTTCGTGCATGCTTTCCTTTAATCATTTTTAGAATATTTGAACCCTTCAAAAGTCTATAATACATTTGTTTATTATATCTAAAGATAATATCACCATTAGGGCATTCGATTTCAGGAGTCAATGATAAGCTGCTAGAATTTACAACCAAAGCCTTATTATGTTGGTAAAAGGCTTCTACAGAGTCATTCTTCCACCAGGATTTTATATTTGAAGGAAGTATAATCTCTGGTCTGTAAAATGAAACTTGCCCAGGGTTTAATATATAGCCCTCTGAATTACTGCCTCTTATCTGGATTGGATGATCTCCTTTAAAAGTTCGACCTAATTTTTTTAAAACATTTCTAACAGCAATGTCTTGTAGGTGTGTGGCGGAACATTCTTGAATAGAATAATCGAGTCCTGATTTTATATTTGAAATGTCATTATCATAAACTTCACCAGCATTATTTATCAACCATTCCAATACAGCACCATTATTTTTTAAAAATTCAAAATAAGAATTTTCATAATGTTTAATTGCTTCGCTTTGTTCACAGATTTCATTTTTTATAAACCATTTTAATGACCATTCTCTTTCCCCGAAACGATTATCTAAATTGCTAAATATTTCTTCTTTTCTTTTCCCAAAATATGATAGTTCATTTAATATGATCATTGATTCCATTTTGGTAGCTCCATTTTCTGATAATAAATTCAATTTTTTAACCTTAGATAGATATATTTTTCATCTTTCTTTTTCTTAAATGTTACAAACCTACTATTGTCTGATGTTGATAAGCATAGTGAATAATAATCTGAATGGAATTCGAAATTTCTCTTTGATTCTTCCGATATATTATCACATTTTTCAAATTTATTTTCCTGTAAAGAATAAAAAATTTCCGTTAAATTCTCAGCTCTTTCTGCTATATAAGAATAATTTTCTTTATATAAAATAGAAATATTTTCAATTCCATCTTCGCCACCACTACAAATTACTTCAAAATCTTTTGCGTTCATAATCATAGAAGATTTCTTAGAACCGCTTAATATAGAAACTTTAATATTTGGGATCTCTCTTTTAATGTAATAAAGGATAAAAGCATCTATTAAACTTGCATAAAAAACTCTTTTTCTTGGATGATCTGGAGATACAATATTTAATGGGTCTTGCTCACCAAGAAAATTACAATCTAAAGTTAATTTTTTCTCTAACATAAATCTTAATTCTTAAAAATCATTTATAAAACTATCGTTTTTTTTGTAACTTTATAATGATTAAATTGATCTAATAGACTAACTCATTGATAGATTTTAAATTTATAGTTGATATTAGTTCCTCGATTGGGGTTGTTTCTCCGACCAAAGTTCCTCTTTCCGAATAACCACCAATTTCAGCAAATTGACCAGAGTACTCTATCTCTTTAACTTCACTACGAGCTTTTGATCCTGTTTTAAATGAAGGAATTACATTACCAAATTTATTATCCACACCATATAAGTATACCAAAGCCTCATTGTTTGAATTTTTAATTCTATGCATTGAAGCTAAAAAAGTTGGAATAGTTCCTTTAAAACCGGAATCCACGAAAACTACATCGTCTGCATTTAAATCCAAGTCTGAATAAATTCTTTCAGCTTGAACTTTAAATTCAGGGTCTGTCTCTAGTTTTATTCTTAATAATTCGGTAAATTTTCTTTGAAACTCATCATAAGCTACCTTTCCTTCAAAGTTTTGAGAATTTACATGTTCTCTAGCTTCAACAAAAAGTCCTCTTTCAATACCATTTGCATTATTATAAATTGTACTATACACTAAACCTTGGTCTATTCTAGAACCACTTAATGCTACGTTTGGATTAATTTCCAATTCTCTAAGATAAGCTAATTTTTCTCCATCAGTCATCATAGATTTTCTACTAGAGTATGCAAAATCAACATTAGCAGAGGGTCCTTTTCTAGAAATCCTTACTAATCCAATACTTTCTCCATCTCCTAAAGCACTTACTAATTTTATATTTTCATTCAATCCATTAATTGCGATATGTTCATCTAAAGCGATATCAAATTCTAATAGTTTCTTCATATTTTTCTGTGATTTTGTTTTAATACTTTTTTCTCCTGTTTGTTTGCTTAAAACAATAGACATATCGTCTAATAATTCATTTACATTTAAATCTGGATTGTGTTTAAGATAGTATTCTAAAAATTTTTTATTACTAACTATATCAACACCATATTCAGATCTTTTAGCAAGTAACGATTCTAATTTTAGTTTAGGAACTTCTCTTTTTACCATTACTCCTAGTATCTCTAAAAGTAAATCATTATTATTATCATAATTAGAAATGTCTATTCCTAATTTATTAGTTAAATGATTACTAAATTTTTTTACTTCCTTTCTTATTGACTTAAATTCTGATTTCGTTAGTGTTTCTTTTTTAGATTTTTCTAATAATTTCTCTAATTTTTGATGTATTACAAATACACTATCTTTAGGATCTTGTAAAGAATTAATATCATAAATTAAATCACCTCTTTCTTGATAGGCATTTCTAACTTTTTTTAATCTTAATATTGAATCATCACTTAGACCAGAGCCATCTATAAAAGTGTCATCAAAAAACTCTTTCTCATTAGAGATAATACTCCTATATTTTCCTTCGTTATAAAAAAAATCTGATAATGATTCAAAAGTATTTCTATCTCCTGATTTTAATCTAATTTCAGATGTTGTTTCAATTATTATATCTTCTAAATTCTCTCCTTTAAGTTCATTTAATTTTACTTCCAAATTACTTAAATGTTGAGAAGGACTTACTGCATTTTCCGAATTAAGAAAATATCTGTTAATTATTTCAGATTTTTCTGAAGCTGATAAACCAACATTGTCAAATAGTTGATGATTAAGAACATCTATTGTTTTCCCAGGATCTTCTCTAAATGAACGTATAACATTACTCTTAAATTCAGGACTTAGTTTCTCCAATTCACTAGAAGAAAGTCGCCAACCATCAGCACTAAGACTAACACCAATTTTTGATGATTCTGAATCAACCAAAATTTCTAAATTTGTAGGGGGACTTTCTGTCTTTCCTCCACCAATAATCAAATCAACAAATTCCTTTCTTATCCCTTCTCCACTTGGTACTCCTGCTTGTGATAAAAATAAATCTAATTCTTCTCTCGTAAAACCAGTATAATCATATCTTCTTAATTTTTCAATATTTTCAATCATAATTTCTACATCAATTTCAGATCTTTCATTAATATCACATACAGCGCACGTAATTATTTTACCGTTTTCACCACCTTTATTTCTCATAACATCATATAATTCATCAAATGAATCTACAGCATCAAACTTCTCTTTTATAATAGAATCAACTGCTCTCTCTCTTATACCTTCAGAACTTGTTATCCCTCTTTCTTTAAGACGAGAATCAATCTGAAAATCTTCTATTTCCCCACGTTTATATTCTATCCTAACTTCTTCTATAGTTTTAACCATAGTTTCTACATGAAAATCATATTGCCCTACTTTGATATTACCAGCTCTATCACCTTTATTTCTCATAAAACCATATAATTCTTCGAAATTATTTATTGTTCTTGGGACAAAATCAGTAAAAACATCAGGTCTTCCAATTTCAATATCATCACCTACTTCTCTAGCAAATATACCTTCTCCTCCACCATAATGATCTGATCTTCCAACATCAATATTCACAACATTATTTTCCTCAAAAATATCTGATTGTCTTACAAACCCATAATCTAATGGAGAATGACCAATAATTTGCCTATAGCCTAAATCAGAAGTTCCTCCTTCCTCTTTACGTAGCCAAAATATTCCTCCTATATCTGAATGTCCTCCTTCTCCACCTGCATCAAAAATAGGATCTGTAAAGTCTTTATTAGCAACAGCCCTATAAAATCTATTATTAATATCTTGTGCAATTTGATCTGCAGATAATCCCCTCCACTCTGGGAACTTATCTAAATTAACACCAGCATGAACAGCTAACTCAGTATCAATAGAAGCAGCAGCTACAATATAACCATTATCTATATCTTCTAATATCTGTCTATTAAATATTTCATAATTATCATTATCAAAACCTCCAAATTCATGACCTTCTTTATCCAAATAGCCTAGTTCATGGTTTCCTAGTAATCTAATAAGTCTTCCACCTTCTCTTGTAGCTTCATCTGATAATCTATTAAAAGTTTCTCTAATAAGTACTGCATCTGGTCCTCTATCATAAATATCTCCAATTTGAGTCAATACTTTATTACCACCAGTCCAACGCCATGTTTTTGGATCTGCTTCAACTCCATCTATCAATCCTTTTGCTGATAAATCAGAAAAAACACCTGTTAAAGTACCATGAAGATCTCCTATATAATAAGCATTGCCAGGAGTTTGATACACACCAGGTATAATTTCATTAACTGGTTCTCGTCTTATTTCTTTAGCTAATTCTATTCTCTTGGCATCTACAGCTGCATTTATGGTTTTTTCAATTCTTTCATCATTTACAAGAATATTTTTTGTTTCATCACTTACTTTTTTATTACCTACAAACACTTGTCCATCATTATGAAATTCAACATCCACAACATCTCTACCAGTTTCTAATCTAACTTTAGCAAACAAATCATTAACTTCAACACCATACACCTTTAGATTTCTTGTTAACTCTCCAGAATTTTCAACTATTGATCTACCTAATTCATTTTTAGCAGTTTGAATTTCAAATTTTGCTTTTTCTCTATTCAATTTTTTATTAATTCTTGGTTCATTAAGTAAAATTTGTGCTGCTTTTGCATCAATTTCTTGACCATTTTTGAAAACTCTTCCATTACTATCAATCCTAAACTTAGTTTTATCAGAAAATGGATTCCAACTATCTCTTACTGTAATCGTTATTCCTGTTTCATCTACTTTAACATCATCTAATCTTGCACTTGTTTCAAAATTACCTTCTTCATCTAATTTAACTGGAACATCTAACTGTTCTGAATAATCTATTGCCTTTTGAGCTGGATCAAAAGTAAATTCCTCTACTGTCAAACGTCTTTCAACAATTTCAGTAATGTCATTACTTAATGTCTTTGCATCAATATTTTCACGATTTAAATCAACATATTTAGCAAGTCCCTCAAGATCATAACCCATAGCCCTTAATTCTTTACCCCATCCAAGATCATTTAGCATTGATATAGCATCATCTGGTCTTCTTGTATTTTTAAATATTTTAGCAATATGTTTGTCAAGTTGGTGTGTACCAATAAGTGCACTATGGAACAATTCTATTCCTGAATCAATTCCAAACCAATTTTCCATTTGTCTCAACGAAACATAATCATATGGACCCAAATGTGCATCAACTTCTTCTTTAATTGAAGGATCTAGATTTTTTGCCTTTTTGAGAATGTTTTTCTTGGAATCAGGATTTATGTAACTTCCTATTCCATTAAATACATCATCTGTATATTCCTTAAGCATTATATAAGAATCTGGAGTGATTGTTAGATCTTCTTCTGTAGCAAATCTAACAAAACGAAGTGGTTGTCTTGGTTCATGTGGAGTTTTATCAAGTCTAAGAATTCCGTTTTGTGCATCTTCTAATGCTTGTCTAGAAGCAAGAACAGTTCCATCAGATTGAATAATAACTTTACGAATAGTTGCCCCAGGAATACTAGCTATATTTTCAACAAGTTTTCCATCAGAACCTATAATATCCAACGTTACACTATCTCCCACAATTTTTTGTAAGTCATTCACAAACTGTAATTGTCTTGAACCATCCACATTATTATATTGATAGAGTAATTCATAATAATCTTCAGCTTCTTTGTACCCTAATTCTTCCAGTTTTACCTCTGAAGGTATAGTAATATCCAAATCAGAACCTTTCTCAATATTAGTAGAAGTCCTTCCAAGTAAACTTCTTGCAGCATCTGAGCCAGCAAGACCAATAACAACATCATTCTGTTTTGCATGTGCAAACATTTTTTCTACTACATCATCTAATCTAAGTTCAACATCTGTTTCCCCTGATTCAAATAACCTTATTCCATCATTATAAGAACTAATAGTTTCTTCATAGTTAATACTACCATCTTGATTTCTTATAGTTTTTAAACTAGGTTCAGTTTGGGTTAGAGTCTTATATACTTCTTCAACTGTTGGTGTCTCGCTTCTACCTATATCCACTTCTTTTGGTGCTTCAATCTCAAACTCAGGTTCATCTATTTTAACTTCATCTAAAAGTTTAGGATTTGCAATAATATCATCTATTGGTCCTTGACCAAAATATTTATCAAAATAAGGTTGTCTCTCTTGAGGATAAAGATAGCCCGCCTGTCCAGGTCCCTCT
>NZCT01000018.1 GCA_002688355.1 archaeon | reverse complement strand
AAGAAAGAAGTAATTTGTAAATTGATAGCATATAATTTAGATAGAAAAATTAAATCAATTTTAGTAGGGTTTCAGCAGAGCCCTAAAATAGCAAAACTTTTATATACGTTCATTATAAATATATTAAAATGGCAGATCAACAAGTACAAATGCCTTCTGGAATGGGTGGCTTAGTTAGATATTTTGATGATTACAAAAGTAGCATAGAAATTGAACCAGAACATGTTGTAGCAGCTATAATTATAGTTATGGTCTTTGAAATCATATTACAAGTATTCTTCTAAAAATACCAAAAAATTTATTAATAAACTTTCTTTTCTTTAATCATGACTTTTTCATCTAAAGTAATGGTTTCCCCACCTAAGGGATTTATTATCCACGTAAAAGGTCCTATAGACATAGATCACTTTTACAAAAATGCTCCACCATGGTTTGATAGATATAAATATGATTTTACAGAAAGTGAACAAATAGAGAAAAATTTTCCACAAGGTAATGAAATTATAATGGGTTGGCTTGGAGAGAGAAAGATAAATGATTATGTTCAATATACAATTGAAGTAAAAATACTCATCATTGGTGTTAAAAAAGTTGGAAATATATATCATGGAGAGATAAAGATTAATTTAATTTCTCATGTAGACTTAGATTATGCAGAGCAATTCCAAAAAAACCCATTTACAAAATTCCTATTTTATATATATAACAATTTCATATTCAAGAAAAAAATCATAGAACATTTAAATAAATTAGAAAAAGAAACTCTAGATTTTAATGATTTAATTAAAAGTTTATTAAAACATTATAGATAAAATGGGAACAACATATCCTTTAACACCTTCAGCAGGAATAAAAGTAAGATGGGTTGGAACAACTGATTTTATGGTTTTATATAGATTTATGAAGCTTTGGCTAGAAGATCGTGGTTATGTGGATAATGATCATAAATTAGAAAAAAAATATGTAGAAAGAAGAACAGGTGACACTAGACTATTAGAGATAGCTTGGGTAGCTTCTCATCAAGTTAGTGAATATTATAAATTTAATTTTAGAATAACTTTTTTAGTTGTAGGAATGAAAGACGTAGAAGGAGAAGTAGGAGATGTAAAGAGAAAATTAGACAAAGGAGATTTTGAAATTAGAATAGCTAGCGAAGTTGAAATAACAGATGATGAGTGGAAGAAATTCTCACTACTTAAAAAAATATACTTTAATGTTGTAGCTAGAAAAAGATTAGGTGCATATAAAAGAGAAGTTTACATAAAAACATATCAATTCCAAGATGCTATAAAAGAGTTCTTTTCGTTAAGAAGATTATAAAAAACAATAATTTATTAAATAAACAGATATTTTAAACAATATGGCAGAATTCGATTATGTTGTTTTCCCTTTAAGAGTATTTCATGATGATATTCTAGATACAGGAGAAGTCTTTAGATTAATACAAGATTGGTTAACTTCAAGAGATTATTCTCTTTATGAACAAGAATATCACGTTGACGCTAGAACAGAAAATAACGTTAAAATATTCTGGAGAGCTGAAAAGAAAGTAGATGATTATGCTCAATTTGTAATAGAAGTAAGAATCACTGGCTCGAATATACATGAAACTACAGTTAAGAACAAGAAATTTCTACGAGGAGCTTTTAACATTACTTTTGAATCTTACATAGAATCAGATTATGAACAGAGATGGGAACAAAAACCATTTCTAAAGGTCTGGAGAGGTTTATACGATAAACTATTCATAAAAGATAAACTAGATCGTTATAATGATGAATTAAAAAACGATACATATAATATCTATGATGAAATTAAGGCGTTTCTAAGCCTAAAAAAGTTCAATTAAATCTACTGTTGCTTCAATTTATTTTTCCCAATTTCTTTCTGTATTTTCTTATACAATGGTTCTGAAATAAATTTAAATTCTCCGTCTATATACATTCCATAATCTACTGAATCAACAACAACATACTTGTAAATAGGAAATGTTTCATGAGCAATGGTTTTTCTTATTCTATCCACTAGATTATCTTCATTAACATATTCAAACCTTTCAAGAGCAGATTCACTTTTTAATTTAGTTAGTTCATTAGTTGCTAAATAATGTGTAATTTGATCACTAAGAAAACTAGAAACTCCATATAATGTAAACACAAATACACAAAGAGGAAATATTTTTTGATACCATCTTTCATAAGTTTGAACTGAATCACCCTTTTCCATGATATTAAGAATCATGTCAATTATAAAAAATGTTGTATGACCAAAACAAAATATTTTTAAATCAACCTCAATAAATAACTAAAATGGTAGAAGAATTCATTAGAAACACGTCAGTATTTTTAATCAAATTAATAATATCTGGAATAATTGTTATAATAGGATTAATTCTCGGAAGATTTGCAGGAAATTTAACAAAAAAGATAATGAAAGAATTAGAGATTAAAAGGTTACTAGAGAAAAGAAATAAAATAAATATATTCTTAGAAGAAAACATAGCAGATCTAGTTAAATACCTAATCTATTTAGCATCATTTATAGTAGCATTAATTCAATTAGGTTTATTCTTTACAGTAGTATTCATCTTCATAGGTTTAATAATAGTATTATTAACAATATTCTCAGTATTTACAACAAAAGATCTAATACCAAATTTTGCATCTAGATTTAAAGTAAAGAAACTTTTCAACCTAGGCTCAAAAGTAAAAATTAACAATTTAAGTGGAGTTATTATGGATATTTCTCTACACGAAACCTTATTAAAAACAAAAGAGTATTCTATCTACATTCCAAACTCATTAGTATTAAAAACTAAGATAAAAGTAGAAAAAATCTAAGGAAAATTTTATAAACATTTTCCATATCATTTTTATAGATTTGACATGGATGTTTACAAAGTAGCGATTATTAGAGAAGATGAAGAACCTAAAAATTGGGAATATTTTATCGTTATGCCCGAATTCAAACTGAAACTATCATATTCTGCACTTATAAATGGAAAAAGAGGAGATCCAAATGTGTTAAACTATCTTAAAAGATTTGATCAAAATGATTCAGATCTAGAGTTACTAACAACTCTTGATGATGAAGAATGGACCGCAATGATGATAGAAAAGAACAAAGAAAAAAATGTAGAGTATATTGCTATAAAGGAAAACTTAGATGATTGTATTGGTATATTTATATCAAAAGTCTGGCAAATGAAAAGGGACTACAGAAGAGCAAATGGGGCACTAGAAACTTTAGCAGTTTCTGAATTTATGCAGTTAAGTAACGAAGAGATAATAGAAAGGCAATTAAAGAAGTATACATAAGATTTATTAATCTCTATATCTAAATAATTATATGAAAATTTTGCAGGAAATTAAACCATCAGAGAAAGAAATAGAAAAATCAAATAAAGTATTAATTTCTCTAGTAAAAGATTTAAAACAAAATCTCAAAAATTGTTCTATAGTAATTGGTGGAAGTTTTGCAAAAGACACTTGGTTATCTGGCAATCACGATATTGATTTATTCATCAAATTTAATTATTTAAAATTCAAAGATAAAGACATCTCAGAGTTTCTAAAAAACAATCTCAAAAAAATAAAATATAAAATAGTTCATGGAAGTAGAGATTACCTACAAGTTAAGAAAAAAGGTTTCCAATTTGAACTAATTCCAGTTCTAGATATTAAAACAATAAGCCAGGCAAAAAACATTACAGATTTAAGTCCGTTCCACACAACATGGGTTAAGAAAAATGTTAAAAACACAGATGAGATTAGAATAGCAAAGAAATTCTTTAAAGAGAATGAGCTATATGGGGCAGAAACTCATCTTAAAGGCTTTTCAGGTTATACAATAGAAATTTTAGTTGCACATTACAAATCATTCTACAATCTAATTAAAAGCGCATCTCAATGGAAGAAAAATGAATTTATTGATACTAAAAAATACTATAAAAATAAAGTATTAGGGTTAAAAAACATTAACAAGGCAAGACTCTCCACTTTAATAGTTATAGACCCAATTCAAAAAGAAAGAAACACATCAGCAGCCTTATCCAACAAAAACTATAATAAATTTATACAACTATCAAAAGACTATCTAAGAAATCCAAATGAAGACTTCTTTAAATCAAAGAAAATCAATTTTAAATTAATTAAAGAAAATTATAAAGATTCTAAAATAGCAAGATTAAAAATAAAATCGCTAAAGGAAAAAGAAGATATTGCAGGTGCTAAAATATTAAAAGTCCAAAATCACATTTATAAAAAATTAAAAAATGAAGGATTTACAGTACATGATCATGATATTAGCTGGAACGGAAAAATAGTCTCTTATTTTATCATTAAAGATGAAGTTTTACCAGATTACAAAAAACACTACGGACCGCCGATAAAAGAAAATAAACATCTAGAACTTTTCAAACAAAAGTGGAAAGATTATAAATTAAAAAATGAAGGTCCTCGTGTTTATATAGAAATAAAAAGAAAACATAAAAAACTTAAATCATTTCTGAAAAACTTACTTAAAAAAGATTCAATAATTAAAAATAATGTAAGGAAAATTAGATTAAAACTTCTCTAAGGATGGTGCATTTTATGTCTTTTAATCATAATATCACCAACTTCTTTGCCTTTTTTCTTATGTTCCTGTACCTCAAGTTTAAATAATATACTAGAACCTATTAAAGCCAATATTCCAACAATGATAAATGTAATTTTAAAACCTAAGAAAGAAGCTATTGTAGCTCCAACTAATCCTGATACTGCCATACCCATTCCTAAAGAAGTGCTATAAATACTCCATTCAAAACTTTCCTTACCTTTGTCAATATGTGTTGTAAACAAACCTAACCATGTTGGGACAGCTAAACCAGCACCAACACCTCTAATAATCTGAGCAATATAAATATGCTCAATTCTAGTTGCAAATATGTAAATAAATGGAACAGTACTTACAATCAAAGATCCAATGATCAAAAATCTTAATTTATCCCTATGGCTATCAATATATTTTGAAAATGGCAATTGCACAACAGATTTTATAACTAAAAATAAAGTTGTAGCAAATCCTGCAGCAATCAAACTTCCATTAACCAAATCTTCTTTAACAAAAACAGCTAAAAAAGGATCAATTAAAGAAAATCCTGTAAATAAAAATAATTCTGATACGATTAATAACTTAATTATTCTATCCATTATTTAATAGAATTAATCAAGAATATATAAATATTGTTAAAAATAAGAATTAAAAAAATTAATCTAAGAGTTTAATTATATCTGAAGCCATGTTTCTACCACATCTCCAATCACCAGTTGAGCCAGCTGTTGGGGTTGATCTGTTATGGTTATCTATTCTTCTTATCTCTCCATGAGGACTTCTTTTTGAAGGAGTTTTAACATATTCTAAACCTATTTTTGATAATAATTTCTTTTGCGTTGATGCTATTCCTTTTTTCCAATCACGGAATGCAACACGCACTCTTCTATTTCTCTCTTGTTCAGTCATATTAATTATTTCTTTCTCTTCATTCATTGGAACTTGATATACACCAGATCCACCATTTCCAGGTTGAGTAAATTTATAACCGAATCCATTTACAAGGATATCATGAATCTCATCAATGTGTTCTCCCAATTCGCTTTTTATTTGATCAACTAAAAATGCAGGTTCTTCAAAAAATGCAGAATATTCAATTCTAGTTTTTAGATCTAATGGTTTTTCCATTTCTTTAGAATCAACAATATCTGATATCTCATCTGGTCCTTTATTTGCATTACTAGAAGTATAATTTTTTCTTTTTTCTTCATCAGTTATTAATGATATTTCAAAATCTCCTTTGTCTTCGTTTAAATTATATTCTGTAACATTCTTCTTCTTATCGTTAGTTTCTTGAAGTAAGCCCCCTTCATTTAATTCTTTTAAATAAACTCCAATACTTACTTTCTTGCCTTGTTTCCCAATGCCTAAAAGTTTTGAGATATTAGTACTATTTATAGGTTCATTCTCTGAATACAATAAAACAATTGCATCTCTAACTTCTTCCTTTTCTTTATCATCAAGAGAACTTTTATATGATTTTATTCCTTTATCTTCTCTTGTTAATTGAGCTTTAAAACGTGTATATTGATTTTCAGTAATACCATAAGTTTCAATAACATCCTCTTTAGGCATACCACTTCTCATATCAGCATATAAACTATCTTTGTCTAATTCTTTAGTTGCAGGTTTATCATAAGATGTATCTACTTTCTCCTCTTGTTCTTCTTTAACTTCTTTTCTTTCCTCTTGAGTTAAAGGAGTTGGCTCTATAGGTATTCCATAATTATCTATAAATTCTCTTAAATCTGCAAAAAATTGTTTTCTTCCTTTAGCATATTGTGATACTTGAATTTCTTCTTTTGCCGCAGTATCAACATCTATTCCAGAAACTTCAGCATTATGTAAGATAACTTGTAAATTACTAGTTGCCTCTTCATATTGAGTATCTAATTGTTTAATAGCTTCTTCTCTAGCAGCTTTAATTTCTAATTTAGTTTCATCTACTTGTTTTACTAAATTTTCTAGTTCTCTAGTTTTTTTATTTAAATATTCCATTCCCATATATAATTAGTTAGACAAACCCTTTATAAATCTATCGTTTTGTAACCATTCTAAAGTAACTATTTAATTAAATAAGCAAAAAATAACATTTTAGAACCATCTTTATATTTCTCATCAGAAACACCATATCTATATTCCTCTTCATAAACTAATTCTACACTTTTATTTTCAGAATATTTTCTTATTGTTTTATCCAATAAATCATGCTGATCAGCATTCTCATCATACCAATGTTTTAACCACAGTTTTTTGTGTTCATTATTATTTAAAGTTACAAAAAGCATTGCAGGAGTATCTACCAATTTATTTCTAAATAATAATTTAATAGTATATTCTTTATTAGGAGAAAATTGTCCATCAAAATCTAAATTTACAACATTAAACCTGTGAGTATCAGAATACATATGTTGAAAGACATCACTCATTAGTCCTTTTTCTATTATTAAATTATCAAATAAATGTGAACCTTCATCTCCCCAAATAGCTGCGTATTGTTTAATGGAATTCATTATATTAAAATTTCTTAAACCAGCCTCGATAATTAGACTTCTATCAACAGAAAGTTGATTTAAATTTCTTGCAAGAGTTACATAACTTCTAAAATTTACATTTTCCAATCCAGTGTAACTAATTTGATCAGTATTTTCAAGTAAATGATCCTCTATAAACGTTGGAAATAAATTTCTAATTCTTTTTTTATTTTCGCCATTTGCATTAACAACACCAAATATTTCATTGTTTAATAAAAAATCTAAAGAATCACATTCATTTAATAAAGCATCTTGATCTACATCGCCTAATAAATAATCTGATTCATCATAATCTATTCCAATTTTCTCACAAATTTTTTTTCGGTTAAAGCCTCTTTCCCTTAACGCGTTGTATCTATCAAATAAACCATGTAATAAAAAATTGTCAACACTATTATAATATAATTCTACTATATCTTCATTTAAAAAAGGGGAATATATTGAAGGATTCTCTTCTCTAATTAATTCTAATCTACGTAAAAATTCTTCCTTTAATGAAACAAATCCTTCTTTCTCTAGTATTGAATATTTTACCATTTACATAGATAAATCATCTAACAAACCTTCTCTAACATCGTTTAACATATCTAAAATTTTTTTTCTCGAAGGTAAGCCCATGTCTTTCATAAAATCACCCCATCTTTTATAGTAAACACTTATCTCTTCTCTTGTTGGAATATCAACAGAAGGGTCTAATTCATTTACCTCTCCCCTTAATACATCATATTCTTTAGATTGCAAATAAAAATGTATACCTCTTTCAGAAAATATTGAACTTAAACTATTTTTTATTTTTATTATTCTTTCGTTTCCAACTTTTTTTTTGATCTAGTAATTTGAGCTCTAAATGCTCTAATAGATGGTTCTTTTAAATCAGGGTATTTTTCTTTAAGTTCATCATTTGGTAAACCTGATTCAATATCTTCTCTTATTGCTTTATTATCTAATTTAGATTTTGCTATCATCTCTTGTCTTTTATTCTTTCTAGTAATTTGAGCTTTATATGCTCTAATTGAGTAATCTGTTATACCATGTTTTTTCGTAATATCGTCATTTGGTAAACCTGCTGCAATATCTGTTTTTATTGCATCTACATCCAATTGCTCTTCATTTGCAGCTAAGAAATATGTACTTCCATTAGCATCTTTAGTAATACTTACAAAATATCCTATGTCATTTAGATTTTTAATTGCTTGTGCATATACTGCTCTTTGGCTACGGTTATTCTTTGTATCTAATCCTAATAAAGGAATTAACTCAGTTGAAGTTGCATATCCTCTTTCTCTAAATTGTTCTGCTTCTTCCTTGATTCTATTTATAGTACCTTCATACGTTATTGTAATGTCCATTACAGGACTTCGTTTTATAGTTTCAAGATCTTCATCAGTTGCTTCTGCTAATGCTGCTAATTTTGATTCTTTTGTTTCTGTATCAGAAGTTTGTTTAGGAGCGTATGTACTTAAAACATCAATTAATTGTGAATGTTTTTCCATGGATTTTTTTGTTTCTTTTTCTAGATTTATTCCGTGATTTTGAACAGATCTATCTGTGTTTACTGTTAAAGAACTTACGTATGATCTTAAAGTTTCAACATATTCTGGTAAGGTATTTTGCCAGTTAGTATTTACTCCTTCTTCTAATTCTTGTCTCTCGCTTGCAAGTCTATTTAATTTTTCTGTTAAGTTTTCCATAGTTTTTATGAAATAGATAAATATATAAGTTTATTGCTGTGTTATTACTCTAGAATTATTAAAAAAGATAAGATTTTAAAGCTTATTCATCGCTTTTATAACAAATAAAATTTAAACAAATGGCAAAAAAAATAGAAAAAGTACCAGTTTCTGAAGATTATAAGCTTCAAGTAAGATCATATATGAAAAAAAATAAGTTATCTTGGAAATTATTTTCAGAAGACCTTGGTGAAAGTGGTGAAACGATCCGAAGATATTTTAGTGCAAATTCAACTGAGATGCCACTAGAGAAAAAAAATAAAATAGATGATTATCTGGGACAAAGATATAATGAACAAGAAGAATTTAGGGATGAGGGATTTGAAACAAAAACACTAAGCTCTAGATTAACACAGCCTAACGAAGATATTTTAAAAGGATTAAATGATTTAGAAAAAAATTTAAAAGCAGAAATAAAAAATTTAAGAGAGACAATTTCACCAGAAGAAACTTATTCTGAAAAACTTAATAGAATTAGTGATTTATTTTATGGCTTAATAGAATCTCTAGATGATTTAAAAAAAGCTTCATTAAAAGATAGGCAACAACTTGGAAAAGTAATAGACAAAAGAGATGCAGGATATTTGATTACATTATTTAATACTTATTTCAAAGAAGATCCTCTTAATGAATGGATGTTAGATGTAGATTATAAAACAAAAAGGTAAAAAATAAAATGACAGAACGTATTAGTTATGAAATTGCAGATCCTTCTTTCATTATAAGACAGATTCAGCAAATGTATAGTACTCCTCCAAGTGCATTTAAAGAATATGTATCAAACAGCGTAGATGCAGTGAATAGATTAGGAAATGATCCAATAAACTTAAAAATTTTTGTTAATAAAAATTCAGGAACAGTAGTTCTAAGAGATAACGGTGTAGGAATGAGTCATGAAAAGTTAAGAACATTACCTCAAAGTATTGGTGCCTCAACAAATAGAGAGGTAAGATCTACAAGGGGGGAAAAAGGACTAGGGTTACATGCATATGTTTCATGTGGTGCAAGAACATGTCAAATATACACAAGACAAGTTGATAGTAATAATGGATTTTTTAATAATTTAACAATGACTAATGGTTCAATGGATGCAGAGTTAGATGAAGTTCATGCAAGAGATTTACCTTTTGGGGATTTTGAACATGGAACAGAAGTAATTCTAAATGGAATAAACAGAGATATTATAGGTCGTTACTTTACTCCTAGTCATATCAAAAATATGATAGCTGATTTCTATTCCCCTTTAATTAGAGAAGGAATTCTTGAAGCAGAAGTGGGATTTATTGGAACACGTCAAAAAAGAATTTCTGTGGAACCAGCAGAATACAGAGGAGAAAAAGTATTAGATGAAATAGTTCAAATAGAATACACAAATAGCGATAGAGAATCTGATATAGGTAATGTTCATTTATATTTATTTATTAATCCTAATGGTAAAACTGAAAAGGTAAAGCATCATAATAAAGGTGTTAAAGTTCTTAACTCAATAAGTTCACTTGATGAACTTGATGATTTGCCATGGGGAAGTGGAAGATTACTAGGGGAAATTAATGAAGATTTTTTAACATTAAATCCACAAAGAGATAATTTAGTAAGACAAGGAACAAGATATCAATTATTTATAGATACATTAAAAGAGCAAGAGGCTTATCTTAATAATCAAATTAATGTATTAAAAACAAGAGAGAAAAGAACAAGAGAGCTAGAAATCTCTGACACTATTTTAAGAAATTTTGATGTTATTTTTAGAGATTTTAAAGAACATAATGCTGCATGGATTGTAGGAAATCCTGGAGATTCAGTAAGGCCTACAGTTGATGATGATAATCAAATAGCTTCTCCTGAGAAAGAAACTGGAACTAGACCAGGGCCTCAACCTAAACCAGGGCCAGGGTTAGGAGGAGAAAAAGCAGTAAAACCTTCTGAAGATGGAGTTAATAGGCCAACAAGAAAAGCAAGAAGAAATATTTCTGGAAATTATAATACACACTTCGTAGAGTTCGATATAGAAAAACAAACTCTAAGAAGTGAATTAGATCCTACATATGGATCAATAAATATCAATAGTGGTCATTCAGATTATAAAAGAGTAAGAGATGATGAAAGTAAATTCACAAGATATACAACATATTTACTTGCTCAAGAAATAGCATATAATGAGTTTATGGAGCTTTGTGGAAGAGCTCATCAAGATCCAACTGCAAATTTTGATTCAATGAGAGCATTAGCAGATGAACTCTATGTAATGGGATTAAAAATCAGCAAAACTGAGTAAATCTAACTTCTTTCTAGATATCTAAAAAATCACTAATTTCTTTATAAATCTTTCTATACTATTTTTCAAAATCACCCAATACAAGCCCCCTATTACCAATATATAGCACTTTCAGGGTAGAAAAGTATATAAAGAAAAGAACCCCAAATTATACTATATTTTCACGAATTTTATACAAAAATGGAACAAAAACCTAGTCAATATTCAGCTCAGGAAATTCAAGTATTAAAAGACTTAGAAGGAGTTAGAAAACGTCCATCTATGTATATAGGAGACACTGCCTCAAGAGGTTTACATCACCTAGCCTATGAAGTCTTAGATAATTCATTAGACGAAGCCTTAGGTGGTTTCTGTACGCATATAACAGTAAAACTATTACCAAATAACACAGTTTCTGTAGAAGATAATGGAAGAGGTATTCCAGTAGATATGCATCCTACAGAAAACAAACCAGCTGTTGAAGTTGTATTAACAATGTTACACGCAGGTGGAAAATTTGATCATAAATCTTATCAAGTTTCAGGAGGTTTACACGGTGTAGGTGTTTCAGCAGTTAACGCATTATCCTCAGATTTACAAGTTGAAATCCAAAGAGATGGGAAGAAATATCATCAACAATACTCAAAAGGAAAACCTATAACAAAATTAGAAGAAAAAGGAACAACAGATAAAACAGGAACAAAAATTACCTTCACTCCAGACACAGAAATATTTAACTCATATGAATTTGATCACGAAACGTTATCTAAAAGATTAAAAGAATTAGCTTTCTTAAACGCAGGACTAAAAATAGATTTTATTAATGAACCTCTAAATAAAACAGAAACTTTCCAATTTGATGGAGGAATTATTTCTTTCGTTCAAGCACTAAACAAAAATAAAGAAAACTTACACCAAGAACCAATTTACATACAAAAAGAAAAAGACAAAGTAAAAGTAGAAATCGCTTTACAATACAATTCTGGTTTCTTAGAAACAGTATTTTCATTTTGTAATAATATTAATAATGTAGAACATGGAACACATTATACAGGTTTTTCTATAGCATTAACAAGAGCAGTAAATGATTATGTTAAAAAAAATAAATTATCAGATCAAAAACTATCTGGTTACGATGTTAAAGAAGGCTTAACTGCAATTATTTCATTAAAAATTCCAGAACCTCAATTTGAAGGACAAACAAAAACAAAATTAGGAAACTCAGAAATTAAAAGTCTTGTAAGCGCAGTAGTTTATGATGCTTTAGTTAATTATTTTGAAGAAAACCCTTCTATTGCAAAAAACATAGTAACTAAAAGTATTAATGCAGCAAAAGCAAGAGAAGCTGCTAAAAAAGCTAGAGAGTTAGTTAGAAGAAAATCAGCTCTAGCTTCTGGTTCCTTACCTGGAAAATTAGCAGATTGTCAAGAAAAAGATCCTTCAAAATCAGAATTATTTATTGTTGAAGGACAAAGTGCAGGGGGTTCCACGAAAAGTGGTCGTGAACGTGAGTTCCAAGCAGTTCTTCCATTAAGAGGAAAAGTTCTGAATGTTGAAAAAGCTAGACTAGATAAAATGTTCAAAAATAATGAAATTATAAATTTAATACAAGCAATAGGCGCAAGTATTGGAGAAGAATTTGATATTGAAAAAACAAGATATCATAAAATAATCATAATGTGTGATGCTGATGTTGATGGTGCACATATCTCAACTTTAATATTAACATTTTTTTACAGACACTTATCTAAATTAATAGACGCAGGTTATATTTACAAAGCAATGCCACCCTTGTATAAATTAACATTAAAAGGAAAATCAACTTACATTTACACAGATAAGGAACTAGACGAATTTTACGAAGAAAATGGCCAAGACAATGTTTCTATTCAAAGATATAAAGGTCTTGGAGAAATGAATGCAGATCAATTATGGGATACTACTCTTGATCCTGAAAAAAGATTACTTAAAAAAATTTCAGTTGAGGACGCTGCAACAGCAAGTGAAATGTTTACAGTTCTAATGGGAGAAGAAGTAGCTCCAAGAAGAAAATTTATATTTGAACACGCAAAAGATGTTAAAAATTTAGATATTTAAAATGCCAGAAGAAATTCAAGTAAAACTAATTGAAGATGAAATGAAGGAATCTTACATAGACTATGCTATGTCCGTTATAACTTCAAGAGCTTTACCTGATGTTAATGATGGTTTAAAACCAGTACATAGAAGAATTCTTTATGCCATGTATAAATCTAAACTATTACACGATAGACCATTTAGAAAATCAGCTTTTGTTATCGGAAGAGTTTTAGCATCATATCATCCTCATGGAGATACAGCTGTCTATGATTCTTTAGTTAGAATGGCTCAAGATTTTTCCTTAAGATATCCTTTAGTTCAAGGACAAGGAAATTTTGGTTCTTTAGATGGAGATCCTGCTGCAGCTTCAAGATATACAGAAGCTCGTTTACAGAAACTAGCAGAAGAATTATTAGAAGATATAGATAAAAACACAGTAAAATTAATTCCAAATTATGATAATTCCACAACAGAGCCAATAGTTTTACCTGGAAAAATTCCAAACTTACTAGTTAATGGTGCTTCCGGCATAGCAGTAGGTATGGCAACAAATATTCCACCACATAACTTAAGAGAAGTTTGTGATGCTACTATTGATTTAATTAACAATCCAGACGCAACAACAGAAGATATGATGCAACATATTAAAGGTCCTGATTTTCCAACTGGAGCAAGTATCTTAGGTAAAAATGGAATATTACAAGCCTACAAAACAGGAAAAGGTAAAATAAAAGTACAAGCTAAAACAGAAGTAGATGAAAAAAATAGAATTATCATAACAGAAATTCCTTATCAAGTTAACAAATCATATTTAGTTGAAGATATTGCAGATCTAGTAAGAGATAAAAGAGTAGAAGGAATAACAGATATTAGAGATGAGTCAAATAAAAAAGGTATTCGTGTAGTCATAGAATTAAAACAAAATGCAAATGCAGAAGTTATTCTAAACCAATTATACAAACACACACAATTAAAAGAAACTTTTGGAGCAAACATCCTAGCTCTAGTCGCAGGCCAACCTAAAACTTTAACTTTACTTGAAATTATAAAATATTACATCGCTCACAGAAAAAGAATAGTAACAAGAAGAACACAATTTGAATTAAAAAAAGCAGAAGATCGTGCTCATATTCTAGAAGGATTAAAAATTGCCTTAGCAAATATAGATGCAATTATAAAATTAATAAAAGAATCACAAGATCAAGAAATTGCTAAATCCTCATTAATTGAACAGTATAAATTAACAGAAATACAAGCTCAAGCTATTTTAGATATGAGATTAAGAAGATTAACTTCCTTAGAACAAAACAAAATTCAAGAGGAATATAATGAACTACTAAAATTAATAGAAGACTTAAAATCTATTTTAGCTTCAGAACAAAAGATTCTTGACATCATTAAAAAAGAACTAATAGAAATAAAAGACAAATATGGGGATGATAGAAGAACTCAAATCCTAGATCAAGAAGATGAAGAAATAGATATGGAAGAATTAATACAAAAAGAAGATGTTATAGTAACAGCAACAAGAGAAGGTTACATTAAACGAACATCTCTAGACTTGTACAAACAACAAAGAAGAGGCGGAACAGGAATGAGAGCTACAGAAACAAAAGATGATGACATTGTAGAACATTTATTTGTAACTTCCAACCACAATTATTTATTATTCTTTACAAATAAAGGTCGTATCCATTGGTTAAAAGCATTCAAAGTTCCAGAAGGTTCTCGTTACTCTAAAGGAAAGGCTATTATTAATTTATTAAAACTACAAGAAGATGAGAAAATAAAATCAATCCTACCAATTCCAGTATTTTCAGAAAAACTATTCTTATTGTTTGCAACTAAAAATGGTACAATGAAGAAATCACCATTAACTTACTTCTCAAAACCAAGAAAAGCAGGAGTAAACGCAATAAAATTAAAAGAAAAAGATGAATTAGTAACAGTAAAATTAATTCCTCAAGGCATTAACATGATCCTAGCTAGCAAGAATGGTCGTGCTGTTAAATTCAAAGAATCTGATGCAAGACAAATGGGTAGAAATTCCTCTGGTGTTAGAGGTATAAGATTAAATCCTAAAGATTCTGTTATGGGCCTAGAAGTTGCTAAACAAGATGCAACATTATTAACAATTACAGAAAAAGGATTTGGTAAAAGAACTTTAATGGAAGAATATAGACTAATCAAAAGAGGCGGAAAAGGTGTTACCAATATAAAAATAACTAACAAAAATGGTCCTGTTGTAGGAATTAAAACAATAATGGATGATGATGAGCTTATGTGTATAACAAAAAAAGGAGTAGTAATAAGATTTAGCGCTAAAGACGTTTCCGTTATTGGTAGAAACACACAAGGGGTAAGAGTAATGAAATTAAAAGAAGATGACAAAGTTGTTGCAGTAGCAAGAGTTGTTCAAGATAATGGTAAATAATATATCATTCTTCATAATTATCTTTTTATATCATAATTAAAATTTCACTATATGCAGCATTTACAAAGATTTAACTTAAGCATTGATGAATCAAATCATGGAAGGTATCCTGAAATATTTGTCGCAGTATATTCTCCATATTCTAGTGATATAATAAAAAGAGAAGGTGGTTTTGAAAAATACATAGGGAATTTTGACATTTCTAAAAAATTAGGGAGAAGGGAATTTAAACATATTCTAATTTCAGAAGAATCTGCAGATATAATGGGTGGAAATAGAAATGCATCATTAGTAGTTTTTGCAGAATTCATCAAATATTTTAAACATGTAAATACTGTAATTATCGATGGAGAATTAAAGACCCAAGATGTAGAGAGTCTTAGAGGAATTTTATACCCAAAAAACTTACCAAAAATTATAATAGAACCAAAAGCAGATGAGAATTATTCTCTTGTAAATATGGCTGATATAATTGCTAATAAATTACATAGATATTATGGAAAGAAAAACAAAAGATCTAATAAGAAAAGATATTTAGACAATTTAATAACTCCTAGATTAGAAGATTATATAGATTTATTTCAAAATACATAATAATTAAATACAATTAATTCTTAATATTTCTATGATAAGATACAAAGATAAAGAAAGAATAAAGAAAAAAATCTTAAATAATATAATTGATTTATTCAAAGAAGCTAAGATACAATTTAAAAAAAATCCTAAACTTTCTGATAGATATGTTTCTTTAGCTAGAAAAGCTGCTATGAAAATTAAATTAAAATTGCCAAGATCAATCAAAAGAAAATTCTGTAAATACTGTTACAAATACCTAGTTCCTAGCGTTAATGCTAGAGTAAGGTTAAATAATAATAGAGTAACTTATTATTGTAATTCTTGTAAAAAATACACTAGGTTTATGTTAAATAAGAAGAATTAGTTATTTCGCTCTAACTTAATATACTCTTTTTTAAGTATTTCTTCAACATCATTTACATTAGTTTCCTCACCAGTTAGAAAAACGTCTAAAACAGATATTCCTTTAGCTACTTTTGGTTGATAATATGCATCCGAGGTACTTACTCTACTAGCAACAAATGAAACATTTTTAATGTGGTATAATGCATAACGAAAATTCACAGTAGGACCTTGAGTTCCTCTAAGATCTTCCATAATTCTTTCTGCTTTTTCGTTATTTTCTAATAACTCAATTACATTTATCCAATGATTAAAATCACTATGCACTTGGTCTATTTTATTTGAATCTTGTAATTCATATTCCGCATGATGACTGTATATAGATTTTTTCATAGGAATCCTATCAATGAAAAATTTATAAATATTATGGTTTCAAACTCTTATACATACCCAACCATTCCTTCTTCGTAAATACTTTTTCCTTTCTTAATAAATGTCCAAAACCTCTTTTAGTTAATTCTTTCGTAACTACGCCACCTTTATGAGGATGTTTATGCAATCTTGGTAAAGGACTATTAAATCCATGAGCATAATGAACTAATTCATGAGCTATTGTAATATCTATAATATATTCAGGAACTTTTAATTCTTTAAATAAACCATTAATAACAATTTCAGTATCTTTAGTTTTCTTCATAATATGGCCAAACTTGTTTTTCCATTTTCCTTTAAATCTAATATTAACATTATTTAATCTAGAAATCTCTGGAAATAGTAATTCCCAAATATTATCCATTCTTTTTTTCAACCAAATATCATCTCTCATCAGAATTCCAAAATAAAAAACACATTTAAACCTTTACATTATCAAAATATTGTATGGATTACGAAGAAATAGAACAAGAAGTGAATAGTTTTGCAAATTTTTTACGTTATTCAAATATTTATTTTTTACCAACAGATGGGGACATGTTATCTAAAGAAGTTATAGATAATTCAGGCAATTCTTGGTACATCTATTCAAAAGATAAGAGGAAAATTTATGGAAATGTTACAAAATATCTAAAAAATAGTATTTCAGATGTAGCAATATTAACTAACAAATTATTAGATAAATCAAGTTCAACAGAATCTTTTAAAGAATTAATTTATGAAAATACCATTCAATCTTATTTCTGTTCAACAGAATTAAAAGAAGTTTTAGACGTTTTCACATGTTCAGATTATATTTTATTTGATGAAAAAAGAGTAGAGAATTTAGAAAAAGTTTATTTAAGAAAAAAACTAGATTCTTTTATTCTCAAATACCGAGAAGAATCCTTAGATTTATTCAAGGGCTCTCAAGATATGAAGAATATTAAATTCATCCAAGAATGGATTGACGAATATTTAATTAAATATGGAAATAACCAAGAAATAATATCAATGGAAGTGCAATTAGAAACAATAATTGATAACTCTGAATCTATTCCTTTTTAAATTCTGCAACTTCTTCTATTAAATCAACATGGCCTAAGAATAATGCCCTGCAACAATACCTTTCTAATCCTAATTCATCTAGAACTTTCTTGTTATCTTCCTTTTTACTAGTTCTTTCTTTAAACTCTTCCCAAAGGTGTGAAACAGGTTTATTACAAGAAAAACATCTCATAGGTATAATCATTTTACTTAATAACAATTAAAACTATTTATAAATTTAACCATTTTAAAGAAATTAATAATCTTTATATATCTTAATTGTTTATTAAACACATGTTTGGTGAAAGAAACATAAAAAAATTTCTTGCTCTTAATCTATTGTTAATGCCGTTAAATTTCTCAGATATCTCAATAACATTAGAAAATAAAGGAAATGAAAGTGCTATAGTTGAACAATCTAGACAAAAAAGATTTGATAAGTTCAATGAGGATTATTATGAATTAGAAGATTTAAGTGATAGGCCAATTTATTCAAGAGATGATTTATCAAAAATTAGAAGTGAAACTGAAAGATTAAGAAGAATAGCTATAAGAGAAGAATTTGATGAAAACTATCTTAATTGGCTAGATGAGATTGAAATAAAACGTGAAGATATGGATAGAAATTTTATAGAAGAATCCCGAAGAGAATTATACACATCAAGAATTTTTAGACGTCAATTATTGGATGAAATACTTGAAAACCATATGGATAATGTTAGTTCAGGAGATCTATATGGTTATGAAAATGATTTAATACCTGGATCTAGTCTAATGATTTCTTCGACTTCAATAGATTTATTCTATTTGAGAGATTTTTATTATAATTCCCACAGAGTTGACGTAAGAATGGGGGATTTAGAGAATTTTAAGAAAATTGGAATAATAAATGATAACCAATATGAACCACAAATATCTTATTCCATACCAATGTATAAATATAGGGATGAAGTATTTGATACAATGATCGTAATAGAACAATTATCTTTAACAAATGAAGGGTATAAAGTAACTTACATTACGGCTCAAAACAAATATTATGGAGATAGACTCAGATACCCTATTCCTCTTGATTAATCTACAAAATATTTCCATGATATTTATATCTATTAACCATAATATTTTTCCTATAGCAACCATAACATAATCTATCATATCTATTATTACTATAGTGCATTCTAATTCTCTTTGAACAATCTACACAATCCTTAAAACTATAACCTTGTAAATTTGCCATTTCTACCATCTATAATTAAAGAATTAAACTTTACTTATAAGTTCTGCGGGGGCGTCTTGCACATGCAACATTTGTAAGAAATATATATTTTAAAAAATAAATAAAGAACTATCTATATGATTTAGTTCTCTTTGCTCTAGGTTTAGAATCATTAGGCTTACTAGGTTCATTTCTTCTAACATCAGCAACTAATAAATTTCTATCATATTCAATAAAATCTTTTTCTAATTTCTTATCTTTAGAATAAGCTATTAAAGCACGCGCAATAGCTAATCTAGAAGCTTCTGTTTGGCCTTGCCATCCACCACCAATAACATTAACATCAATTTTAACTTTCTTAGCTAAAGAATCTCCAGCAATTATTAATGGTTCCATAATTCTTAATCTTGATAATTTATTTCCATATTTATCTAAAATAATATGATTAATTCTAATCTGGCCTTTTCCTTCTTTTATAACAGCTCTTGCTATAGATCTCTTTCTCTTTCCAGATACTACAATACTTTTATTTACATTTTTACTTGCCATTTGTTAATTTCTCAAATTCTAAATCTATAGATGCACTTGTTAAATTTCTACTATGTTCATGAAATAAATAATTTAAAAATCTATTAGAGGGGTCTTCATTTGTTTGCTTCAATAAATTAAATGTTTTTGCATGATAAATAAGAAAATTCTCTATATGATTTGGATGAATTTCTCTTTCAAAATATGATTTTGAATCTGATAAAAGACCGTTCATTTCATCATCATCCTGAAATATTTGTCCATTAGATCTTGTAAAAACAACCAACCCACTACTTGGAATATAAACAAAATTTCCAGATTCTTCATGATATCTTAATTCTACTTTATCCATTTTTCTTTGCTCCAATATGTTCAGATATCTCCCCAACTGTAACGTAACCTAAACTCTTAGTATTTTTAATATGAAATTTATCAAAGGTTTCTAATTTCTTATCTTTAAATTCTTCTGGAATACCAATATAACACATTACTCTTTTAAAAGCATCCCTTCCTCTTGTTCTATTAAAAGGTAACATTCCTCTAACTAATCTTCTAACAATTCTATCAGCTGGTCTTGGAAAAAAAGGCCCTTTAAATGGATTTCCCATTCTAATTTTTCTTTTATATCTTTCAAATATCTCAGTTTTCTTTCCAGTTAGAACGGCTTTATCACAATTTAAAATATTAATCTTCTCTCCCATTAAAGCTTCTTTAGCAACATAAGTAGATAATCTTCCAATAATTAAATCTTTAGCATCTATTTCCATTTTATTTATCCATGTCACATATACTATAATGATAATCAAAATACATCTCTATATAATTTGAATTTCTTTCACTTATTTCATCATTTAAACCCATTTTATAATTCATCCAATCTTTATGAAGTTTTTTAACATCTTCACTTGATAACACATCAAATTTTCCAGGTCCATAAATAAAAACAACTTTATCTTCTTCCTTTATTTCTGTCAATTCTATCAAATCTTCTATACGATTTATGTTTATATCCATTTTAACCAATTATTCTAATTCTTTTTCCTTTAGGATCTTTATTTTCTTTTATAAAATCTTTTAATAAAACTGCTTTACCGTTTTTATTAATCTTTTCCTTAGCTTCTTTTGAAAATTGATATGCAGTAACTGTTAAACCTTTAGTTAAATCACCTAAACTTAAAACTTTTCCAGGTACTAAAGCAATTTCATTTTCTCTAGTAGATTTATCAATCTTATACAAATTAACAGATCTTCTTTGTCTAGTAGATCTTTCTAATTCATATCCAATTCTTTTCCATAATTTAACCTTACCATTATCACTTGCTTCCTTAACGTCGTTAATTAAATTCTGCAATGCTAATGATTGAGGTCCAGTTCTCTTAACCATTTTATATAAATTTGTCTTTAGTTGATTTTATAAATGTTTTTGTTCCAAAAAACTAACTCATTTCTTCTTAGGTTTAAACATTTCCAACATCTCTTCAGGAAATGGTAATATTATCGTAGAATTTTTCTCAGTTGCAATATCGCTTAAAGTTTGATATAATCTTAATTTTAATGATGAAGGAGATTTATCTATAATCTTTCCAGCATCTAACAATTTACTTGCAGCTTCTTTCTCAGCTCCAGCCAATATAACTCTAGCTCTTCTAGTTCTTTCAGATTCAGCTTGATTTGCCATTGCTCTTTTCATATTATCTGGTAATTCAATATCTTTAATCTTAACATCTGTAACTTTAATACCCCAAGGATCTGTTTCTTTATCTACAATTTCTTTTATTTTCTTACCAATTTCTTCTCTCTTAGATAAAACAGAGTCTAATTCTACTTTTCCAGTCATATCTCTTAAAGCAGATTGTGATAATTGTGATACAGCAAATTTATATTCTTCAACTTCTAAAATTGCCTTGTCCGCTTGTAGAACTTTAAAGAAAACAACACCATTAACCTTTATCGGTACGTTATCTTGTGTCATAACTTCTTGTGAAGGTATATCAACAGTAATAACTCTAATATCAACTTTGTCAATTCTCTGTATAACAGGAATTATCCATCTAAATCCAGGTTGTAATGTTCCTTTATATTTTCCTAGTGTAAACAAAACAGCTCTCTCATATTGATTTACTATTCTAATGCCTGATATAAATATTAATACAACTAAAATTATCCAGTATGTTGACATTTTCTTTATTAAAAAATATGTAAATTATTTAAATGTTTCCTATTTTTTATCTTATGATTACTTTTCGATCATATCTTTCTTCTATTTGTTTCTTTTTTCTAGAGATAATATCATCTGTTCTAATATCTAAATCTATATCATTTGTACCATTGCCAGTCAACACTTCAAAAATTTCTGAGTAAAAAGCACATTCTCCAAATAAAGATCTTAAATTATTTGATTTACTGTAAAAAATTAATTTTATTCCAATATCAGGTTGAATCCTATGGGCATAGGAAATACTTAAATCTTCATATTCAGATTCTATAAAAATTTTCTCATCTCCTGTTTTTTCTAAAAATTCCTCAAAACTAGAAGCAAAACCAAAGAAATTTTGTATTTTCTGAGATATACCTGATTCTAATAAAAATCTATCCAACCCTTCAATATACCTTCCTCCAGTATATCCATTCATAAAGAAATTAATGGTCTAAAACCTTTTAAAACTATTTAATTGCGGAAGACAGGGTTCGAACCTGCGTAAGCACTAAGCTACTGGCTCCTTAAGCCAGCTCATTTGACCACTCTGACACTTCCGCATATAATCTATAAGAATTTATAATTACTATATTAAATTAATTATCTACTTAACTTTTTTAATACTCTTAGAAAAATCATCTAACTTACTATCAAATATTTTCAAAGCCTCTTGCATAACTCTTTTGTTATCTAATTGTCCAAAAGATTCCATGAAAAATATAAATTTATTTTTATTACCTTCAACTTTAACACTTCCAGAAGGCTCAGCAATATCCACACAAGCATTACACAAAATACAATCCATTTCATTCTTAACCTTTAATTTTCCACCATCTTTAGAAAATACATGTGTAGGACAAATCTTTTCAACTGCATCAGCATTTTTAGAATTCTCAACTTTAACTTCAGGATGTAATCTATAATGAATATGACAAGGACTAAATTTTGTATGTTTCTTTCCATTTCCAAGTTTTGCTGTAGCAATTAATTTTAAAGCTTGATCTTTTAATAAAATAGTTATAGGCATTTTAGGAAAAGCTGCTTTTATTGCTGGATCCTTAGATTTTAAATCAGAAGCATAAACTGTACAAGGTCCTTTTACATCTAAACTTAAAGTAGTTTGGCAAGAAGCACAACCTTTTCCTTTACATTTACAATCTTCTTTTACATTATAAGAATCAATATCTGAAACTAAAGGTACTAAACCTAATCTATGAGCAATAATTTCATCATATAAAGCCCCACTATTCTTTAAAAATTCAACTTCATCAACAGCCATTGTAGGTACTTCAACTAAAGATATTCTTCTAATAGTATTTGCAAATACACTATCGATACCATCAACAGTAAAACTCAAATTTGATTTATCTTTATTAACTACTTTTATTTCCATTTTAGAATTAGTATTTTTCAAGAGTGAACATTTTTAAACTTTTGCTTTTTATAAATTTAATAAAAGAGGTGTTTGAAGTGATGATAGTATGTCCAAGTTGTAGTAAAGAATGTGATTTCCACATATCTCAAAAAATATTAAACAGAGATACAGATATAAAAATAAAATTTAATATTATTGAAGTTGAATGTGAATGTGGCTCAAAAGGACTATTAAGTCTAAAACCAAGAAATATTACAGTAATTAATAAAACAACAAAAATAGTTAACTTTTAATTCTCTTTTTTTCTTTATTTTAACAAAAAATGACTAAAAAAGCATTATTATTACTATCTGGAGGGTTTGACTCAGCTGTAGCATATAATCTATTAAAAGATAATCTAGATATTATAGCAATACACTTTGACAGTTCCAAATTAACAGGAGATGACGCATTAAAAAAAGTAAAGATTTTACAAAAAAAACTTAAAATAAAAAAATTAATCATAGCTCCATTTACAAACGTCCAAGTAGAAACCTCAAAAAAAACTGAACATTCTTTGTTTTACGTTATAACTAGAAGAATTATGTACAAAATAGCAGAATCAATAGCAAAGAAAGAAAACTGTGATTTTTTAATAACAGGAGAAAATCTAGCTCAAGTTTCTTCTCAAACTTTACCAAATATGTCAATTATAACAAAATCACTAAAAATGGAAATTCTAAGACCTTTATTATGTAATGATAAGATTGAAATAATAAACATCTCTAAAAAAATTAAAACTTATGATATTTGCTCAGGGCCAGAATTATGTTCTATCTTAGGCCCAAAACATCCAGTAACAAAAGCAAATTTATCAATTATAGAACAACAAGAAACAAATCTAAATATAAATAAACTAATAAAAGAATCTGTTGATAATATATTTTAAAATGGTACAAGTATATATAGAATCAGAAAATATTACAAAAAACGTAAATGCTTTAACACCTCAAGAAATATTAAAAAAATTAAAAATTAATCCAGAAACAGTTATTATTTCTAGAAATGAGGAATTAATATTATTAGATCAAAAATTAGAAAACAATGATGAAATTAAACTTCTAAGTGTTATATCTGGTGGATAATGAATTGTAAAAACTGTATAAAAAAACCTGTAATAACTCTAACTAATAGTTCAATAAAATTATGTAGATCTCATTTCATTAAATATTTTGAAAAGAAAGTAAATAAAACAATTCTAAAATATAATCTAATAGAAGATAAAGATAAGATTGGTATTGCTCTTTCAGGAGGCAAAGACTCTCTAACAGTTTTACATATTCTAAACAAAATAAGATCTAAAAATAAAGATATAAAATTAGAAGCTATATTAATTGACGAAGGTATTAAAGATTATAGAGATAAAACAATAAAAGATGCAATTAAATTCTGTAAATTAAACAAAATAAAACTAAACATTTTCTCATACAAAAAAGAATTTGGTTCTACTTTAGATTCTATTTTAAAAAAGAACAAAATAATGCCATGTTCAATTTGTGGAACTTTTAGACGTTATTTACTAAACAAAAAATCTAAGGAATTAAACTTTACAAAACTAGCAACAGGTCATAATTTAGATGATGAATCTCAATCTATTTTAATGAATCAATTTAGAAACAATCAAGAAATCAACGCAAGATTAGGTCCAATAACAGGTTTAGTAAAAAACAAAAACTTCATTAGGAGAATAAAACCGCTATTTCTAGTTAATGAAAAGGAAGTAGCTACTTATGCATTCCTAAAAGGATTTAAGACAGAATTCTCAGAATGTCCTCATGCTTCCATAGGTTATAGACATGAAATTAGAGATTTATTAAATAATTTTGAAAAAAAATATCCTGGAACAAAAGTAGGTTTAGTAAATTCGTTTCTAGAAACTTTATCAATATTAAAGGAAAAATACAAAAAAAAACATAAAAAAATTAATTATTGTTCTATTTGCCAAGAACCTACATCAAAAGAAAAATGTCAAGCTTGTACTTACGTAGAAAAGTTAAAAATTTAGTTATAGATAATAAATAAAGTAATATTTATAAAGGTTAATTTTTACTATTAAATAGTAGAAAATGGAAGATATAAAACCTTTCCAAATTATAGGAGCCTATGAACTTTTTAATAGAAAAAGAGCTCTTTTAGCAGATGAAATGGGCATGTATAAAACATCTCAATCAATATTTGCTGATTCTTTAATGAGAGAAAAAGAAGGAAATTCAGATTTTAAAACTTTAGTTATAGCACCAAGTTCTGTTAGAGAACATTGGGCTAGAGAAATAAAGAAATGGGCCCCTCATTACAATCCAAAAATCCAAATATTAGATACAAGTAACTTTTATCAAGGTTTAGAAAATGCCATAAAATCAGATTGGGTTATTGGAGGTTATTCTTTAATGTCGTCAATAGCAAAAGAAAACGGTAGAGCAGACCAATTAAAGGATCTAAATTTTCAACATTTAATACTAGATGAAGTTCACAATGCAAAAAACCCAAGTGCATTAAGAACAACAACTGTAAAAAGAATAGCAGATCAAACAGAATATCTAAGTGCGCTATCAGGAACACCTATTCCAAATAGCATAGTAGATTTGTATATGTTATTTTCTCTTTTAGAGCCAAATAACTATCCTGTAAACTTAGAAGATCCAAAAGAAATAAAATCAGTCAAGAGTAAATTCTTGTATCTTTATAAAAATGATCCAGAAGCGGTTAAAAGAATTCTTCATGAAAGAATGATAAGAAGAGAAACTAAAGATTATATACAAGAAAATCTTCCAGAAGTTAGAGAACAAGATATTATAGTGCCTTTATCAGGAGATAATGCAGATGTTTATTATAGTGTTCTTGAACAAGAAACTTCTTTTGGAAGTAAATTAATGCAATTAGAAAAAGCCTCATTAGATCCATCTTTAGTTGACCCTAGATTTATAGAAAATCCAAGTTTAAGGAATAATTTTAAAAAAATTGAATCTTTAAAATATCAGGCTTTAGATTCTATAATTAATGATGAGATAGGAAACAATGGTAAAGTTGTTGTCTTTACAAATCTTAAAACAGGTGTAGTTGATAAATTATATGATAGATATAAAGAATATGGTGTTTTAGTTATAGATGGTGATGTAAGTTCTGATTCAAAGAAAGGATTGGAAAGTGAAAGGGAAATAAGAAGAAAATTATTTCAATTTGATCCAGATTATAAAATTCTAATTGCAACAACAACAATGAATGAAGGTGTGGATTTAACAGCTGCTACAGGGATAGTTCATTTGGGCATCCCATGGACACCTGCTGAACTTAGTCAAAGAAATAGAAGGTCTTTAAGAAATGGTGAAATAAAAAAAGATAGACTTAACATTTACAATCTAGTCACAAAGGTTGAAGATGTAGAAAGTATTGAAGAAGCTATTCTTGGATTAAACAGAAATAAAGAAACAAGATTTAGATATATGACAAGTGGAATTACATTATCGAAAAAAGATCTTGAGGATTTCCAGGAAGCAAAAAAAACAAGGAAAATAAAAGAATCAACCAAATCAATAGATCAAAAATTAGTTAGCCATTTTATACGTTTTAGAGGTCAAGGAAAAGATAAAGTATCAAGATTTTTGAAGAGAGACCCAGAATCAGCTCAGAGTGTTGCTGAATTATATCCCAAATTTAAAATGTCTAAAAATGCTTCTAATATCTATCTAGGAATCATAGAAGAATTAGAAAAAGAAAACCCATTAGAAGTAAAATTGGATTTAGCATGTGGGATAGGTGCTTTAGGAATTTCACTTAATGAACCTGTTATAAGTTTAGATATAGATCCATTCATGTTGCACAAGGGGAAAGAACTATATAAAGAAAATAAACTTGTGAGATCTCCAATGGATACTCTTCCAATAAAAGATAAAAGTATAGATTTAATTGTTTGTTCATTAGCATATCAAATGGTAAATCCAGAAAATAATGAAAGAGAAAATGTATTAATAGAAATAAATAGAACCTTAAGAAAAAATGGAAAATCAATAATATTACTTAATTCTAGTTATTTAGATGAGAATGATAATGATAGATTCAGCTTTGCAGCTAAAAAATTAGGTTTTAATATAATGGGTGAATATAGTGGAATTATGCAATCTGAAAAATCCAAATTTGGAGTTTATACTTTAGATAAAGTAGATGATGTAAATGATACAATTTTAGATTCAAATCTTCTTAAATTTTTTGGAGATTATACAAAAAATGATCTAAGGAAAAAGATTAGAGAAAAATAAAATGGAATATAAACCAAATGGATATTGGAATGATATTGATAATCTAAATAAAGGGTTAGAAGAGATAATCAAAGAATTGGGATACTTTCCAATAAGTAGAGAATTAAGTGCAATAAATTCAAGTATTGAAAAATCCATAAAAAAACATTATGGTGGTATAAATAATGCAAGAAAGGAATTTGGGTTTGAACCAATCAGGAAAAAAAGTAACTATTGGGATGATAGAAAAAATTTAAATAGAGAGATAAAAGAAATTATACAAAATCTTGGAGATTTTCCAAGTAGTTCCGATTTAAATGAAAAAAATAGTTCTTTAAATAGAGCAATAGTAAAACACTATGGAAGTATAAATAATGCAAGAGAAGCATTTGGATTTGATATTCAGAAGAAACCTCAAAAGTATTGGAATGATAAAGATAATGTTAATAGAGAACTGAAAATCTTAATAGAAAAATTGGGGCATTTTCCTAGTTCGAGAGAACTAATGGATGAAAATGGTTCTTTGGTTAATGCGGTAATAAAACATTATGATAATGTGAATAATGCAAGAGAAGCATTTGGATTTGAGATTGAAACAAAACCAAAAGGTTATTGGAACAATAAAGATAATGTGGATAGAGAATTAAGCAATCTTATAGAAGAATTAGGACATTTTCCCATAACAAATGAAATAAGAGATTATAACGGATCTCTATATGGTGCAATAAAAAAACATCATGACACATTAAATAATGCAAGAGAAGTGTTAGGGTTTAAGGAAAATAAAAGACCAAGAGGGTATTGGCAAGATAAACCTAATGTAGATAAAGAATTAAGCAATCTTATAGAAGAATTAGGATATTTTCCAAAGTCAGAGGAATTAAAAGAAAGTCATGGTTCTTTGCCAGGAGCTATAAATAAGCATTATAAATCATTAAATAATGCAAGAAAGGAATTTGGGTTTGAACCATTGAAAAAACCAAATGGGTACTATAAAAGCAAAGATGATATAAAGAAAGATCTAATGGAAATTATAAAAGAACTTGGAGATTTCCCAAAATATAGAGAACTAAAGAAAAAAAATTCTACATTATATTTTGCTATGTTAAAACATTATGGTACATTAAATAATGCAAGAGAAATATTTGGTTACTCAAACAAACAAATACAAACAAAAGAACAATTACAAGAATTCTTAGAAGAAAATGAAACAGCTAATAAAGTAGCTTCTTTATCTACAGTAAATGGATATACAAAAGATGTGACATCTATACTAAAAGAACTATTCCCGGATAGAATACAAGATGAAGAAAATATAGCTAGATTATTAACAGAAAGAAAAATATCTAATGCTATATACCCATTTACAACAATAAAAGGAGAGATTATTTCTCCAATAGAAATAATAGCTGATTTACCCCTAGAAATAAAACTAAAAACAGAAGATATAATTTATCAAATATCTATAGATTATTATCAACCTATTTTTAATAAAGATCCCAAGGGAATAATGGATAAATTAAAAAGGTTAACAAATTCAAAAGATAAGTTTATTTATAATCTAGGTAAAAAAATAGAAGGTTATTATCAAAAAATAATAGAATTAAAAATTCCAGGAACAGATAGTTTAAATTAACTCTCTTCCTCAACTTCTTCAGTAACCTTCAATCCTTTTCTTTCTCTAATCTGTTTAATAATCTTATCTTGTAAATCATGAGGTAACTTCTCAAATACTTGATCTACAACATAGAAATTTCCTCTACCGCCAGTAGAACTTCTTAAATCATTACTTAATCCAAACATTTCAGCAACAGGTAATTTAGCTTGAGCAGATATATGTTCTCCTTCTTGATTCATATCTAATAATTGCCCTCTTTTATTTTGGACTAATTTACTTATCTCACCTAAATACTCAGCAGGAGATTCAATCTGAACAATTTGCATTGGCTCATATATCAAACAAGATGCTTTATTCATAGCTCCTCTTATAGCATCTCTAACAGCAGGTAATACTTGTGCAGGACCTCTATGGATAGCATCTTCATGTAACTTAGTGTCAGTCAAACTTACTTTAATATTAAAACCAGGTTCTCTAGCTAATGGGCCTTCACTCATTACTTGTTCAAATCCATCTATCACCATCTCAATAATTTCTCCAATATGTACTATTCCACGAGTAGCATCAATTAAAACATTACCTTTGAAAACATCAGAAATTTTTCTAGCAACCTTAGTATCATAACCTAATTTAACAAATTTATCAGTAACATCTTGATCTTTCTTCTTTAACTTTCCTTCAGGAATATCTCCAGATTTAATAGCTTCATAAACTTCTTGTTCTAATGGTTCAACAGTTATGTAAAATTTATTATGTTTATTTGGACTTTTACCTTCAACTTCAGGGCTTTTACCAGTAACAGTTTCTCTATAAACAACAATAGGATTACCAGTCATAATATCTAAATCTTTCTCAGTTCTAATTCTATTTTCAATAACTTCTAAATGTAATTCTCCCATTCCAGATACTAAATTTTCTCCAGTATCTTCATTTATTTGAACAGAAATACTAGGATCTTCTTTATTAACTTGTTTTAAAACTTCAACTAACTTCGGTAAATCACTTGGTTTCTTAGCTTCCAAACTTTTAGTCACAACAGGTTCAAAAATATGCTTAATAGCTTCAAAAGGTTCAATCTCTTCTGTTGATGCAGTCTCACCAGCAAAAGCATCCTTTAACCCTACAATACCTACAATATTTCCAGCGGGAACATTATCAACATTAATTCTTGTTGGTCCTTTATACAAATTAATTTGTTGAATTCTTAATCTTCTCTTAGCTAAATTCATATAAATTTCTTCTCCTTGTTTTAGTGTCCCGGAAAATAACCTTCCAGCTGCAATTTCCCCAGCGTGTTTATCAATAACAATTTTAGTAACTACAAAAGCAACAGGTCCATTAGGATCACAATTAACTAAAGATTTACCTTCATTACTCTCTAATTCTCCTCTCCAAATTTTAGGGATTCTATATTTTTGAGATTCAACAGGATTAGGATGATGTTTAATTACCATATTCAAAACAACTTGATGCAAAGGAGCTTTCTTTGCTAGTTCTTGATAATTATCTCCCTCGTAAGCGTCAATAACATCTTTAAATGTAATTTCATTTTTTTGCATGTAAGGAACAGATAAACCCCATTTATGAAAAGCACTTCCGAAGGCTACACTTCCATCTTGAACATTAACTCTCCACACATCTTTAAATTCCTCAGGAGCTACAGAACTAATAAACTTATTAACATCTTCAATTACTTTCATAAATCGTTCCTGCATTTTTTCAGGAGTTAACTTAACTTCTCTAATTAATCTATCAACTTTATTAATAAATAAACAAGGTTTTACTCTTTCTCGTAATGCTTGTTTAATAACAGTTTCAGTTTGAGGCATAACACCTTCAACAGCATCAACTAAAATAATAGTTCCATCAATAGCACGCATTGCACGAGTAACATCACCACCAAAATCAACATGCCCTGGAGTATCAATCAAATTAATTAAAAATTCTTCTCCTTCAACTTCATGAACCATAGAGACATTCGCAGAATCAATAGTAATTCCCCTTTCTTTCTCATCTTCCCTAAAATCTAAAACTAATTGTGAACCAGCTAGTTCTTCAGAAACCATTCCAGCACCTAACATAATATTATCTGAGAAAGTAGTTTTTCCATGATCAATATGAGCAGAAGTACAAATATTCCTAATAAATTTAGGAGTTCTCATAATCCTACTAATTTTCTCTGCTAGTGTTTCAGCCATTATAAATTTCTCTAAAGTTTAGCTTTTTAAGATTTGTGGTTAATTCAATTACATTTATAAGTTCTATTTCAAAATAAATTATCATGATAATTGCATTAATAGGAAAACCTTCTGTAGGAAAATCAACATTTTTCAAAGCAGCAACTTTAGCAGATATAGAAATAGCAGAACGTCCATTTACAACAATAAAATCAAATTCAGGAATTGGCTATGTAAAAATAGATTGTGCAGATTCTTTTTTCAAAGTACAATGTAATCCAAGATTAGGTTTTTGCTTAAATCACAAAAGATTTGTTCCAATAGATTTAATGGATATTGCAGGTTTAGTAGAAGGTGCTCATTCTGGTAAAGGCCTTGGTAACGAGTTCCTAAATGATATAAGAGAAGCAGATGCTTTAATTCATATAATAGATATTTCAGGATCTACAAATGCACAAGGTGAAAAAGTACAACCTTTAACAAATAACCCAATAGAAGATCTAAAAGTTATTGAAAATGAATTAGATATGTGGTATTATCAAATCTTACAAAAAGGTTGGGAAAAATTCGCAAGAACAATATCCCAAGAGAAAAAGAATATAGTAATAGCCTTAGCAAAACAATTATCAGGATTAAAAGTTACAGAATCACATGTTGAAAACTCAATAAAAAAATTAAACATATCTGAAGATCCAATGACTTGGTCTGATAATAATTTAAAAGAACTAGCAACAACATTAAGAAAATTATCAAAACCAATGATAATAGCAGCTAATAAAATAGACATTCAAGGTTCTCAAGAAAATCTAAAAAAAATGCAAAAAGAGTTTAAAGATTACGAAATAATTCCATGCTCAGCAGATTCAGAATTAGCTTTACGTGAAGCTTCTAAAAATAAATTAATAGAATATATTCCAGGTGAAAATGATTTCAAAATAATAAATGAAAACATAACAGAACAACAATCTAAAGCATTAACACATATAAAGGAAAATATTTTAAAAAAATACAAAACAACAGGTTTACAAGAAGTATTAAACAAAACTGTTTTTAATTTATTAAAGTATATAGCAATTTTCCCAGGTGGTTTAAATAATTTAAAAGATTCAAAAGGAAATATTTTACCAGATTGCTTCTTACTTCCAGAAGAGTCAACAGCTCTAGATTTCGCATTTAAATTACATACAGATATTGGTAACTCATTCATCAAAGCAATAGATGTAAAAACAAAAAAAGTAATAGGAAAAGATCATCATCTAAAAAACTTAGATGTTATAGAAATAATAACTAAAAAATAATTATTCATATATATGAGAATTCTTAACTAAGAATATTGTTATTCCTATTAAACAAATTGTAATTGGAGATGTAAAACTTATCTTCCTAGAAAAATGAGTTAACCCTATAAATATCTTTGTCAACCTCTTCCTTATTTTCATATATTTAGTATAGGGAAGTAGTTTATAAACCTTTTGTCATAAATTAACCATGTAAACCAAAGGTAATTACATTATAAGCTATTAAAATTAATAATACTCCTAATATAATCAAAATTAGACCAATAGCTAATCTCATCCATTTCCTATAATCTTGTTTCCATTCTTGTATTTTTTGAACTTTTACGCCAAAATAAACTAATAAAACTATTACAATTAAAGGTAATACAAAAATAAAATTATAAACTAACAAATAATATAAACCAACTATTGGTAGTGTTTGTGCTTGTGCTATCCAAGTTGTAATAGCTAAATAAGGTCCACCTGTACAAGGTAATTCTACTGCAGCAACAAAAGCTCCTAAAACAATAGCAGCAGGAATAGTAAGTCTCTTAGTTTTTCTCTCTATATACTTCACATACTTAGGATTAATACTTAAAGATAAACCTTTGCCATACCAAAAGAAATCTTTTATTTCAATAAATCCAAGTATTATTACTAGAGCTCCAACAAAAATACTCAAAGGTTGTGCAATATTTAACCTCTGTATAAACAATAACAAACCAATTCCAGCTAAAAAATATACAATATAAACAGAAGCGATATAAATCAATCCAACACTCAACATTCGTTTCTTATTATTAGATATTGAAATTAAAGTACCAATTAACAAAATTAAAACACCAATAGCGCATGGATTAATAGAATCTACTAATGCAGTTGTTATTACAACAGGCCAAGTAACATCAATTGCCATTTATTTTCTTATAGGTTTCTCACAACCTGATCTTTCTGCTAAGATCTCTAAATCTTGTGCTCCAATTTCAAAAGATCCATCAGGAAATTCCCAATGAGGATATCTTTGTATTTCTTTTTCTAAACAAAGATTCGCTTGTTGATGATCACCTCTAGGGTCACATTCAACATAGACATTTCTTTCCTTTATTATGCTATATGAAGGGCCAAACATTTTTTGCTGTTTAGCACAGTTTGGACACCAAAATGCACCATATTCCTTAACATTTTTATCTGCTAAGCAATTTGCTAAAACATCTACAGATTCTTGAGTGTGTTTCACACCAGAACATCCAACCAAAAAAATAGTAAACAAGACAAATAATCCAACTAATATTTTTTTCATTTTTTACCTCTTAATTTCATTACTACAACAAAAACAATAACTATCAAAATATCTAAAAGGACACATAAAGGACACACAGCATATAAAACAAATATTTCAATGTAAACCAAATACAAAGCAAAGAATATACTAAAAATCATAATCCAAAAAATCCAATCATACATATCTTGTTTCTCAAATCCAAATATTTTTTTATTATTCAAGGCAAATAGAACAAGTACAGAAATAAAAATAAAAGTCAACATTCCGAGTAAAGAAACAGGAATACCATAGATTTCAGAATATATACTTTTATTCACAATATCACAAGAAATTTCTTGACTAACATCACAAAAGCTCTCTGTTTCAGAATAATGCAAATTTAATAAATATCCAGAGGTAATAATTGCCAAAATCGAACTAATTAAGATTATATACAATCCTCTTTTTTCTTCCATTTTTTCTCTTGTAGGTTTTACTTAAACCAGTCTTTCCAGTTTTTAGGAAATCCTCTTAGGTATATCAAAGCTAATGGTGCTGCCCAATTTGCAAACCTTTCAATAAAGTCCCACCAGGAACCTCCTGAAACAGGTCTTAATAAAGCAGTCCAAAATCCCCATATAGTAGCCCAACCAAGTACAAAATTATATGGTTTTACTAATACTATCAAAGCAACTACTATATCCATAATACCTATCAAGGGTAAAGCTATACCTGCAAATCCTTCAGTCAACCCTAGATTTGTAAAGTAAGGAATCCAACCTTGTTTAACTCCTAAAGCAAACACACCATGACCTAAGAACTCACCAGCAACTCCAATTCTAAGAACCCACTCTGCTTTTTTTATGTTATCCATTTTAACTCAAAATAAAAACTTGTTAATAAATATTTCTATTTTTTCTTAGAGAAATATTTATTCAAACTAAATCCTCTACCGGATCTTGTAACTGCTAACCCAATTAAAATTATTCCATAAATTATATGTTCATCCAAAATTGGATTATGTTCAGGCAATATCAAAGCAGACCACATTAATAACATCATCACTACTCCACTATATGAAGCAAACCTTATGAAAACTCCAAAAATAAGCGCCAATCCAATTCCTAATAATCCTATCATAAACAACCAATCAACTAAAGCACTACCTGCAATACTTTGGTAAAAACCACTTAAAGGTCCATGAGTTCCAAATTTTAAAAATCCTAATGTTGGAGAAACTCCATCTAACCAAGATTTTCCGGCTTCTGTTGCATAACCTAATCCAAATACTTTATCAATAAAAGCCCAGAAAAAAATCCAACCCATACTAATTCTTAATAAAATCCAGATAATTTCTTCCTTAGAAGTTTTTACCATATAAACTCAATAGTTTATACCCTAATAAACATTTCTATTTTTTATTTATAATTATTAATCTCTTCTCTAATCTCTTTTTCGTCTAAGTCTATTGATGTAATTACTACTTGTTTTTCAAGGTCCATATTAGGGTTAATATCATAACTAATAAGCAGAGGAAAACTATTATGCATGTCCATAACTCCAACATCTCTATCTTCAGGAATATTTTCTAATCTATCAATTTCAGCGCCTAAACCACAAATTAAATATCCTGTTCCTTCAATCTCATATTCAATAAATTTATCATTTAGATCATCTTTATCATAAGGCAATAATGGTTTTAACAAATGATATATTCTAAAAACTTCATCTTCAATATTTTTACCCTCTTCAATTTTATAATTAAAACCAATCATAGAAATATAAATCAAAACTTATATTTAAGTTTATTTATAAGAACATTTAAATAAATAAAGTCTTCCTAAGGACTATGTCCTTTCTAAAAAGAAAGATAAATAGAAGTTTTGAACAATTTTTAGAAGTAGAAGTTCTAAATGATTTAGAATTTGCAACAAAGATTATCAACCTTCAACCAACAGACATTAGTCAGTATACATTAGATCTTGAAAACATAAAGTTTAATTTTCTAACAAAATTAAGAGAAAGATATCAACCAGATTCTCCATGCCCATATAAAGGATTTAAAAAAGTTAAAAAAAGTTTACAAGAGGAATACAATAATTTGCATAATCAAATTTGTTCTGTTCTATATCCAACATAACATAAACTTTATAAATAACTTTACTTTTCTATAATAAAAAAAGATGGAACTAAGATTAAGTAAAAGACCAAAGAATCCAATTGTTATTGAAGGTTTTCCAGGCTTTGGATTTGTAGGAACAATAGCAACAGAATTTCTAGTTGAACATTTAAACGCAAAACCAATGGGAAAGCTATTTACACATGAAATAATGCCCATAGCAGCTATCCATAATTCAGAAGTTGTAGAACCTCTTGGTTTATTTTACTCTAAAAAGCATAATATCGTAATAATTCACGCTGTAACAAGCATTAATGGTTTAGAATGGAAAATATCAGATATGGTTTATCAATTATGTAAACAACTAAAAGCTAAAGAATTAATTTCCTTAGAAGGTGTTGGAAATCCACAAGCACCTAAAACTAATCCTAAAAGTTTTTATTATTCTAATATTGAGAAAAGTAAAAAGAAATTTGAAGATATAAAAGTAGAAAAACTAAAAGAAGGAATAATAATGGGTGTAACAGGTTCTATGTTATTACACACTGGCTTACCAATGTCTTGCATTTTCGTAGAAACTTCTTCTGGATTACCAGATTCTAGAGGGGCAGCAAGAATAGTAGAATCTCTTGATAAATATTTAAATCTAAAAGTTGATTACAAACCATTATTAAAAAAGGCTGAAGAATTCGAAGCTAAACTAAAAACTTTAATGGATCAAAGTAAAGCAGCAACAAAGGCAAAAGATAAAAGAGACCTAAATTACTTAGGATAAAAAAAGTTATATACTATTTAGTTCTTTAATTTTATATGTTAAAAAAAGTTATCTTCTGGTGTGAATTTCCTAATAAAGTAGATTGGACTTTTCTTAACAAAACAATCTCAAGATTAAAATTCAACATAGAAATTTACGTAGCTTCTAAAACACTAAAAGATTTCCAAAATATCCAAGAAAAAGTAACAAGCAAATATATTCAATTAAGTGTTTGGCCTATTTTAGATATGGATAAAGGTTACTGGTTCTCTGGCTTTACAGAAAAAGAGGATATAAACTCATTAAAACAATTCGAAAATTTAAACATAAAAATAGATCTAGAACCTCCAGTTCCAAAGTGGAAGTACACCAATCTTAAAATAATATCTCTAGCAATTAAACAAATTTTCAAAAAAGGAAAGAATAATGATTATCTAAAAGATTTCATTTACAAATTGTCTAAAAAAACAAAAGTAGAAACTGTAGTAAATAATATTCAATTAATAATAAATGAGTTCCCCCTAGCTAAATGGTACCTTAAAAGACAAGGAATGTACATAGAACCTAAAGAAAATATGGTTAAAAATATAATGTGTTATACAACATTTTCCGGCCAAGTATTAAGACCTTTAATTAGGATCTATATGTCATTATGGACAAGAAGAGCAGTAAGAAAATACAAAAACAAAGTAATGTTTTCTATAGGTTTAATAGGTCCTGGAATTTTAAAACATGAAAAGACATACAAAAACATAGAACAATTCAAACAAGATCTAGATATGATTAATAATTCTGGAGCAGAAAAAGTTGCTATTTATTCAATTGAAGGTTTATTAAAAAGAGAAGAACCAGAAAGATGGCTATTTTTTATCAAAAATTATCTTGTAAGCTTGTGAAGCTCCATTACCTTTAACATTCATTTCATTAATTCTTCCTTGTAAAACAGGAATATTTCTAAGAAATTCTTTAACAGATTCATTAATTATCTCAAAAGAGATATTATCTAAATATCTAATAGTAGCAATATCATCTAATCCATAAACATTAACATAATGCTCTAAATAATTCTTGAAAGGGAATATTAATGCAGGTTTCTTATACACAATAACTTCAGATAAAGTATTATGTCCAGCTATGACGATAACACCCTTACAAACTTTCAAGTATTCCAAGAAATTCTCTTTAAATTTAAAAGATTTAACATTATCTTCCTCAAAATCTTTATATCCAAATAACACAAATTGTTCTCTTGATTTTTTAGAAATATTAATAATATGTTCAGTAACAGAAAATCCAAATTCAGATCCTCCCAGCATTACTAATATAGGTTTCTTATCTAATTCCAATTTTTTCATTAAAACACCTACATCTGGTAATTTTTCAGGAGAAACTCTTATCATAGGATTAACATAATTTTCCTTTCCTCTTTTCTTCTGTTTCTCAACCGTAGGAATAACAACAATATCTGAATTTTTATAAGTATTAGAAATTTGTCTAAAAAATACTTTAGCATGTATCTTATTTCCAAAGGTAACCTCTTCCTTTTCCATAAAATCATCCCACTTCTCTAAATTCAAGTTATAAATAGAAACAGTCTTAATTCCCAACAATTTACCAATGAAAACTCCAACAGGTTGCATATCAACAATCATCAAATCTGGTTTAAATCTCTTAACTTGAAAATATAACTTAATACAATCATGCAAAAAATATAATGGATATGGGATATTAGCTACAGCAGTTTTTAACAAACTAACATGAAAAGAAGTTTCTGGAAATTTATGTCCAATTATCTTACTAGTTTTGAACTTATCTTTAAAATATCTATAAGAATTCTTAAAACCACTTATCTCTATTTTAGTCTTGGGTTTATTTTTTAAAATTTCATTAATTAATGCTTCTTCTCTTATTGTATGTCCTAGCCCAATTCCCGTAATAACAAATAAAATTTTCATCTTACATTAACCTATAAAATCTCTCAGCATATCTAACATTAATTTTCCTTCCAAATCTTAACGCTCTTAAGTAAATTGGAATATACTGCATATACACTGAAAACCATTCTGTTGGTTTAAATATCTTAATCATCTCAATTTTATCTTTAAAGTAAGGTGTTACATCAATATAAACTTTTGGTAAATTCTCATCTAAGAAACTCCAGACTTCATAGGCTAATATTTCTACATTTTTATTTTTTAAAATATCTTTAACTAATTTTGTTACAGCTCTATGATCTGGGTGAACATCTTGAAATGCAGGTATGAAAATCTTCTTAGGTTCATATTTTTTAATCAATTTCTCAATATCCTTCCTAACAAATTCAATCTCATGTTTAAATTTTGTATCTTCTAATTTAAAAAAAATAGTCTTATAAAATCCAAATTTTCTCTCTACTTTCAAAGCTTGTCTTTCTCTAGCTTTAACAACATATTCTTCCTTTAAATGAGGGTTTGACATATGTCCAGCAGCAAAAATAACCTTTATTATGTTATATCCTTCATCTTGATATTTTAAAGCAGTTCCACCCATAGCTAACTCTAAATCATCATTATGTGGAGAAAATACAATTATATTTTTATTTTTCATATTTTTGAGTTAAGAAGTTAATATTTAAATTTAATGAATTATCCTAAAAACAAAAATTTTATAATAGTTAAAATTTTAAAAAAACTATGAAACTATTGTTTATATGTAATCAAAATAAGCATAGAAGCAAAACAGCTGAACATTTATTTAAAGATAAATTCAATGTAAAATCTAATGGTTTATTTAATGGAAAACCAGTTACAAAAAAAGAATTATTATGGGCAGATACTATTCTAGTTATGGAAGATTTTCAAAGAGAAGAAATAGCTAAGAGATTCCCTAAAGAATATATGCAAAAACAAATAATATCTTTAAATATTCCAGATATTTACCAATATAATCAACCAGAATTAATCAATAATATTAGAGATAAAATGAATGAACTATTTTAACCATTCTTCAAATTGATTTTTAGCTTGCTCTTTACTTGAAAAGACTTTAGTTTCAGCAACAATTAGGCTTGGCATTCTTCTTGTTACTTTATATTTTTTATCTCCAGATTCAGTTTGAAATTCAATTATTGTAACTTCCCAATTTTTCATTTTGAAAATGCGCCAGCGGGGATTTGAACCCCGGTCCTCGGCTTGGAAGGCCAATATACTAACCACTATACTACTAGCGCATATTAAATCTAAACAAAAACTATCTTATAAAACTTTTCGTAAGCTATCTATTACAATTTTCAAGTTCTCTACTACAAATTTTACCTCTTTTTCAGTATTATACTTACCTAAAGTCATTCTTATACAAGATCTTGCATCTTTATCATTCAATCCTAAAGATTTCAAAACATGACTAACTTCCACAGTACCTTGAGTACAAGCACTTCCAGTGCTACAAAATACATTGTTATAATTCAAATGCTTAACAACATCTTCTCCATAAACATCCTTAAAACCAAAACTAGCATTATTTGATAATCTCTTATCCAAAGAACCATTCAAAAAAGAATCAGGAATCTCATTTAAAACTCTTTTAATTAGTAGTTCTCTTAATTTAATAATTTTATCTTGCTCTTTAAAATTAATCAACTCAACAGCTTCCCCAAAACCAACAATATTAGCAACATTTTCAGTCCCTCCACGTAAACCAAATTCTTGTTCCCCTCCATGTATTAAAGGATCAATTTTAACGCCATCTTTAACATACAAAACCCCAATTCCCTTAGGACCATAAATTTTATGCGCACTTATTGTAAGTAGATCTATATTCTTTAAATCTAAAGGAGTTTTCCCAAAAGACTGAACCGCATCTACATGCAATAAAACTTTATTCTTCTTACATATTTTACCAATTTCTTTAATATCTTGAATAACTCCAATTTCATTATTAGAACTTTGAACTGAAACTAAAATAGTGTCTTTACTAATTGCTTTCTTTAATTGAGATAAATCAACAAAACCTTCTTCATTAACATCCAAATACGTAACTTTATGAAACTTCTCTAAATATTTACAAGTATTCAAAACAGAACTATGCTCTATTTTTGTTGTTATAACATGTTTATTCTTCTCTCTTAACATAACTCCCTTTAACGCAAAGTTATTAGCTTCACTTCCAGAAGACGTAAATATAATCTCATTATTATTAACACCTAAAAATTTAGCAATCTTATTTCTACTTTCCTCTATCTTTTCACGATTTTCTTCTCCAATTCTATAAATAGAACTAGCGTTACCATACTTATCTTTCAAAAAAGGCAACATACTCTTTAACACAGTATCATCTACTTTAGTCGTAGCCGCATTATCTAAGTAAATTTCCATAAAAACATAGATTTTAATATATTTTTAAATCATTCTAATTATGGAAAATAAAATAGATTATTCCCTTATAGCTTCTTCTTACAATAATTTACACAAAGAGGAACAACTAAACAAATTAAACATAATAAAAGATAACATAAACATCATTGAACCTTTACTAGATATTGGTTGTGGTACTGGAATCTCAACTAATTTCTTTAAAATAAAATCAATTGGCATAGACAATAACAAAGAAATGTTAAAAATTGGTTCAAAAAATTATAATAATTTAAAATATGCACTTGCAGAATCTCTTCCTTTTAAAGATAAAACATTTAACACAATAATTTCAGTAACAGCATTTCACAACTTTAACAACATGGAAAAAGCTTTATTAGAAATAAAAAGAACCTCTAAAAATAATAACATAGCAATTTCATTCCTAAAAACATCCAAAAAATTACCAACGTTTAAAATAATACTAGAAAAACATTTCAATAGCTTCAAGAAAATAGAAGAAGATAAAGATATTATATTTATTATTTAGCAAATTCAACATTTTCAAAATTCTCTATCTCCAGTTAATTTTTTCATCATGTAGTCTTTTCAATAAATCTTCATTTGTAATTTTTCTATAAGTTGATTCAGCAAAATTTGCTTCCTCAGTATCTATCTCTTCAGGTTCATCTACGACAACTATGTATTTTTTGGATAATTTTTTAATGATATTTATTAATTGATTTTCATCTTTTCGACTAACTGTTATAGTATCTCCATATCTGCCTATTTGAATGCCATAATTTATCGTCCTATCACCTTTATCAAAATATGCTTCCATAATATATACACATTCCATGAAACAAGTAAATTAACAATAACTAATAAGAATATCTATATTATAGCATCAATCATTTAACTTCTAAAACACTACCATCTTGCATAACATGTATAGTTTTATTAAATTTATAACCCATCTCAGTAGCTAATTCACTTAATCCAGTTAACTTCTCAATATCACCATGTGCAGGAATAATATGTTCAGGTTTCATCATATTAATAAAATCTCTATGATCTTCTCTAGCTAAATGTCCTGAAACATGTATATCTTTAAAGATTCTAGCTTTCTTCTGCTTTAATTTTCTTTCTAATAATTCTCTATTCGCAATAGTTTCAGGTGTAGGAATAGTTCTACAAGAAAATATTACAATATCTCCATCTTTAAACCCAAATGGTAACTCATTTTTACTTAATCTAGATAAAATAGAACCAGGTTCTCCTTGATTTCCCGTACAAACGATGATATATTTATCTCTATTCTTTTCAATCATGCTTAATTTCTTTTTAACACTATTCGAATATCCAATTAATTCAATATCTCTTTTAAAATCCACAATACCTAATTTCTGTGCAGCTGAAACATACTTATGTAACGAACGACCAAGAAAAACAATATTTCTATTTAAATGCTTACCAAATTCTATAATACTTTTTAATCTAGGAATATGACTCGAGAACGTCGTAACTAAGATAACCTTATTCACAGCATTTACACCATACATTACATCTTTTAATAATTCCTTAGCTATTTTCTCACTTGGAGTTCTCTTTTCTTCCTTTGAGTTTAAAGCATCTATAACAGCAACTTTAACTCCTTTTTTTCCTAATTCTTCTAATTTCTTATAATTTGGAGCTTTCCCAATTCCAGGATTATTATCAAACTTAAAATCATTAGCATAAACAAAAATCCCTTCATCTGAATGTAAAGCACATAAAACAACTTGAACAGTAGAATGTGTCATATTAACAAACTCTAATTTAATATTATCACTAATTTTGTACAAATCATTAGAAGTTAATGCGATATATTTATTTTTTAATCTAACCTCATTATCTCTAACCATTGTTTTTAATATTTCAATAGTATAAGGTGTTCCAATAATAGGACAATCATATTTAGCAGCTAAATAAGGTGCTGCACCAACATGATCTAAATGAGCATGACTAATAACTATAGCTTTAACTTTATGAGAATTCTCTTCTAAAAAAGTATCATCTGGTAATACACCAATTTTGATTAATTCATTTGTTGATAACTCTCTAGTATCTCCCTCTTCTTCTCTATTTAATAATTTAGGAAGGTACAAACCCATATCAAATATAACAATCTCGTCTTCTATTTCAACAGCACACATGTTTTTGCCAACTTCACTAAATCCACCTATTGTATATACTTTCATTCTTTATTCTATAAAAGTTAATCTATCTCCTATTTTAATATCTTTGCTTTTTCCATTTTTTAATTCTAAAACATATTTACTTGGTTTTTTTGGTTTTATTGAAAGCTTAAAAGGTTTTAAATTTTCTTTCTTATCTACAACTTTTAAATCTTTATTTAACCATAATACATCCATAGAATAAAAACAAAAGAAAGTATGTATTGTACTTTTTACTATTGACTCATTATCACTAACTAAAATCAGCCCTTCAGTATCTTTTAATTCTTTAGAGAACATTAATCCCTTTGCTCTAGAAAATAAACTATCACAATATTTTACATTCTCTACAATTATTTCTTTATCTTTTAATATGTTCATTAGAATTACTCTTCTTCTTCTACTGTTCCAGTTATAGATAATCTTATCTTATGACTTATTGTGCTGCCTTGCAATTGATACTCTAGAACAACATCTCCAGCATATTGATCTCCAGTAGTTAATCCATGTCTAACATTAGTGCATGTAAATGTTTTTGCAGTGCCAGATACAAGAGCTCTATCTGCGTCTGTAGAATCATCAACATCGCAATCAGCCCCACCGACATCAAATTCTATAGAAGCAACATCTGTCTCAGCAGGGTTTGCAGTTGAATCCCATCCAAAAAGTGCAACGTTATTTATTGTTGGAGGGTACACTATAGATAATTCAAAAGTATCAGCAGCAGGAGCAACCGACGGAATAAGTTTTATATCACAAGAACTTATTGGTGGAAAAGGAGTACATGAAGTTGATATATTTGGACTAAAAACTCCTAAATAAAATAAAGCACCTAAAACAACAAGAATTATTAGAATAGCCCAACCATATGTCATTAAAAATTCCATAGCTGCTTGAGCTTTTTTGTCACTTCTTTTATTAAACATAATTTATTAAAACAAGAGCTAATATATAAATATTCCTATTTTAAAAAAGAAAAAAAAGAAAAAAAACTCTATGCAGTTCCTGAAAATGTCAGTCTTGCAGTTTGAGTTATATCACTACCTTCTCTGATGTACGTTACTAAAGCTTCTCCATTAAATTTATCTCCGGCAGACAATCCATGAGCACATTGTGCAGCTGTGAAAGATATACCTGTACCGGATGTTAATGTAGCTGAATGCGAACAAGCTGTTCCACCAGATGTAAATGTCAATCCAGTAAATGTCACAGTATTAGCTATTGCTGTTGGATATGACACAGATACTTCACCACCAGTTGCTGTAAGCAACACATTACATGAAGAAATAGGTGCGTTTGGTATACAATTAGTAGGTGTTTGCGGATTAAATACTCCTAAATAAAACAACACCCCTAAAGCAATCAATATTATTAAAATAGCCCAACCATATGTCATTAAAAATTCCATAGCTGCTTGAGCTCTTTTACCACTTTTTTTAAACATTCTTTTTTCACCTCATTTTTTTATTATTTTTTATTATTATCTATAAAATGAATATAAATTTTTATATATAAATCTTTCTGTGATTGGGCTCTGCTGAAACCCTACTAAAATTGATTTAATTTTTCTATCTAAATTATATGCTATCAATTTACAAATTACTTCTTTCTTCTGTGAGTAAAAAGTT
>NZCT01000017.1 GCA_002688355.1 archaeon | reverse complement strand
TATTTAGCATTGATCATTTAATAAATAATGGAAATGAATTTTATAATACTAATTTGCCTACAGCATTAGAGGAAGCAATTAATTCTATTGAAGAAGATGGTATTATAGCATCAATGCCTTATTTAATTGCTGGAAAAGCACAAGCAGATAAAGAGAATTATTTATGGAAAAGTTGGTTCACTGCTTTAAGTGAAGAAGATATTGGAGTTGATAGAGAAGGAAGATTTGTAGAGGCAGGAAAACATGTGGTTGTTACTGTTCATGGTGGAGGAATTCTTACTGCAGATAGAATTCAGAAATCATATAATGAAGGTTTAACAGAACAAAGAGCTGCTAGACTTACTGAAGAAGAGTTTTATAATCTATTAAATGGAACTCTTCCAAATGGAGAAAATATTAACATTTATACAATAGATGATGTACAAAATAACAACATTTCTCATCTTTTTGGTAAATATGCTGTTGTGTTAGATTTTGAATCTGCAAAATCAACAAAATCTGGTTATCACCAAAAAGAAGATTTTATGAAAAATCCACTTGTACTGGCAAGAGTAGGAACTCCTGATTATTTAGAAGATTACTTTGAAAAAGCTAAGCATTCTAGTGATCAAGATGTAAGAAATTCTCATATCTTTGAAGAGATTGATACTAATCAACAACAGGGTCGTTTGCTCTACCTCGGCGACGACTATGATGGTCTTAGTGGTCATGACAACCTTGACAATTGTGGTCGTTTTGTTGGGGTAGCGCCGGAGGCGCAGGATGCATAAGAATAATCTAAAAATGAAAAGCATGCATATGTTATTGGATGAAGCAGAAAAAGATTGGAGAGAAGATGTTAAAAGAGATTTTCCTCTACATAGTGATACTGCTGTTGTTCATGATACTAAACCAAATGGAAGAGATTGGACATTCTCTACTGATTTGAAAAGAATTAATGCAAATATTTCAAATGATGAAAACTTACAAAGAAAATTTGAAACTATTGTAGCTGAATATTGGGAAGGGAATCCTGAAGAATTAGCAAGAGAAGTTCTCCATTATTTATTACATCATGAATTATATCATCCTATTGAAGCTCCTTTTAGTGTTTCAGGAGAACCAAATGATAACAAAGAAATCCATCAAGCTATAAGAAGAGGATTGATCAAAGCAGAACCAGAGCTAACTCCTTTAGAACAAGTTATTAAAGTTCATGCTTCACAAAATGGAGTTAAAGACTTTATTCTTGATAATAGATTTGCAATAGATAATAAAAAACAGGAATATGTACGTGATGATGTTATTCCTGTATGGGATGTTTTGGAATTGCAAGATTCTCCTACAAAAACAAATTTTTACACTGCAACAAGATTCTTATATGGAATTCTGTATGGTCCTCAAAGTACTCATAGTTTCTTTGAAGAAAAAACAGGTAAAAAAGGAGCAGAAATTTCTGAGAGGGCATTATCTGCTGTTATTGGAAAATCTATTCAATTACCTAGATCAAAGAATTTAGTAGACAGAACAAAGTCTTTATTTTCAGGAGGCTCTGAAGAGGAAGAACAAGAAAATTTTCAAGAATATATAGATTCAATACGAGAAGTTTTTTCAGGAGAAGACAGATATAAAGGAATTGAACGTTTAGTGGAAGTTCTTGGACCATATATTGAAAAAGGAATGCCACAAGGAAGAACAGATATACAGGGAGCTGGAAATGGAGTATCTCCACAAAGTATTTTACAGGATCTTCTTGATGATATGACTCCAGAAGAACAAGCAGAGTTTGTTACTGAACTTGCAGAAGGAGAGGGTTTAGTACAAGGGAAGAAATTTGGAGATGGCGAAGCTAATAGTGTTACAGATTATGAAAAATCAGATCAAGAGTTAAACACTTTAGATGTCTTTGCATTACATGAATTCTACAAGAGAAACCATCCTCAAGTAAGAATTGTTGGTGGAAATAAAATTGGAGAAAGTGTTGTTGTTGGTAAGAGAGAATATTGGGATTTGAAAAATAGCACCGTATTAACACAAGACCAATTAAGCAGAGTTAACCTTGGAAGAATTGATATCTTGCAAAGAAGAACAAGATTGCCTTGGTTAATAGATTTAGGAAATGGAACATTTAGGCTTAATGAATATGAATTAAAGAAGAGAGATATTAAAGATATTGTGTATGTTGATCAACAAATTGATGTTCCTGATATTACTGAACTTTATGTAGACAGTTCAGGATCTATGTATCAAGATAGTAGTAATTTTGGTTTTAATGACGGTTCAAGATGGGATATGCTAAGCCATGTCATATATGGATTTGCTGATGCTCTACATCAAGGTGGAAGAACTGTTGGAAAGAAACCTAAAATAAAGATACATAATTTTGCAGATTCTCAAGAAAGTTCAGAAGCCATCTCTGTAGATGAATTCTGGAAAGGAGATACTGATCTATCAAAAATTTTATTTAAACCAGAAAATGGTTATAGTGTTGAAGATATTAATATTACACCATACACTGATAAGCATAAAAGAGCTTATATTGTAGTTACAGATGGGCAATTAGTTTTGGAAGGAAGAACTGAAAGAGAAGCAAGAAAGATGAGAGAATTAGCACAACATCCAAATAATAATGTTGTTTTGTTTGAAATTGGGGATACATATGACCTTGGAAATACTGTAAAGAATGATCCAAACATTGTTTATCATCAAGTGCATGATAAAGAAAAGATGCTCCAAGCAGGACTTGAGGTGTTATTATCAAAATGACAAGAATAATTCCCTATGAACTAATTAAACATTTAGAATGGACACCTGACCAAGAAGTTCCCTCTCAACCAAAACCTGTACAACCTCTTTCAAATAATCCAATGTATGATCTAGATGATATATTGAAAGGTAGAACATTCCATAGTGAAGAGAGAGATGATAATGGAAATTATATTGGAGTCGTTATTGCACTTCAAGAAGCATTAGATTATGTAGGTGATAAAGGGATAATTGCAACAATGCCCATACCATAGAAAACTTTATAAACAAGATATTATTAATAAAATTAACTTGATAATTCTACCCAAGTTTATGGTGATTTAACAATGAATGAAGAAATGAAAAATAAAATCCTTAAGACAGGTACAACTACAGTAGGAATTGTCTGTAAAGATGGAGTTATTCTAGCTGCAGATAGAAGAATGTCTGCTGGTTACATGATTGCAGGTAAAAAAACACAAAAAGTTATTCCAATTAGTGATGAAATAGCTGTTACAACTGCAGGTATGGTCTCAGATGCACAATTATTAACAAGAATCATTAAAGCTCAAATAAGATTAGAGTCCATTAAACGTGGAAAAAAGCTAACTGTAAAGGAAATTACCTCTTTCTTAGGAAGTTTAGTTTATGGAAATGTAAGAAAAATGTCTATGGTTCCTGGAATTGTAGGTTTTCTAGTAGGAGGCGTAGACAGAAAAGGACATCACCTTTACGCATTAGGAATAGATGGTTCAATTATAGAATATGACGATTATTATGCAGATGGTTCAGGTATTATGTTCTCAATGGGTGTTTTAGAATCACAATATAAAAAAGATCTAACAGTAGAAGAAGGAATTAAATTAGCTACAAAAGCTGTAAATACTTCAATACAAAGAGATATGGCCTCTGGTAATGGTATAGACATAATTGCCATAACAAGTAAAGGTATGAAAAAAGTAGTTGAAAAAGCAATAGATACAAATGTAAAAGTTTAATTTTAAACTAAAATAATAAATTCTCACAATCAAATAGAAAAATGACAGATATAATTAAAGAAATACAAAAAGAGCTTCCAAAAGACTCAGACGTTTCTGAGATAAATTATGAGGGAGCTAATATTGTTATTTACACAAAAAATAAAGAATTCTTTTCAGATAATAAAGGTATTATCAAAACTATTGTCGATAAGATAAAAAAAAGAGTAGAATTAAGAGCAGATCCTTCTATATTACTAGATCCTGAAAAAGCAGAAGATAAATTAGCTGAAATAATCCCAAAAGAAGCAGGTGTTGATAATATTATTTTTGATCAACCAAGATCTCAAGTTATTATAGAAGCAGAAAAACCTGGATTAACAATTGGAAAAGCAGGAGAAATTCTACATAAAATTAAAAGAGAAACAATGTGGAGCCCAACTGTAAACAGAACTCCTTCAATAAAATCTAAAATTACAGATAATATTAGACAAGTTCTCTATGAAAATAATGATTATAGAAAGAAATTCCTAAACTCAATTGGTAAAAAAATATACAATGGTTGGCAATCTGAGAAAAAACAAGAATGGGTACGTGTAAGTTTCTTAGGTGCAGCTAGACAAGTAGGTCGTTCTTGCTTCTTATTACAAACGCAAGAATCAAAAGTCTTACTAGATTGTGGTATAGATGTAGCATCAGAAGGACAAGATGCATATCCATATTTAGATGTTCCAGAATTTGATATTAAAGAACTTGACGCAGTAATAGTTTCACATCCACACACAGATCACGTTGGTTTTTTACCTTATCTATTTAAAATGGGTTACAAAGGCCCTGTATATTTAACACATCCAACTCGTGATATCGGTGCTTTATTATGTTTAGATTATGTAAGCATTTCTGAGAAAGAAGCTAAAAAACCTCTTTACACTACAACAGATATTAAAGAAATGGTAAAACATACTGTTCCTCTAGATTACAATGAAGTTACAGATATTACTCCAGATATTAGAATTACTTTTGTTAACGCAGGTCATGTTCTCGGTTCCGCGATGGTTCACATTCACATCGGCAATGGACTACATAACTTACTTTATTCAGGAGATTTAAATTATGAAAATACAAATTTACTAGCAGCAGCTGTTACAAAATTCCACAGACTAGAGACATTAATTATTGAAGGCACTTATGGTGGTAAGGATGATATCCCCCCATCTAGACAAGAAGCAGAAGAAGAAATTATTAAAATTATAAAAGAAACTCTAGATAGATCTGGAAAAGTTCTTATGCCAGTTCTTGGTATTGGACGTTCTCAGGAGGTAGCTTTAATCTTAGAAAGATTAATGAGAGAGGGAAAAATAAAACAAGTTCCTATTTATGTTCAAGGATTAGTTTGGGATATTACTGCTATACACACAGCTTATCCAGATTATTTTAATGCAAGAATGAGAAAAGAAGTTTTCCACAAAGATCAAAACCCATTCCTTTCAGATATTTTTAAACGTGTAGGTTCACAAAAAGAAATGAAACAAGTCATGGAAGGAGGCCCATGTATTATTATGGCAACTTCAGGAATGATGGTAGGCGGTCCTTCCGTAGAATACTTTAAAAATTTAGCAGATAATAAAAATAACTCATTAATATTTACATGCTACCAAGGCCCAGGTTCTTTAGGTAGAAGAATTTCTCAAGGAGATAAAGAAATAAACTTAGGAACAAGTGCAAATCCAGAAATAATAAAAATAGCTATGGACATTCATGCTCTTCATGGTTTATCGGGACACGCAAACAGACAACAATTAATTAATTTTATGAGAAACTTAGATCCAAAACCAAAGAAAGTAATAATTGTTCATGCTGAATCTAATAAATGTCTAGAAATTGCTTCTACATTACATAAAATGTTTAGAATAGAAACAGTAGCTCCTAAAAACTTAGAAGTTGTTAGAATAAAATAATCATTCTAAAATAGTAACATTTATAAATAAGAATTCTCTCTTTTATTTTACAAAAATGACAACACAATATACTAAACAAGATATCGAAGCAGCGATGAATTTTGTAGATGATACTAAAAGTATTCAAACTCTTCTTGATTACACAATTAATATCTTAAATGATGATTTCTGGACTACTGATATGAAAGAAGATACAATAAATATTTCATCCAAATATGGAAAAATAGTTCAGGGAATCATAGAAACAGCAAATTCAGAATATTCAGAAGTAGAATATGCAAAAAAAACTAAACAAATTTTAGAAGAAAAACTTGGAGAATTAGAAACTGCAGTAGAAAATTATTTACAATCAAAACAATAAACTTTAAATAGAAATAAATTTTCAAATTAAAACTCTATTCGTAGAGAAACACAAAGGAGAAAAACTAAAATGGAGATATCATGTACGAATTGCGGTGCAACATACACATATGCAGATAAAGATCAAGCACCAACGTCTGTTGAATGCATATGTAGATCTAGAGTTTTATTTAAATAAGGTTTATTATTAACAAAGCAAATAAACATCCTGCAGTCAAAACAGGCATTGCAGGATAAAACTTATTTTTCTTACCCATTACAAATAATCCAAATAAAAATAAACTAATTATTACACTCGTAATTATAGCCTCAACTTTTCCAAATTCTATTAAAATAACTCCAGAAAATAATAAAGTAAATCCAATGTCTCCACCACCTAAAATTGCAGTTGCCTTCTTATTCTGATAAGGAATATTCAATCCAGAAAATATTTTACTTTTAATTTGAAACTTAGCCATCTCAACCATATGCTTCGTTTTATAAACTGAAATAAAATCATATACTGATATTAGTATTAACAAAACAATAATAGAAAATAAATTTAATATTGGTACAAATATTGAAGCTAATCCTCCATAAATAAAAACTTCTGTGAAATTATGAATAACTACATTTGGTTTAAATAACTTCCAAGCAGCCAATACAAATGCAATTGCAAAAGCAATTCTTGAATCCATAAATGTACTAAACGCAATAGCTAACGCAATTAGCACACTTAAAAAAAACCACAGCTTCCACAATCTTAACGCTCTAAACTTAATTAAAACTAACGCCGCTATCGTAGAAATTATAATAACTATGAATATTGGTAAAAAACTTCCCCCTTCTTTAACTTCTGGTGGTTCAATATTATATGGTAACTCTTCTGTAACATTATAATGATCTATTATTATTAAGCCAACAAAATGTGCCACTAAAAATAGTAAAAATAAAAATATAGTGATATCTAATCTATGTTTCATCTACTTCTAAAAATTTACTAGAATATAAAGTTAATCTAAACTTCCATATACTCTTGTAAGAAATATGCAATATCTTCTTTGCAATTAATATCTTCTCCACTAGCATACAAACTACATTTTCCGTCTTTTAAATCACCAGTAATTTCAACAATTAATCCTTTTTGTTTTAGAAATATAGCGCGATCAAGAATATCATCTAATCTCTCATCTTGTACAATCTCAAAAAATTCAGGTGTTCTTGAGGTTAGATATAACATAAGAAATAATAAAAAATCATATTATTTAACTCTATCTTCAATTCTCTCACCATCTATCTCAACATAAGCTCTTTCTTCTTCAATTAAATAAAACTCTTCTCTTTTATCAGGATCTCCAATAACATTTTTCTCATGATAAGAATAACCTTGTTTTGCTTTTTCTATCTTTACATCATTGTTACTAGTGCCATTACAACTATCAATTCCCATCCCAATACCAATAATAACAACTGCTATTCCCAATCCTTCTCCTAGATGTGAAAAACCTTTAGAGTTATACCAAGCATGTTTATTAGAATCTACATAAACTACTTCACTTTCATCATTATACTCTGTCATAATAATATAAATAAAAGAATATATTTAAAAAACTTTTTATGCCTTCTGAGGCATTGGTCTTTTAATAGTAATAGGAATTATTTTCTTCTCAAATTCCATCTTAGCTATCTCAACTGGATTATACAAAATCTTCTCAAAACCTTTCTTATCAAACTTTAATAATAAAGGAGCACCCATCTCTAATTGTAATGATCTAGCTCCAATTACTCTTGCTTTCTCATATTTTGTATATTTTCTTAATTCCATTATTTTTGTTCCTTAATTAAGGTTTTTAACTCTTTCTCTTTTGCTATTGCAACATCTATCATATACTCAATCTCTTCTAAAGTAAAACCTCTATCTAATCCTTTTTGCATAGCATAGACTTTTCCATTAAAAGTTGCAATACTTAACCTAGCGTCCAGAGCAGATTCCTCATCATTATTTGGATCTATGATAATTTTACCATTAACTTTTCCAAAAGTACATGTTATTGGCATTAATTCCAATTCTACTTTCTTATCACCATACTCTTTGTAATTAATGTTATCATCTTTATCCAATTTATGAAATTTAGCTCCATTTAATGCTGTTAACGTTGCTAGTCCCGCAGCGTCAATTAAGTTACCATCATCATTTATTGAATAAATATCTATAAATACCATCCAACATTTTTCACCTTCCTTAATACAGAGTTTCTTAAAATCAATAGCTTTACTCTCTCTTACTCCTCTATCTATAATTCTTGCTAATTCAATTGCTTGTTTCCCTGGCGGACCAGATTCAAAGTCTGGATTAGACATTGGTAATAACTCTGCTCCAACAACTATAGATCCTTCATCAGCAGCATCAGGATATGGCGTTCCAATTGCCATCTTAATTCCTACAATAACCTCAGTATCTCCAATTTTACATCTTGCAGATCCTTCAGCATTCATACTTACTCCAGTTTCAATAGAAACTTCTCTATATTCATCGAATTTTCTTCCATCTATTCTTACATCTTTTTCTGCTAGTGACATAATATAATCTTTATTCATTTTCCTTTCTCCTTGTAAACTTCCTTCAACGCACGTTCTTGCTCTTTCTGAATTTGTTTACATGATTCTCTTCCTAATTTCAATGCTTCAATAAACTCTTCTTTAGTAATATTACCATCTAATTGCAATAATGTAAATTCTCCGTTTTTAGGAGTATATGCAATAGGTATGTCTGTAGGACCACCAAAAGATTCTAAATCTTCTTCTTCTTTATCTAAATCAACTACTACTCGACCACCAACTTTACCTACAGATATTGCACTTACCAAATCTTTCATTGGAATACCCGCATGAGCTAAAGCCATACTTGCTGCTACAATACCTGCACACCTAGTTCCAGCATTTGCTTGTGTTATCTCAATAAAAACATCAATTACAGAACTTGGATACATACTTAAATCTAAAACAGGTAATAAAGATTTCTCAGTAACTAAAGAGATTTCAGTACTTCTTCTACTTGGACCTGGTTTCTTTCTATCACTTACCGAGAATGTAGCCATATCATAATTACATCTTAACACTCCTTTTTGAGGATCTTGTAAAAATCTAGGATGCAATACCCTAGGTCCGTGAACAGCCGCTATAGCTACAGTATCTCCAATTTTAAACATTGCACTTCCATCTGCTCTTTTAACTATACCAACTTTACCTTCAATCTTTCTCATCTCTTCAAATTTTCTTCCATCTGGTCTCTTGTCTATCATTTTTCAATACCTTCCATTTTATCGTATTTTTTTCTCAACTCTTTTATGTAGAGCTTTAGTAATATCTTCAAATTCTATACTCATTTTTTAGTACCTTCCTTCAATAAAGTTTCAATTATTTCCGTTAGTCCATTAACATGACTAGAAGATTCAATTTTCATAATAGCTTTTGTAGCTAATATTTCATCCTCAACATTAGAACCTTGAATCCAAACTCTACCATTTTGTCCAACTGTAATCTCACAATTAGTATGTTCTTTAATCATAGAAATCATACTTCCTTGTTTTCCAATTACTCTTGGAACTTTACTAGGTGTTATTTCTATAATCTTTCCACCTTTAATTTTTCTTAATCCTTGAGCTTTCATTGTTATGTCTATAGATTTAAACCTAGTAACTTTAACAACTTTAGCGATTAAGATTTCATCAAAATCAAAATATTTAGTTAAGTCCGCACCACGTTCAACATAATCCTCAACATCTCTTAAAGATAAGTTCGCATCGTTCGCAGAACCAACATCTACAAACCATCCAGAAAAGCCAATCTCAACAACTTTTCCTATAACAATATCATCTTCCTTAGGAACATAAGCTCCAGTTAATGAAATAACTTTTATAACTCTACCATCAACATTAACTAATCCTAATTTATTTGATATAATTTCTTCTCCTTCTCTATACGTTCCATCACTAGGTAAGTTATCCATTCCCTTAGCCAATACTTGACCAGGAACTACAACTTCTCTAGGTTTTATTAATAAATTTGTTTCTTCATTCATTTTTATTTGCTCCCTACAACTCTAGATTCTACATTACCTTGAGTTAAATTGTTTAATTCTCTAAATAATTCATCTTGTAATCCTGCTGGTATCTCAACAATAGCTAACAAAGAACCATCATTATCCCACTCTTCTTTTGTTAATTTTCCAAATCTTTTAATTATAGAAAAACTTTTTCCAGAATGTTCAGCTGGAATTTTAAATGCCACTTCTCTAGTTTCATATTTAATAGGCATTACACTTCTTATTCTATCTACAATATCTTTTATCTGATCTTCAGCATTCTTAAACTCATCAATTTTAACTTTAGCTTCTTCTATAGCAGCCTCAATTCTTTGTGGTGGATGAGGTAAATTATTATCTGGATTAACAGCATTTCTATGTATTAAATGAATAATATTTTTCTTTTTCTCTTCTCTTAATTTATCTCTATACTTTGCTGTTAGCTGTACTTCTCCATTATTAATTATTTTCTTAGCAACGTCATTAAATTCTTTAGTCTCAAAAACATTTTCTAAGTCAGTTTCAGCAGCATGAAAACCTTTCTTAACATCTTTAAATATAGAATCCACAACAACAACATCATTTATATCAACATTTTTACCATCTCTTAACTCAAGAGCTTTCTCACAATCTACTAAAATCTCAAAAGTCATTCCGTTTTTGTTGTATCTTGCAATTACTGCTTCATCTATATTTGCCATTTTACTTTATTGCTTTCTTAATATCGTTAATATCTAATCTCCTAAATTCTTTATCACTTGCACTAACATATGCAACATCAAGTCTCTTTAACTCAAAATCCTTTCCAAGAGCACTCTTTAAAGCTTTAACACATAGTTTAATTCCCTCTTCCATTGTTAAGTTATCTTTATACTCTTTATTCAAGATTTCTTTAACATCATTTTCATTTTCTCCAATTGCTGTTGCTTTATATTGGAAAAATATTCCTGTCGGATCAGTCAAAAATAATACAGGTGCATCATCATCAATACCACCAAATAAAATACTTACTCCAAAAGGTCTTGCTCCACCATATTGAGTAAATGCTTGTTTCATATCACAAATATCTTTAACTAACATTTCAGTATCCATCTGAGTATCGTAAGTAACTTGATGTTGTTGAGCAATTAATCTTGCTTTATCAACTAAAATTCTTCCATCACTTAAAATTCCAGAAGCTGTAGCTCCAATATGTTGATCTACTTGAAATACTTTCTCAACAGACTTAGGAACTATTAACTCTTCTCCTAATCTTTTATCAGCCACTAGAATAACTGTTCCATTACAAACCATGCCAATAGCAGTAGTTCCTTGTTTTACAGTTTTTTTAGCATACTCAACTTGTAATAATCTTCCATCTGGACTAAACATTGTACTAGTCCTATCATATCCCATCATTTGATGTTGTACTGGTTGCATTTTTCTTTTACCTTCCTTTTCTTTTTTAATTATACAAAAATTTATTTCTGGCTTTCTTTAATATTCCAGATACTCCTCTACTTTGAATAATTACATCATATTTATTTATATCTTTTACAAATAACAATGAAGCTTTAAGTTTATCCATGTAAGTATGATTTACTCTTAAAATTCCTCTTTGACCTGACCAATCATCTAAAAACATTAATCCAGCTTTACTTGTCTCAAATTCTCCTAACATCTTGTTCGTTACAGAAAAAATTTCACTCTTTACACTATCAAATTTGATCTTGTTTTTTGATTTTACTTCAAAAACAACGTATCTTTTCTTTTCCTTTAAACTTGGTAAAATAGGTTTCATCATTAACCTAAGAAGATACTAGTTTTTCTTCTCACTTTCAATTATTATAAAAAATATAACACTATTTAAAGCTTTTTATAGTGAAAATACTAATAAGAATAAGTTATATAAAAAAATAAAAAATTAAGCACTTCTTCTTTGTGCTTCATAGATAGTTTCAACAAGTTTTTGTGTAGGTACAAGAATTGTCTGATCTTCCTGTTCAACAATATCAAGATATCCTTTGTCAGCCATTCCTCTGATTTCAGAACCTAATCTTGCTGGGCCATTCTCACCATGCATAAACAACATAAGTGATAAAACACTATATGGTCTTTTTGGTTGTTCTACTTCAGATTGCTCTGATTTTGGTTGTTCTGTTTCTACAACAGGTTGCTTTACACCAAGTAAAGTTTTTAAACCTTCATAGGTTTTCCCTAAAATTCCTTTTCTTGATTTCTCAATTTCCACACTTCTCTTTTCAAATTCTTCCCTACTTTTTTCATTGTCCGTTTGTATCCATTCAAGTTCAGAAACTATTTGTTTTCCTAAGGCACCATAAGTCATTCCGACCCATTGAGTTTGTTCTTTTGCAGCTTCAACTAATCTTGCTCCAATATCTTCATATTCAGCATGCCCTAAAGTACTTGGCATGAAATATTTTCCAAAACCAACTTCTGTAGGTTTTACATTTATTGCTCTAGTATTTTCGCTAGCATAAAAATCATCGGTAATTTGTTCTAATTGTTCCATTTTATGAATCTCCTTATTAATTTTACTAATGTAAACAAGATCTCAACAGTATATAAATCTTCCTATTTGTTACTATTTAAGAATAGTATTAGGAAAAAAGAAAAAAAGAAAAAGATTAAATCCCAAAATAGAATTTAATTATTCTTCAGAACTATCTGAACTTCCTGAATCGTCAGAACTTCCTGAATCGTCAGATCCACCTTCAGATGAACCTTCTTCATCAAATTTGAAAAATTCTACCATTTTAGTCTTACCCCCATTATTTTTATCTATTTCAATTTTATTACCAAACTTATAAAACTTTCCATGGCTTTCTTTTTTTAAATAACAACAATATTCATAATAAATCATAGATATTTATTTAAATAAAATTCTCTTAATCTAAGTATGGAAGAAAATAATCCTGAAATAGAGAACGTTTCACCAAATATACTAGAAAATATTTCTTCAACAGCATCAGAAGAAAAAATAAAAATGGTTCCAGCCATTATGAAAAAAGGTTTAGATAATGTAAATTTATCCATGTTCTCAGAAGAAGAAAGAAAGAAATTACTAAATGCTGTAGGAAATGAGTACTTTAAACGGGGTTTCATAAAAGAAGCAATTAAAGCATTTACACTAACAAATAATAATGATAAACTAATAGAAATAGGCAATCATATGGCCAATACAGATTTATACGGAAATGCTATTGATGCTTATTCAGCTGGAAAATCAAAAGAAAAATTACTAGAAGCTGGAGAAAAATGTTTACGTGACGGCCATTTTAACGAAGCAATAAGAGCTTTTCAATTAGTTAATGATAAAGAAAGACTAAAACAAGTTGGAGATGAATTATTTAACAAGAATAAAGTAGATCTAGCTATTAGAATCTTTGAATTTACTCAAGATAAAGACAAACTAAGATATATTGGAGAACATTGTATTAAAGTACATGACTATGAAAATGGCGTTAGAGCATTTAACTTTGCAAAAGATAATGATGGTCTAAACAAAATAGGAGATATTTTCCTAAAAGAATCTTTACTAGACAAATCCTTAGAGGTCTACCAATTATCAGGTAATAAGACCATGATGTCTTTTATTAAGGAAAACTTTTTCTCTAATGAATAACTATAATTTCTTAATATTATCAATAAATTCTTTAACATCATTTTCTATTTGTTCTGTAATAGATTCAAACATGATATTATCATCAACATTACCATATTCATGAGCAATTATATTTCTCATACCTTTAGCATCTTTCAATTTTTCAGATAGTTCATTTGTAATGATCCCCTCATTTTCTAAAATTTCAAATGCCTTTTTATCATCTTCAGGAGTTGCAAAGCTTTTATTTTTAATAACTAAAAATGCTAAATCAACAACAGATTCCATTATTTTCTCAAAATATCGTTCACATGCTGCCTTTGTCTTGAAATCATCAAGATATTCCTCAATATTATTAGGTTTAATTTCAGATAGTTCATATAGATACTTTTCAATTTCTTTTATTTTATCTCTTATCCTATTTTCCATATAAGATTTTACCTTTTTTATCAATCTCTTTTTTTATTTTATTAGGCAAGTGATTATAAACTTGCAGATCAACTTTTCCATTAATTCTTCCCATAATTTTCTTTCTTAATAATGTTGAATCTCGCAAATTTATTTTATCAAATACTAAAGCAATATCAATATCAGATCTAAATGTTAATTTATTTTCAACAATAGAGCCATATAAAATTATTTTCTTAATATTCTTAAATAAATCATTGTTCAATATTACCTCTTTAGTTTCTTCTATAATATTTTTAATCTCAGAACTTTTTTTTAATTCAAATTCATCTTCATATCTTATAACTTTACTCATAAATTCTAATTTTTTCCTTATATCTCTAGAAAGTCTATTTTTTTCAGATTGAGTTAAATTAATCCCAAACAATTGTTTTTCTATTATCTTTAATTCTTTTTTACCAAATATCTTCCTTGAATCTTCATTTTCCTTAAGAAATTTTAATAATGTCATTTTAAATAACCATTATCTAGGTTATAATAACCATAATAAAGGTTATATTTAAAACTATCGATTAATAGATACTCAAATTAAATATATTAATTAATCTTCTTATTTTCTTCATTTTATGGAAATCACAAAAGGAATAGAAATAGTAGATCTAGGTTTATTTTTAAAAGATGAAAAAATCTTAGTAATTTCAGATTTACATATTGGTATGGAAGAAGCTTACAATAAACAAGGAATCCTAATACCAAGGTTTCAATTCCCAGAAATTCTGAAACACTTAGATAAAATATTTACAAAAGTTAAACCAAAGAAAACAGTTATTAATGGAGATTTAAAACACGAATTTGGTACTATCTCTAGCCAAGAATGGAAAAACACTCTAAAATTAATAGATTATTTACTAGAAAAGAAACAAAAAGTAATTCTAATTAAAGGCAATCATGATACTATCCTAGAACCAATAGTTAAAAAAAGAGATATAAAAGTTAAAGATTTCTACAATATTAAAGATATAACCATAACTCATGGTCATAAAATTTTACAAGACAAAGATCTTAAAAAAGTAATAATTATTGGAAATGAACATCCTGCAATATCTTTCGAATCAAGAAAAACTGACAAGTACAAGTGCTTTTTACTAGGAAAATACAAAAAAAGTAAGTTAATTGTTCTACCTTCATTTAATTTCGTTACAATTGGCTCAGATCTAACAAAAGAGAACATTTTAAGCCCATATCTAAAACAAAATCTTAAAAATTTCGAAGTTTTCATTGCTGAAGATAAAACATACAAATTTGGCAAATTAAAAGATATAAAATAACTACTTTCAAGTAACTATAAATAGAAAGCTTTATAAAGAGAAAAATCGTTATTTTATTCTATGTTATTCATAAAAACAGGTCAAACATTAGACAGTATAGTAAGTTTTGTAGATAAAGTAAAAAAGAAAACAGAACCAGCTTCAGATAAATTATTAGCTATAGGAGCTGGAAATGCAGCATATATTGATACTTTACTAGACATTATAGATAACTCTCAATTCTCAGATACTACAAATGATATTTTAATGATGCTTGGCGGAGCTGTATGGGGTGCTGGAAATTACCTAGCTTTAAAATCAGATAAAACAGAAAAAATAAGAAATGGTGTTAGAGCAATAAACAGAAAAGTAGATAGTTTAAGACCATTATCTTGGTTAAAAACAGCAGGGATTGCAACAGCATTAACTCTAAGTTCTTTACAAGTAAAACCATATGCAGAACAATTTTATGATGAAATCTCAAGTCATTTATTAAAAAAAGAACCTTTAGTAGCAGTTGAACCAATTGAAACTGAAATGCCAAGAATAACACAAATATCTAGAAACAGACCTGAAATATATGATAGTTTAAATCATGAAAGATTAGTAGATCATTCATTTGAAGGAGTTAGATTAGCAAATAAAGAAACTCCAATTGGTAGAATACAAAGAACATTAAGATGGCAACCAATTTATAGAACAATTGAAGAAAAATATGGAATACCTCAAGATATTTTAGCAGGAATGATAATGCAAGAAAGCTATGGAAATCCAGTTCAACCAAATAGTAGAAATGATGGAGGCCTAGGTGTTGTTCATGTACAAGGCCCAACAGCTAAAGATTGGGGTTTAAAAATACATGGAGATTCAGATAAATCTAGTGATAGAGCACATGGAATGCAAATTAGACAATTATTACAAAATTCAAATTATGATCCAACTGTAGTTCAAGAATTTGATGAAAGAACTCATTTAATAAAAGTACTAGACACAGCTGCAAGAATAGTTTCAAAAGGAAAAGATAGACATGGAACTTGGGAATATGGAATTCAATTTTATAGAATACCTGGAAAAATTGGTAGAAATACAGCATGGGAATATGGACGTGATGTTCTTGATTGGAAAGACAGAATAAATAATGATAGACAACTAGCAAATGCTGAAAGAGATTTTAACCAAAGAAATGAAATGTCTTTTGATGATTATATAAATAAATTCCATGAAATGAGCAACAATTGGGGTTTAGAAGATTATATTGCAAATCATAGAGATTAAAAAATGTTAGACAAAATTAAATCATTAGTAAAACCATTAGGAATTTCTTTAGCAATTGGAACTTCTTTAGGTTACTTAACTTCAGATTACAAAGAGAAATTAACAGGTTTTGACCAATACTTAGATCAAGGATACAAACAAGGTCCTTTCTCCGTAAACATTGACACAAAAGGAGATATTATAGAAGTAGAACCAGTTGAAATAGATAACATAGCATTTTCTCCAGATAGTTCAAATGTTACTTTAGAAGGTAAATTTTTCTATGAAATAGCACCTGAATCAAGATTAAGAGGAGCGCAAGGAGATATACCAGATCATAAATTCTTCTCAGCCACTAGAAAAGGTTCAGTAGTTTTGAAAAAAGAACTAAATCCATTAGAAGAAACAATAGATTACTTATTCAAAATAGATTATCAATAACTATATAAGAATATTTTATTCTAAATTTCTATGGAAAATTTAATATGTTTAGGTATTGAAGCAACTGCACATACTTTTGGAGCTTCTATTGTTTTAGGTAGTGGAAAAATACTATCTGATGTAAAAGAAACTTACACAAATGAAAAAGGTGGAATTATTCCTATGGAAGCAGCTAATCATCATGCAAAAATAGGCTTAAAAATAATTGAACAAGCTATAAAAGATGCAAACATTAAAGAAGAAAATATAGACATAATATCATTTTCAGCATCTCCAGGTTTAGCACCATCACTTATACAAGGAATGAAATTTGCAAAAGATTTAGCTTTAAAATTAAAAGTTCCTTTAATAGGGGTTAACCATTTAACAGCACATCTAGAAATTGGAAAATTATTAACAAAAGTAAAAAATCCAGTTTTCATTTTAGCAACAGGAGCAAATACTCAAATAATAGCTTTAGAAGGAAACAAATACAGAATATTTGGAGAAGCTCTCTCAATAGGAATTGGAAATGCTCTAGATAAGTTCGGTAGATCAATTAATTTAGGTTTTCCAGCAGGTCCAAAAATAGAGCAATTAGCAAAAAAAGGTTCTTATGTGGAATTACCTTACGTCGTTAAAGGAATGGACATAGAATTCTCAGGAATAATAACAAAAGCTTCTGATTTATACAAACAAAAAAAAGCATCTAAAGAAGATTTATGTTTTTCATTACAAGAAACACTATTCTCAATGTTAACAGAAGTTTCCGAAAGAGCTTTAGCACACACTGAAAAAAGTGAATTACTATTAATTGGCGGTGTAGCAGCAAATAAAAGATTATCAGAAATGTTAAACATAATGTGTCAAGAAAGAGAAGCCAAATTTTCAGTAGTTCCAATACAACATTCGATGGATCACGGTGCGATGATAGCTTGGACTGGAATTCTACAATATAAAACAAATACAGATTATTATAAAAACTTAAAACTAGAAGATATTGATATTAATCCTAGACAAAGAATAGATGAAAAAGAAATTAATTGGGTTTAACCTTAAAAACAAAAAGTTTAAATACATGTTATAACATATGTTATAACTAAGAGGTTCCAATGTGGATTGAGATATTATTAAAAAAGATAAACAGAAAAAATATTACAATTACTTTTAGTCCACATGTATTTGATAGGAAAGAATATTGGAATCTTGATTTAGATAAAATAGAAGAAACAATTAAATTAGGGAAAATATTTGAGAAAAAATGCGAAAGACCAAACAAAATATGTTTTCAAAGATATTTTGGAAAGGAAAATATAACTTATATTGTTATAACAAGATTTCATAAAGAATTTATTGAGGTGAAAACAACATGGCCAAAGAAAGGAAGATAAAATGTGATTGTGGAGGATTTCTAGTAGAAAGAAAAACCATATTTGATCATTTTGAAACAGATGCAATGGTTTGTACTAAATGTAATTTCACAACATTAACAAAACAACAAGCAGAAGAATATATTAAATTGAAACAACTCCATCAAATTGTAGATGCAGAAAGAAAGATCATCAAAATTGGTAATTCTATGGGATTTACCTTACCAGATAGATTACAAGAATATGGCGTAAAAGTAGGGAGTAAAGTAAAAATTGAAGCCATAGGTCCTAAAGCATTTAAAGTAAAACTTTGATGAAATAGAAATTAATTGGATTTAAACTGGTTTAGGAGCATCTGGAATTGGTTTTGGTGCTTTAGGCATATTATCTTTAGTTAAATTAACAGGCCTAGGGACATTAATCTTAGGCATTAAAATAACAGGCTTCGGCACAATACTAACAGCTTTCTTCTTAGGGATTAAACTATTCAAATTTTTAGGTAATTTCCTCTCAACTCTATCATTATGAAAATAAGGTAAATTAAATCTCTTAATCTTTGTTTTATATTTTGGCTCTTTATGTTTGTATTGTTTAAATAATGCCAACATAAATTGTCTTAAAAACAAAGCCTCTTTATATCTTTTAATTGGTTTCCTATTAGCAATTTCAATAGCTCTCTCTAAAGTTTTTTTATCTTCATTTCTAAAAGATTGGTTAACAAATTTTATTGCCATGTTTAATATTGCTTAGTACCTTCAAACTGAGCTTTATTTTTAACATAATTTTCTAAAATTTCCAAACCTCTAGAAATATTTTTATTTTGATCAAGTAACATCTCTAATTTATCAGTTAAGTCCAATATTTTCTTATCTTCTCCAACTTCTAAAACATGTTTACTTGCTTCTTCAAAAACATCTAATAGCTTACCAATTCTTTTATTTAATTGATTTGTAGAATCTATAATATCAACAGATTTTTTCTGTAGCACAACATTATGTTCAATTAAAGTTTTAATTAATCTATCATGACTACTTGTATTTGTATGAGTTACCATTTAATCACCTTTTTATTTTTATATTTTATTAAACTAGAAGTATTTAAATTTTTTGAAAATACGGCTCTGCTGAAACCCTACTAAAATTGATTTAATTTTTCTATCTAAATTATATGCTATCAATTTACAAATTACTTCTTTCTTCTGTG
>NZCT01000016.1 GCA_002688355.1 archaeon | reverse complement strand
TTTCTTACTATATGAAATTAATGGTAAAGAAGAAAGAATCACTTTGCATACTTCAATCTCATATTTAACTTCACTTTTTAAAAATTCTAATAAAAATGGAAATATAGCTGAAGATAAAACCTATTTAAAAAGACATAGAAAAAATAATGAAAAAATAATGAAATTCATAGAAGTTATTGGATATGATTCTAAAAATAGGCATATACATAGCGATGTTATAAAACTTCCAAGAAAAAATTTTAATTTAGAAAAAATTCTAAGAAAAGAAGATATTAAACTAAAAAAATTGATTAGATTAGATTAACTACTCATATCTTAAGGCATCTACTGGTTTTAATTTAGAAGCTCTTCTTGCTGGAATATAACCTGCAATCATTCCTACTATAAAAGAGAATAATACTATAACAATTACTAATTCTGGTCTCACTACAATTTTTAGTAAGGTAAATCCTGCATTTGAAGCAATAAAACCAACTAGATATGATATTGATATGCCTATAATAGAACCTATAACACCTCCAATAAAACCAAATAATCCTGCTTCTAATAAAAATATAGATAAAATTGTAGAATTTTTAGCTCCTAAAGATTTCATTATTCCAATATCTTTAGTTCTTTCTAATACTGATGTAAACATTGAATTCATAATTCCTATTGCACCAACGAACATTGAGATTGCTGCAATACCAACTAAGAAGAATTGGACAACTAATAAAATAGAAGATAATTGTTCAATAATCTGGGAAGGAATAAAAACTTCGAAATTTTCATTATCTCTTGCTTTTTCTAATTTTATTTCTAAGTTATCTTTTATTTTTCCAATATCTAATCCATCTTGAACTTTTGCTGTTATTATAGAAATTCCTTTTGGTTTATCAAAAACTTCACGAGCATCTTCTAATGTAATAAAAATACCTTGATCTATATTTGGAACACCTGCTCTTTCAAAAATTCCTATAACACGAAACTTCTGTTCATTTATTCTAATGCTATTTTTTATAGAAATTGTTTTTTCAAAAGAATCCTTGGCTATTGTATTTCCAATAATTGTAACTTTAGATTCACCTTTTGAGAATATTCTTCCATTTTCTGGGATTAAACTTAGATCTTCCAAACCTGGATCTGCATGTTCAGAAGGATAACCTGAGACTATTGTGGAAATCTCTCTATTGTTAAATTCGATTTTGGCATTTTTTAATAATATTGGGGAGATGTATTCTAGACCTTTTATTTTTTTAACAGTATCTAGATCTTTCGTTGTTAATATTTCTGTATCTGTTGGTGGACCTCTAACTCCTTTAGGTGTTACTCTTATTGTTGTTGCACCAAATTGTTCAAACTGATCTTTAATAGCTAGTTCTAAACCTTCACTAACTGTAATTAACATTATTATTGAAGAAATGCCGATAATTATTCCAATAGTTGTTAGCCAAGATCTTAGCTTTCTATGTTTAATTGAACTTAGACTTAATTCTAGGAAATCCTTAAGCATGTTTTAATGCCTCCACTGGTTTTAGTTTTGATGCTTTGTACGCTGGAGTTATACCTGAAATAACTGAAACGAAAACTGCGAAGCCTAGGCCTAGTAAAATTATTTTGTAACTTATTATTATTTTTAGTAAACCGAAACCTCCAGCAGCAGCAGCTTGTCCTACACCTAAGGCAATTAGTGAGCCTACTATTACACCTAAGACCCCTCCAATTAAACCTATTATGGCAGATTCTAATAAAAATATTAATAGTATATGTGAGTTTTTTGCTCCTAAAGATTTCATTATCCCAATATCTTTAGTTCTTTCTAAGGTTGAAGTAAACATTGAATTTGTTATGCCTATAGCTCCAACAAGTAATGAGATAGCTGCTATGCTACCTAGAACTATTTGTAGAATACCTAGAACTGAATTTATATCTTCTAAGATTTGTTCAGGAGTTTGAATTGTGAATAAATCATCATCTCTTGATTTTTCTAATTTTCTTTGTAATTTATCTGCAATAGAATTTATATCAAATCCATTTTTTATTTTAACTTCAATAAAATTTACTTCGTTTGGTTTTTGAAATAAGTCACGAGCATCTTCTAAGACCATATAAATCGTAGAATCATCTTCTTGATTTCCAATTTCACTAATTATAGAAATAACTCTAAAATCTTTATCTTTTATTTTTAATTTGCTATTAACAAGAACTTCTCTGTCAAAAAAATTGTGTGCAATTCTGTGACCTATCATTATGGAACCTTTTTCGTTATTAGAAAAGAAACGTCCTTTTTCTAACGAAATTCCAAAATCTGTTAATCTTTTTTCTGTATCTTTGGCTGGTAAGGCAATAATGTTCTGTGCAAAACCTTTTTCATTTCCAAATTTAACTTCTTCGGAAGCAACTAACCAAGGATTAACCCATTCTAGTTCTGATAATTTTTCAATAGCGTCAATATCTTTATTTGTTAGACCTTCTTCTCCTGAAAATGAGAATTCTTGACCTTTAGGAAAAATAAATATTCTATTTGGACCTATTTGCTCGAATTGCTCATTAATAGAATTTTCAAGTCCTTGAGAGAGGGCTAATAAAGAAACAATTGCCGAGATACCAATTACTATTCCAATAATTGTTAGTAAAGTTCTTAATTTTCTGTGTTTTAAACTATTATACGATAGATTAAGAAAATCATTTATCATTTGCCTCAGACCATAATTTTCCTATTTTTTCTGGTATTTTCTTAAGATTTCTCCACCTTAATAAAGAAATTGCTTTTAATATTGTTAAGACTGTAGATTTAAGAGCTTGCTTTAGAGATTGAACAATATTTTTTTCTCTTCTGTAATATTTTATTGTGAAGTATATGAAAATTATTAATATTATATATGTTAGGAATCCAAAGGAACCATTTTCTCCATTTGAAAATTTACTAGCTTGAGTTCTTGAATAAATTTTTATTGGAATGTTTTCTTGTTTTTCAAATCTATTGTTGAAATCATCTTTAAATTCTAAGTTCATTAATAAATCTATTTCACCCTTACAATTAAAGAAACAATTTTTGAAATAAATTTCATATTCAACAGTTTCAAAATCATCCGGTTCTAGATTTCCTAGGTATTTTTTTGGATTTGAGATTACTTTATAGTTCTTATTTTCCAATAACTTCACTGTTAAGAATTTTATATTTGATGGTGCAGTATTAGATAAAGAAATTGTTACTTTACCTTTTTTACCGTAAACAGCTAGATCTGAATCTTCTATGTTTAACTCATATTCTGTTTCTGCATCAACAATTAATCCTATTTTATTAGATTTTAAGAATTTTGTACCCTCTGCATCAAAGTATTCTATTTCTAGAGGTAAGCTATATGGTTTTGAGGATGCATCTGCTGTGGTAATTATATCATATTCTACTTTAGAGGATTCTCCTGGTGCTAAAGATGCTATTCTTCTTTCATTTGTTGTGAATAGTAAATTAAAAGGATCTGTTAAGTTTAGATTAACTTTAATATCATTTAATGTGGATTTCTCTGAATTTTTTATATCTATTGATAGTTTTGCAGGTTGTCCAGGTAAGATTCTTTCTGGAACTGTTTTTACAGAATATACTGAAACTGTTTTTCCAATATTTTCTACATTAATATTAAAAGTTTCTGAGATTGTAACTTGATTGTAATTGTCATAAACGTAATTAAAAGCTAATTGATATTCTCCTGATTCAACATTATTATTTGCTTTAATTGAGAATTTTACTGTTTCTTCTTTGTTTGGTTGTAATGATAAGAATGAAGCTTCATTTTGTTTATCTAAAGTAAAAGGAAATTTTTCTGAGATTGAAACTTTTAGATTGGTTACTACATCAGTTCCTATGTTTTTAACTTTTATATTTACATCGAATACATCATTTGGTTGAACTGGTGAAGGAGTGTAACTTACTAAATCAAATCTTAATAAATTATCTGGAGAATTTTTTGTTTCTCTTGCATCTACTACTGAAACTAACAATAAGATTAAGAATAATAATATTACTTTTTTCAATTTACACCTTTTTTTCTATATTAATAATTTTTCCGTCTTTGAGACGAGCAATTCTATCTGCTTGTTTCGCTATTTTATCATCATGAGTTACTATTATTAAAGTTTTCCCTTCCTTTTCTTTTAATTCTTGTAATAATTCTAATATTGTTGTACCTGTTTTTGAATCTAAATTTCCTGTTGGTTCATCTGCTAATATAACTTCTGGGTTATTTACTAATGCTCTAGCTATTGCTACACGTTGTTTTTCTCCTCCTGATAATTGATTTGGGAGACTATATTTTCTATGAGATAATCCTACTTTTCCTAGGAGTTCTTCTGCTTTTCTTATTCTTTCCTCTTTTTCAGTTCCATTAAAAATTAATGGTAAAGCCACGTTATCAAGAGCTGTTAGGGAATTTATTAAATTAAATGCTTGGAAAACAAAACCTATTTTTTTATTTCTTAGTTGAGCTAGGTCTGATTCTTCTAAATCTAGGATATTTTTTCCATCTAAGATGATATTTCCTTTTGATGGTGTATCTAGAGCTCCAACGGAATTTAGCATAGTACTTTTACCAGAACCACTAGGACCCATTATAACTAGAAATTCTTCTGGGAAAACATCAAGATTTACTCCACTTAATGCAGAGAACTCATCATCACCAACTTTGAAGTTTTTCCACACTTCTTTTAATTCTATTATTTTTCTCATTAATAATGAATAATAAGACGTTGTTTATTAAGATTTAGTTGTTAATGTTGTCACTTTATCATGATTACAATAGAAAGATTTATAAATGGTTTTTTGTTTATTATATTGATTAATATGGAAGAATACTGGAAAGTAGATGGAACAAGAGAAAGATATAGTTTATTTAGAGATGATGCTGAAATTGGAAGAATTGATTTACGATTTTCAGAAGAATCAGAAACTATGCCGAGAACAAGGGCTTTGAGAATTGATCAAAACATAAGTTTAGAATACTTAATTAAAGCAATTAATGAAGCTGATGGTTTAGAGAAATCTAATAGAAATTACTTAAAGAAGACAGTTGGAAATGCTGAAGATTATAGATTTGTAGGTACACCAACACAAATACCTGGACTTTCTGTGCTTAATTTTGATTGGTATGTAAAAAAATAAAAAAATTATATAGTTTGCTGGTTAGCAAATTGTGCTTCTTTATATCCATCTATTGCTAAAAATACAGCTAAAATAAAAAACTGTGCAAATGCATAAGGATATAATTCTGGAGCAGCATCTTTTATTTGAAATTCTACCCAAGTTCCTAGAATAGCTACAACTGTTAAGCCTATACCTAACCATCTTCTTCTTCCATTATAGATATAACCCACACCTAGAAAAAAGAAATTTAAAATTGCTGATAGCCATGGTCTTTTCATGTTTTTCCCCCCTTTATTAATTAAACAAATTTCTAATGATTTAATATAATATAAATGTTAGTATTAAACGCTGGAGAGAGGATTTGAACCTCTAAGTCGTGAGACGGCAGTTTTCTGATATTCGAGATTCAGCGATACTCTGCTGCAATAACCAGATTATGCGACTCCAGCATAAGGCTTTTAATGTTTTTTATATAAATGTTAATAAAATGATGGTTTCAAGACATTTTATTGTTAGTTTAATCTTAGCTATTGTATTATTTCCAGTGTTTAAGTGGCTATCCCTATTAGTTTTTGTTTTTGGATTATTAATAGATGTTGATCATTATTTTTGGTATGTGATTAAATTTAGAGATTTAAGTTTAATGAATGCCTATTATTATGCTTTAGATAAAGATAGATCAGATAATGATGTTTTACATATTTTTCATGTTGTAGAAGTTTGGATTTTAGTTTTTATATTAGGTTTTTTCAATGATGTGTTTTTCTTGTTAGCAGTTGGATTAGGAGTTCATTTGTTAATGGATTTTATTCATGCAATAAGATATAGTATGTATAATGGAAGAACTTATTCTTTATTTACTTGGATGTTTAGAAATTAAACTGTTACTTTTATTCCTTTAGTTTCCTCGATGAATTTTATTACATTTATTGCTAGTAATAATATTAATGGACCATATATGATACCTATAACACCTAGTAATTTTATACCACCTATAACTCCAAATAATATAGCTAAAGGATGTAAGCTTGATTTCTTTCCTATTAATTTGGGCTTTAAGATTAAGTCTATTGGTGTAATTAGTAGTGCTCCAATAACCAATATTCCTAAACCATCAAATAAACTTCCTGTTAATATTTTTACAACACCTGCAGGAATCCAAATTACTGAAGCGCCAACTGCAGGTAAGATTGCAAAAATAAAAACTATTATTCCAAATAAGATTGGAGATTTTACTCCAAATAAATAGAAAGCTAATGCAATTAGAATACCTTGCATTATTCCAGTTATTAATAAACCATAAATTAATCCGTGAATTGTTTGAGAGAATCTTTTCATTAAATGATCTTTTTGATTATCTTTAAGAGGTAATCTATTTTTAATATGGTTTAAGATTGATTCCCCTTGTATTAAGAAATAAAATAAAGTAAATAGCATTATGAAAATATCTAAAACTTTACTTGGTATGCTTAAAATAACTTGAGAAGCATTACTAACAATATAATCTGTTGCTTTACTAATTAAAGTGGGTAAGTATTCTAGGCCTGATATTTTTGAATAAGTATCTGATGAACTTATGTAGTTATTTAGATCAATAGCTTCGTTAACTAGAGCATTTACAATAAATGATGCTGATACTAAAACTAGAATAATTAAAATTGCGATTACTAAAGATGCTGAAATTGTTGGATTGTTTATTCTTTTGTTAAACAATTTATATAATGGATTAAAAATAAATGCTAATAGTATACTTCCTAGAATTGGTATGAAAAATGGTTTAATAATTAAGTAAGATAAGATAATTATTACTACTAGAATTGCTATAGATAAGTATTTACTATATTGTTCATAAGGTATTGATTTCATAGAATTATGTGTATTTTTTGTTTTATAAATTTACTGGATTTAGAAAAATATATTAATGGTTAGTTGTTTGTAATAAAATGGATAAAAGAATATTATTGAGTAAAGTACAATATTTAAGTTCAATATTTATACTTGTTAGTTTCTTATTTCAAGTTAAATATTTAAAAGATAATTTATTTACAATACTTATAATTGGGTTGATCTTTTTTCTAGTGTTAACGTTTGCACATTATATTCGAGATAAGAAAGAAAAAGGAGTTTTGGTTGGATCTATTATTTTAGGTTTGTTTAATATACTGGGATATGGAATTTTTGGTGTTCCTGAGAATTTAGCTTTAAATTTAACTACTATTGCAGTTTTTGATGCTTTAGTTTCTTTAGCGCAATTTTTTGTAGTTGTAATTAGTTTTAGTTTATTAGAGAAGAAGAAATAGTATTATAATTGTTCTTATTTTAGTATCTTAATGGAAAACATAGTTGAAAAAGCAAATAGAATTGCTGAAGAATGTCATTATGATCAAATTTACAAATCAACTGGTGGAGCTTTTTATGAGAGTCATTTAGTTCCAGTATGGGATTTATTAAAAGAAGTTGGTTTTCCTGAAAAAACTCAAGCTGTTGGTTTATTACATGATATTTTAGAAGACACTGAATTAGCTCTTGGAGAATTAAGAGAATTGTTTGGAGATGAGATTGCATATGCAGTGCATAATTTAAGTGAAGATAAAAAATTAGAAAGAAAAGAAAGAGTTGAAGAATATTTAGAAAATGTTGTTAAAAGTTATCATTCTATTTCTGTATGTTTAGCTGATCAAATACATAATAGTGGAGGTATATTAAATAATCCTCCTGTTATGGAGAAAATCTCTGATGATGTAACTGGAGCTGTTGATGATACTAAAGAATGGATAACAGCTCAAATTAATAAATATGGATTGATTTTATTTACTCTAGGAAATATTAATCTTGATGATAAGCAAAAAAAACTTTATGATAAGCTGTATGAAAATTTTACTGAATTAGATAAAAAATATAAATAACTCTATCAAAAGATTTATAAAAGTAATATAACTTAAAATAAAAAATGAAAGTTGCAGTATTATATTCTGGTGGAAAAGATTCTACACATGCTATAGAGTATTGTAGAGAAAGAAATTGGGACATTAAATATTTGTTAAGTATTAAACCTAGTAGAACTGATTGTTATTTATTTCATTATGCAACTGTTGAGATGACTAGAGAAACTTCTAAGATTTTAGGATTAGATCATATTTTTGTTAAATGTGATATTGCAGATCCTGTGAAAGAAGCTAAAATTGTTAAGGAAATTATTACAGAGAATCCTGTTGATGCTGTTGTGCTAGGTGGGACTGGTTTACAGGTAACGCAGTTAAAATCAATACAAGATGTTTTATTACCTTATGGAATAGAAGTATTTGCTTCTCACGCTGAAGTAGATCATGAAGATGCTTTTAGAGATTTAATAAATAAAGGGTACAAAGTAATGGTTACTCAAGTTGCTGGAGAAGGAATAAGTAAATGGTTAGGTAAGATTATAGATAAAGATAATTTTGATGAGATGAAAGCAGATTCTAAAAAATATGGTTTCCATATTGGATTTGAAGGTGGACCTGCTGATACTTTAGTCTTAGATTGTCCTTTTTTTAGTAAGAAAATTGATGTTCTAAAATATCATGTTAATAAAGATGGTGAATATGCAGGACATGTTGTTATTGATAATTTTAATATTGTAGATAAGGCAGAGATTAAAGAAGTTAAAGAGTAAAAGAGAAAGTGTTAAAAACAAGTTTTAATTCTTATATTTTATGGCACTAAAACAAGTTATTATTGTTAGACAAGATTTAAAGCTCCCAAAAGGTAAGCTTGCGTCACAATGTTCTCATGCATCTGTTGAAGCTGTTTTAAAATCTAATAGAGATGTTGTAGATGATTGGAGAAAAGAAGGTATGAAGAAATCTATTTTAAAAGTTAAAAATTTAAATGAATTACTATCTTATGAAAGAATTGCTAAAAATTATAGATTGAAAAATGCTTTAATTAAAGATGCTGCTAAGACTTTTTTGAAAGAGCCGAAAATAACTTGTTTGGCTATTGGTCCTAGTGATGAAATGAAGATAGATAAGATTACTGGGAAATTGAAGTTGCTATAAAGTTGATTCTAACCATTGATGAGATTTTAAATAAACATCTTGTTCTCTTGATTGATACATGAATGTTAAGTTACCATTTTTACTTATTAATTCTTCTTGCACATCTGTCATATAATTAACTAAAATTGGAATGTTTAAATCTGATAACTTATTTATTACTGAAAGCCTTGCTACTTCTTCTTCAAAATATAATCTAGTTCTTGATTTTAATTCTAATGTATAAAGTGAAGTATGAAAAACTGCTTTTTGATTTTCATCCAAAGTTGAGTATAAATTTTCAAATGTATCTCTTATATCTCTAATTACTCGTTCTTCAGCTAAAGCATCGTCTAAAGATACTTTTTCTTGAAGTATTGCATTTTTTACAATAGCTCCATGAATATCTGTATGTTTTACGATTTCAAGTTGACTTAGAGAACTTATGTGTATTGTGCTAAATTCTTTGTTTGATTTTAAATCTAAATATGTTTTCCATCTTTCCACTTCATTTGGATCAGCTGTACAATACAAAATGTTTTTCATTTAGTTTTTTATTACTATTTTAGTTATAAGTTTTATTATACTACTTTATCATATCAGCTATTGCTGCACTCATTGAAGCTGGAAAAGCTACTAAGACAGATCTTTTATATGCTAAAACTGAATCTGTTAACCAAGGAGCGCGTTCTATTAAAACAAGTAATGCTGTTACGACTAAAAAAGATAATACATATGTTGATATTGTTCTTTTAACAAAATGATCAACGTTTCCTGATAATTTATTTCTGTAAAAATTATAATAAACAAAAGCTGAGATGAATAAAATTGATGCTGCTAAGAATATGTTAATATTCAGTAAAGGTAAAGAAGAAGCTAGATCCCATGTTTCTTGAGTAAACGCAACGGGAACTGCTAGTATTGTTGAGCCAATTACAATTTGCATTAAATCTCTTGGATAGAATTCGATCATTACTGGAGAAACTACTTTGTGAATAATATTACCTTTGTGATCAAAAATACTTATAATTTCTTTTAACTTTCCAGCAATTCTTACTGTCTCTTTTTTTGTTTTCACAGGTTTATTTAATATTTTTATCTTTATTAAGTTTTTCTACTGTATTTTTAAAAGCTTCAACTTGTTTTTCAGATAATTTTTCATAACGATTGTAAGCTACTTTTATGTTTCTTAGGAATGAATTTTCTTTGTAGAATTCTTCTGGTATGTCAAATAACTTTTTCATCTTTTTATTTTTTATTTCTTTATCCATTTCTGGTTTTTGACAATCATAGCAAATTGCATATTTTTGTCTTGAAGTTATTTCTACGTAATTTTTTCTACAAGAATAACAAATTTGTTTATATTTTGCTGACATATTTTATTTAAGAAAGTTAAATCTTTATATGTTTATCCTTTGAAGATTGATGTAAATACTACAACCTATATATTCCTTACAAATGTTGCATGTGCAAGACGCCCGCGCAGCGCTTATAAATTAAAGAAAAGATATTTTGTTATGCTTAATTCTAAAATTAAAAAAATAAAGAGTATGAGACGATCTGGTTACTCTTTTCATGAAATTGTAAGAAAAGCTCATGTATCAAGTAGAGATGCATTAAAATATTCTACAAATATAAAATTTTCTAGAATAGGGAAAATAAGACATAAAAACCTAAATGGAATTGTTAAAGATATTAAAAGACAGAATAAAAAACTATCTGGAATAAAAATTAGAATAATCGGAAATTTATTGTTTGATGGCTCAGTATATATGACAAAAGAAAAACAACATGTTATTATGTATGTTAATAGTTCTTATGAATTGGTTAAAGAATTTTGTGAAGATGTTTTACAGATATATGGTGTAAAGCCTAATGTTTATGACGCTGATGGAAAATATGTAAATTTATATAGAGCGAAATGTGGCTCAAAGTTGATTTATTTGGATTTACTAAAATATATGAAATCATACTCTACATCAAGCCCATTTTCAAAGATTCCTGAAGAAATTATGAATGGATCAAAGTTTATTAAGAAAATATTCTTACAAACATTTTGGAATAATGAAGGATCTGTTAGTTCTATAAATGGGGCATTATCTGGAACATCAAAAAGTCGTAAAGTAATAGAGCAATTATTCAAATTACATGTTGCCTTAGGTATTAATTTGTATATTTGCAAAGATAAACGTGGTTTTTATATTTTGAAATTAAATAAAAATAATGAAAATTATCAAAAATTCTATAGATTTAAACTCTTTACAGAATCTAGAGTTGCTCATGGTTATGCTATGGGATCTAGAAAAATCGATGTTTTAAGGAAGTTTTTGTAATCATTAAAAAAACTTCAGTTCCACAAATTTTATAAACCTTTATTTTACATTAATATTAGGACGGTCATAGGGGCCTGGTAATATCCAAACCCATATTCATGAATGAAAATTCATGAAGGGGAATCCGAACTTGGTTAATCAAGCAGGCTTCCGTTCCAAGTATTACTGTTCTTTGTAATGGGAAGCTTGGAAAGCTGTCCGACCTTTTTTTAACTATAGAAATTAAATCTACCTTTTTCACATAAAACTGCCATTATTGCATTATTATTTTTTTTCTTAAATGAGCTAAAACTAATAAAATCTTGTTCTGATGGTAGGCAATGTCTTAATGGATGAGAATGCATATCTACTAAAGAATCTTTAGGACAAGGATCTGCTATTACTTTATTAGGAGTTTGTAAATATGTTTTTGGAGTAAAGATCTCATTAATTAGATAATTGTTATCTTTAATTAATCCTTTAAGGCAAACTTTAAATTCTAGATCTGGATTGTTATTGTAAATTATTAGTAATTGATTGTAAGTATTATCTTCAAAAATTAAACTACTTGTTTTGTTTATTTCTACTATTGAATCTTCTATTTTTGAACTTTCAAATAAACCAATAGCTACACTACGTATGGTTGAATTTGTTAGAAAATAACTTAAGATTAAAACTATTAATAATATTGAAACTGTAACTGTGAAAATTTTTTTAAATATCTTTGGTTTCTCTTTTTCTAAATCTTCGTAGTTTATAGAATCCTTAACATCATCAAATATTTCTTTATGTGTCATTGTAATTTTTATTTAAGTTTTAGGTGACTACATTTATTATTTTTTGTGGTCACCCAATTCTTTTTTTATGAACAGCTAAGTATCTCTTAATAAAATAACTAACGAATTTATCTTCATCTTTATCTAAAGCTTGATAGTAAGATTTTCTTTTTTTATACTCAATAATTAACATTGGATAGTTTTTATGCCATAAAATATGATTCATTAATAACCTCCCAACCCTTCCATTTCCATCGCCATAAGGGTGAATTTTTTCAAATTGATAATGAGCTCTAGCTGTAAGTTCGACAGGATTTTCTTTAGATTTGTTTATAAAATCCATCAATTGATCCATAAGTTTTTTTACATCTTGCCAATCTGGAGCAATATAATTTCCAACTCGGACTAAATAATCTCTATATTTCCCAGAAATATCTTTTTTAGTTTCTCCAAATATTTCTTTATGCCATTTTAATAAAAGTGCATTAGTAATTTTATTTTTCTTAGCTAACATATTAAGAAAGATTTTACTATGTGCTTCAGTTTCTTTAACATCATAAAGCGGTTTATTAGGAGAAATCTTGTCATGGATAATTTCTCTTGTTTCATGTAATGTAATAGCGGAACCTTCAATGGCATTTGTATTGTACGTAAATGAAATTGCTATTTCTTCTTTTTCTTTTTGTTTAATAGAATCAGGAAGTTTTTTCCATTCTTTCTGGAAGTTTACTTTAATTTTTTCTAGTTTTTTATAAAAATCTAAAGAAGATTCTATTCTTAGTTGTTCTTTTATTTTGTCTATACTTTTAGGAATTTGTTTTCCAAGATATTTCTCTTTAGTTATGACTTTATTTCCTTTTCTATAAGAATGTTGAAGATAGTAATATTCTTTATTTCTTTTCTTTCTTATAATAATTCTCATAAATATGTTACCATTACAATCTATATAAATATATCTTTTTTGTGTAGAATGTAATGTACGCCCTGACCGGGATTTGAACCCGGGTCGAAGCCTCGACAAGGCTACGTGCTAACCACTACACTATCAAGGCACATTTAAAATATGCATTTATTACATTTAAATAATTAACTATTAATTAAATTCCAAATAATTTTGCAAGAAATCCAAGAACGTTTTGCTCAGAATATTTTCTTCCTGTTAAGTATGAAGCTAATTTTTTGTATCCTTTAGAAGCTTCTGCGTAAGGATATCTATCTGAGATAATTTCCTTTTCCATTAATGCGTTGTCTATTCTATTATCAAAAGGAATTACAGAAATAACAGTCTTGTTTAACATTTTTTCTACATTAGAGAGGGACATTGAGTTTTTTCTATCTTTTACTAGAACAATGCCTGTTATTGGTTTTTTCATTGATTCTGCTAATTTAATTGTTTTTAGTGCATCTACAACAGCAGGAAGTTCAGGATTTGTTATGATTAAAACTTCATCAGCTACACTTAGTGTTGTAACTGCTTCACGACCTAGACCAGCAGCACCATCTATTAATACTATCTCAGATGTTTTATCTAGAGATTTAATATGATGTTTAAGGGAATTTATTTTTACATTCTCTAATGACTCTAAACGAATATCTCCCGGGACTAATTTAAAACCTGTTTTATGTAAGAAAACAGCACTTTGAATATTATGAGTTTTTTTTGAAAGAACATCATGTAGGGTTGGTTCCACGTTTCCTACGCCTAAGTAAAGTCCAATGTTTGGAGTAGTTAAATTTCCATCGATTAACGTAACGTCATGTCCATATTTTGCTAAAGAATGTGCTAATCCTATGGATGTAGTTGTTTTACCAATACCACCTTTACCACCAATTAAAATTATTTTTCTTGCCACTTTTTACTAATTTTTAATAAATAGATATATTTAAAGTTATTTAAATTTTTCAGAGATGTATTGAACAAAATCTTTTGTTTTATAAAAATATTCTGTTAGAGTTACTGTATCTACTAATAGAACTTCATTTCCTGATTCAATAACTAGAGCAACGTTCTTTCTGTATTCTTCTCTTTTTGAAAAATCTGATCTGTCAATCTTTTTTAACGTAAAGTAAAAATCTAAAAATTCTCTCATTTCTGGTCTTTTGTAAGTTTTTCTTAGTAATTCTGCTCTTGATATCGGCGTTAGAGGTAATTCTTTAATTTTCTTTTTTTCTTTTAAAATTTCTAAAGAATGGATTATTGCATTGTCAAAGGCTGTTAATAATCTATGAATAGTGTTCTTAATAACATCTGCAGTTCTGGTATATTTTAACGTAACATAAAGTAAGTGGTCTGCTCTTTTCAATTCTTCTTTTGATTCATCTATCATTTTGTATTATTAGATTAACTTTTCTTGTTAGATTTTTTGTCTCATTTATGTATTCTTTTAAAAGACCAATAGAAATACTTTTTAATCCTGAGTTGGAGTAAATCATGTATTTGTTGTTTCTATTAAATTCCATTATGCTTGATTTTCTTTCTGCCTTTATGTTATGTAAGTCCTGTATTACTTTTAGTTGTTTTTCTTCTATATTGTAGCGTCTTGCGCAATGCTCTTTAAATACTTGTAATTTGTCGTTTATATCTATAGGAGTGTATTGAATTCTCCCAAAATACGCTTCAAATTGCAAAAACGCTGTAATTAGGGTAATAATTGAATTATATAAATTCTCCGTTATTGTGATTAAAAGCTTGTATTCTTGTAAAAATGGATAAGTTACGTAAGCTAGGTGATCTGTTGTCCTTAAGAGCTTATTTGCTTGTAATAAGGTCTCTTTGTATGGATTATTCATATATTTGTAAAGAAGAGTAGATATTTATTATTATTGATTAAAATCTATATCATGGTTAATAACTATCAGATCTTCTTGATTTGTTTTTTTACTTAGATCTTTAGGAGCTCTTATAAACCAATATTGCTCATTATCATCTCTATATGTTGCAAATTTGTATTTTGATTCCGCGTTTGGATAATAATTAACTCTTGCTATTAGATTAATTTCTTTTTTTCTCCCATTCTCAGATAATAGACCTTCTAAAAGGAATTGAGTAAAATATACTTCCTCCGGATCTGCTATTCCTAAACTAGAAAATTTAGGTAACGCAATCCCTTCTGAATATATGGTAACACGATCATGATCATCCCAAACTAAAGTCGCGATTTCTCCCTTCTTTGCATATTGTGCTATAATAGGAGTATCTAATTTATTTTTACTTAAGAAATCTCTAACTAAACCATCTACAGATTTTGTTGGTAAGTATTCTGGAGTTTTTTCCATATAAAAAAGAAATTAAATAAATTTTTAAATGTTATCATAGAATTATTCTTTTAAAGAAATTATCGCAGAGGCAACTTCATTATCATTTTCCTTTAATGCTTTTATTGCATCTTCTCTTGAAGCGTTTGTTTCTTTTTCTATTAAAGAGATATCTTCTTCGTTAATAGATTCTTTTTCTTCTAATTGTCCTGTAATTTGAAGAGTTTCTTGACCCATCATGTTTACTTTCATAATTTCTGGGTTTCTAATTATTAATTCTTTATCTTCTTGTTTGATTATGACTTCTTTAGCTTCTAAGGGTTCTTGTTTCATACCCATTTGCTTCATAACTTTTTCCATCTGTTTTGGATTTATTCCAGGTATCATAGTATTTTATAGAACTAATTTATTTAAAAGTGTTTTGCTAATTAATATTTTTTAGACATATATTTCACTAATGGATCTTGTTTATCTAGTTTTATTCCTTCATTATAGATTTGTAATGTGCCAATTGTGATTGTTGATGCAGTTACTAAAGTTACTATACTTGCTATTATTATTTTTTCTAACTTTGATCCCCTAGGTGTGAGATCATATTTTAAGATATTTCTGATACTGTATTGCTTCATATCATAATTCTCCTTGAATTTCATTTCCATCTTTTTTATTTGATCCTATATAACATGCTGAAATTTTACCATCTTCCTTGTATACATTTGCCAATAAAGTATAAAATCCATATTTCCAGAAAAGATCGACTGTTCCTTCATCTGCAGGATTAATTGTTAAATTATCTCGATGTAAAATAATTCCATTTTCTAAAGCTTTCTCTTCCATTAATGGTATATATTTTACAGATTCCTCAAGAAAACTTCGTTCATAACCTTGAGCACCTTCAGAATCCCAATTATCTTTTAAAGAGCAAATATGTTCAATATGGTCCTGTAATCTTTGAGATAACATTTACTTTCCTTCTATTTTTCTAATAAGAAAATCTAATCCTGTTATCCTAGATGCTAGAACAATTGGATATTTAACACCATTCTTAACTCTATTAGTATAAATACTTAAAGCAGTGTAAAAATCAGTTTCTGTTGGCAATAATGGATGACCTGCTTTTTCTTCAAAAGGTTTTTTGAGCTTATCCTCATATTCAAAACTTTCAATCATTACATCATATGCAAGTAAATATTCTAAAAGTTTAATACTTCTTACCATTTAATTATATAGAAACAATAATTTAAAAATCTTTCTTATAATTCTAATTCTCTATCTACTCTTCGAGCCATGTCGTTGATATCATCATAGAAATCATCGAATTCACGTTTAATATCTCTAATTAATAGTTCTATATTTCTTCTACTTAATTGATATTTCTTGTTTTTGTGTATAATAAAGCCACGATCTTCTAGATCATGAATATGGTGTATAATTGTACCTCTAGATAATCTAGCTCTTTCGGCTAATTCATCTGAAGAGAGAAATTCTCGCTCTTTTTTAGCTTTGATTAACTCTACAAAAAGTCTGAACTTACTCTTTTCACGATCTCTTTTACTATCAAATAATCCTAGAACATCAGAAAGCCATAGTAATTCATCATTAACATTTTTAGAAGTTTTATTAGGAGAATCCCTTATTGTTATGGTAATTTTCCTAATTCTTTCCATAATTTAATTAAAATAATGGGAACCTTTATATAGTTTTGGTTTACCTTATTTATGTAAGGTTGATTTAAAGTCAACCGATGTATAACAAAATGAAAGACAAAAAAGCGAAAAAAGACGTAAAAAAGCAAGAAAAACAGGTTAATGATTATATTAACGATGTTAAGAGAATTCAAGCTGAATTTGAAAACTATGTTAAAAGAAGTAATAAAGAAAAAGAAGAATTTACAAAATATGCTTCTCATAATTTACTGTTAAAATTGCTAAATATGGCAGATGATTTTGATAGAGCTGTTCATAACATGAAAAGTCCAAAAGATAGTAAGGAATTTTCAAGTGGTATAGAGTTAATACATAAAAATTTTCATAAGGTTTTAGATGAGGAAAATGTTAAAGAGATAAAATCTGTTGGAGAGAATTTTGATCCTTATTTACATGAGGTTATACAGAAAAAGAAATCAGATAAAGATGATAATGTAATTTTAGAAGAAGTTCAAAAAGGTTATACTTTACATGGTAAAGTTTTGAGAAGTTCTAAAGTTATAATTTCAGAGAAAGATAATTCAAATTTACGTGGAGGTAAATAAAAATGGCAATATTAGGAATAGATTTAGGAACGTCGAACTCTGCAGCTTCAATTTTACAAGCTAGCAAACCAGTTATAGTTCCAAGCGCAGAAGGTGCTTCATTATATGGAAAGGCATTTCCAAGTATAGTTGCGTTTACAAAAGAAGGAGATGTTTTAGTGGGAGAACCTGCTAAGAGACAAGCTGTTAGTAATCCAGAAGGAACAGTAATGGCTGCAAAAAGAAAGATTGGTTCTGATTTTAAATATAATATTAATAAAAAAGATTATACACCACAGCAAATTTCAGGATTTTTGTTACAGAAAATTAAGAAAGACGCTGAAGAATTTTTAGGAGAGAAAATAGAGAAAGCTGTAATTACAGTTCCAGCTTATTTTGACGATGATCAAAGACAAGCTACTAAAGACGCGGGTGCTATTGCAGGCCTTGACGTAGTTAGAATTGTTAATGAACCAACTGCTGCATCACTAGCTTATGGATTAGATAAGCAAAAACAAGATATGAAAATATTAGTTTTCGATTTTGGTGGTGGAACTTTAGATGTTACAGTTATGGAATTTGGAGATGGTGTTTTTGAAGTTAAATCTACATCAGGAGATACTAAATTAGGTGGAACTGATATGGATGAAGTTTTAATTAACCATATTCTAGAAGAGTTTAAGAAAGAAAGTGGTGTAGATTTATCTGAAGATTCTACAGCAATTCAAAGAATTAGAGAAGCTGCAGAAAAAGCCAAAATAGAATTATCAACAGTTATTGAAACAGAAATTAATCTACCTTTTATAACTCAAAAGGATAATGAACCAAAAAATTTAGTCATGAAACTAACTAGAGCTAAGTTAGATGATTTAGTTGGTTCAATTGTTGAAAGATGTAGAAAACCTGTTGAACAAGCTGTAAAAGATTCTAAACTAGCAAAAGAAGATATTAGCAAGATAATTTTAGTTGGTGGTCCAACAAGAATGCCTCTTGTAAAGAAGTTTGTTGAAGAGTACTTTGAAAAGAAAGCAGAAAGAGGAATTGATCCTATGGAATGTGTAGCACAAGGTGCAGCAGTTCAAGCTGGAGTATTAAGTGGAGATGTTAAGGACATTTTATTATTAGATGTTACTCCATTAACTTTAGGTATTGAAACTTTAGGTGGAATTAGAACTCCATTAATAGAAAGGAACACAACAATTCCAAGTAAGAAAACACAAATATTTTCCACAGCTGCAGATAATCAGCCAAGTGTAGATATTAATGTTTTGCAAGGAGAAAGAGAAATGTCTTCAGATAATAAATCTTTAGGAAGATTTAATTTAGAAGGTGTTCCTCCGGCTCCAAGAGGAGTTCCACAAATTGAAGTTACATTTGATATTGATGAAAATGGTATCATACATGTAAAAGCAAAAGATTTAGGAACTAATAAAGAGCAATCTATTAACATCACTGCATCTCAGAAACTATCTGAAGAAGAAGTTGAAAAGATGAAGAAAGATGCTGAGAAGTTTGCTGAACAAGATAAGAAGAAGAAAGATGAAATTGAAACTAAGAACAATGCAGATGCTTTAATCTTTAGCACTGAAAAACTAATGAGTGAAAACAAGGATAAGATTGATAAGGAAACTACTGAGAAAATAACTAAAAGTTTAGATGAGCTAAAGAAAACTAAGGAATCTGGGAACTTAGAAGAGATGAAGAAGAAAATCGAAGAACTTGGTAAAGTAAGCCAAGAAGTTGGTACTAAGATGTATCAAGAAGCTATGGCAAAACAGCAAAAAGAACAACAAGCAACTAAAGGAGAAGGTAAGAAAGGGAAAGAAGAAGAAAAGGTTGTTGATGCTGAAGTTGTAGATGAGAAGGAAAAGAAATAATCTTTTTTTTATTTTATTTTAAATGGAATTAGAAACTAGATTGGATGGAGTAATTGAGAAATATATGGATAAATATTTATCTCAATCTGATGTTGAAATTAGACTTACATTAAAATCTGAGATGATGTATTCATTAATAGATTATAGCAAAGGAAGCATATGTATAGCTGAATTGGAGAGATCATTCAACCTTACTGAGGAAGATGAGAAAATTGTGTCCGGAATTGAAGATAAAGAAAGAATGTTAGAATTTTATCATGATCAAGATACTAGATATCTTAATAAAAGCTAATTATTTTAAAATCAAATGACTAAAAACGATTATTATGAAATATTAGGTGTTAATAAAGATTCTTCTAAAGAAGAAATTAAAAAAGCTTACAAGAAACTTGCAAAGAAATATCATCCAGATTTAAATAAAGAGGAAGAAGCAAGTGAGAAGTTTAAAGAAATTTCTGAAGCTTATGCTGTTTTAAGTGATGATGATAAAAAACAAACTTATGATAATTATGGTCATGATGGTTTTGATCAAAGATATTCTCAAGAAGATATTTTTAGAGGAGCTGATTTTGATTCTATTTTTCAAGATATTTTCCGAGGGCAAGGTGGCTTTGGAGGTATTTTCGACAATATTTTTGGTGGTGGAAGACAAAGAACTAAAGGGAATGATTTAAGTTTTAATTTAGAAATTTCCTTTAAGGAAGCTGCATTAGGTGTTAAGAAAAAAATTAAATTACCTAAGAAAGTTAAATGTGAAGATTGTGAAGGAACTGGAGCTAAGAATGGTAAGTTAACTACTTGTAATGTTTGTAAAGGAAATGGACAAGTTAGAAGAGTAACTAGAATTGCTTTTGGTGCTTTTACCCAAGTTTCAACATGTTACAATTGTAAAGGTTATGGAAAAATGGCTAAAGAGAAATGTGGTTCTTGTAAAGATGGCTTAATTGAAAAGGTAAAAGAAATTACAATTAATATTCCTGAAGGTGTGGATGATGGAAATACCTTAAGAGTTGAAAATGAGGGTGAAGAAGTTCGTGGACTAGAAGCTGGAGATTTGTATGTTGTGATTAATGTAGATGAAGATGATGTATTTGAAAGAAAGGGTTCTGATTTATTTTTAGATTATTATATTTCATTTCCACAAGCTGTGTTTGGTACAACGTTAAGTGTTCCAACTTTAAAAGATAAAATTAAAGTTAAAGTTCCTTCTGGTACGCAGAGTGGAACTGTGTTTAGAGTTAAAGATAGTGGTGTTAAAAATTTAAATGGCTATGGTAGTGGAGATTTGTATGTAAAGACTAATGTTAAAACACCAACTAAGTTAAGTTCAAAACAAAGTAAGTTACTAAAAGATTTCTCAACAGATAGAAAGGAAAAGGTTGAGTTTGGTAAGAAGGACGTAGGTCTATTTGACAAAATTAAAGATATATTTCTATAGATGGTTAGTCCTCTTTTCTTCTTCTACGCATTCTCATACCCTTGCATAAAGCCTGCTTCCCAATCTTCTATCTCACCATCTTCTAGTTGTGCTTCTACACCTTCTTCTGTATATATATCATCCTCTATTGGGTCTAATATTTTTTTCTTTCTCATATTATTTCACCTATCTTTTATGGAAACTTTTAAATATATATACTTACTCTATATTAAGTATATTAAGTATATAGTTACGCTTAAATAGGTAGGAAAAATGGAACCTAGAAACCTAATCAAATTTGGAAATTCTTCTTTTGTTGTGTCTTTGCCTAAGCAATGGGTTGAAAAAAATAATTTAAAAAAGGGTGATTCTATTTTTATTGAGCAGAATGGAAATGAGGAACTAATTATTGTTCCACATATTAAAAAAAAGGAAGAACTAAATAAACAGATTACAATTGATGTTAATAATAAAAATATTGAAATTATAAAAAGGGAAGTTATATCATCTTATTTGAATAATTACAAGCTTGTTAAGATAGTTGGAAAGAATTTAGTTGAAAAAAAGAATGAGATTAAAAGAGTAATAAGTGGCCTTGTAGCTTCTGAACTTGTAGATGAAAATGAATCTGAAATTGTTGTTAAAGATTTTTTAAATATGGAAGATGTTGATATTAAAATATTATTAAGAAAAATTGATAATTTAACAAGATCTATGATGTATGATTTAAAAAATTATAATGAAGAAGAATTAGATGAAATAGTAAAACGTGATAGAGAAATAAATAAATTATTGTTATTAATAATAAGAACTATTAAAAATAGTTTTGATGATCCTCATGCTTTAAAAAGTTTGAATTTGCCAGAACATAATCAATTGCTGACTATATGGGATTTATCAATTACAATAGAGAAAATAGCTGACGAAATTAAAAGAATTGCTAGACGATTTAAAAGACTTAAATGTGATAAAAAGATAAAAAAAGAATTAATAGATATATCTAATAAAATAGACAAATTTTATACAGATAGCATGAAAGCTTATTACAATAATGATAAAGATTTAGCATTATCTTTAAGTACATCTAAGAAAGAGATTTCAAAATATTGTAATCAATTATTAGAGAAAAATTGGAAAATTAAGGGGGTATCAGAGATTCTTGAGAACTACAAAGATATTACAGCCTCTGTTCACAATATGGCAAGAAAAACTTATCAGAACTAAATAATAAGGTTTAAAAAAGTAACTGTTAATAGGTTAATAATATGACACAAGAAGAATACAAAGAAAATTTGAACTCTTTATTGGAACAGATTTATTCTGAAATACGATCAGTTGAAGGACCAAAAGGATCTTTATTAAAGGAAAATACTCTTCTAAAAAAATCATCTGAGATTTTATCAAGAATAATGAATGAACAATTAAAAATTATGGCCACATATATACCTGAAGGTTATGACGAAGGTAGAACTTATTTTGTAGACGTTTTCAAAGACGGATTAGAAACTCATGTTTATGACTGTGTATTAGGTTATTCTAATAATCAAAATGGAACAGAAGTTGTTAAGAGTCTCCAAAACGGAACAGTTTATTAAAGGATTGGTCCCAGAGATTTACAAAGATTTGCAAGGAGGTAGTTTATTTTTTGCAGAGAAATTAGGGAACATTCATTTAGGTGATGTTCTTTTAGATAGCAGTAAGAATGGGAAGATTAAACTGGCAAAAGAAGCTTTGGATCTTCTAGTTGCATTACACTATGTTCTTGGTGAAAAAAGATCACCTGAAAAAATATTAAATTATAGTAAGAAAATTGTAGAAAGCTTTGGTTCAATTCTAAGTACTTCTAACCCAAGCTTGTATGGTTCTTGGAAAAATGAAGATGAAATGGATTTAGAGAATCGTTTAAGTGTTATTGATGAATATTTAAACACAGAAAAAAAACAACCACTTCATGGAGATTATCATCCCCATAATTTAATGATGCACGATGGTAAGATGCATGTTATAGATTTTAAAAATATGTATCAAGGTCCTTGGCAATTTGATTTTGTAAGACTCATTAAACATCCATCTTTTGATTTAGATGATAAGGAAATTCGTGGCTTGTTTAATTATTTTTTAGTTAACAAAGCAAATCTGCATCTTGAAGAAGAATTTGGAGTTAGAGAAGGTGTTATTGAAAGTGCTAGAGAGATTGGAAAGGAACATAGAGAAAATGCATTAAGAACATTATATTTTTCAAATGTTTATAATGACATAAAAATTATGGGTGCTTCATCTGAACTAAAAATTAAAGATCGTGAAAGATATGAGTTAATAATTGAAAGAGATCCAGATTATCTGAAAAAAACTGCTTGGTATATGAAGGATTTAGCTAGAATTTTAAATGAAAGAGGAAAAATTAAACTTTCAGAAGAAGAGAGCGAATCTTTAGATGTTTTTAACGGAATGTGTGAAAAGTACCAATTTTTTGATTAGTTATACTTTCAAAACCTTTAAAAAAACTTTTTCTTAGTTATTTAAGAGTAAAACTAGAAATAATGTACTTTTTCTAGAGAATGAAAATGGCAAATATAAGATCATTAATATGTTTATTAACAGGTCATGTGGATCATGGTAAGTCTAAGATAATTGAATCTATCTCAAATAAAAAAATAATTGACAAAGAAGCAGGTAGTATTACTCAATCTATTTATGCTGTTAATGTTCCAATGAAGAATATTGAGAAAATAACAGGAAACTTGTTAGAAAAAATTAAATTAAAGATCCCTGGTTTCTTATTAATAGATAGTCCAGGGCATGCTGCATTTTCTAACTTAAGGAAGAGGGGAGGATCTATAGCTGATATTGCAATTGTTGTTATTGATATTAATGAAGGTATTATGCCACAAACGCAAGAGGCTATTGAAATTTTAAAAAACCATAAAACACCATTTATTATTGCGCTAAATAAAATAGATTTAATTTCTGGTTGGAGAAGTGATGATCAAGTAGGTATTTTAGAAAGTATTGAAGGACAAGGAGAAAATACTAAAACATATTTAGATACTAAGCTATATGAAATTGTTGGGAAATTATATGAACTAGGTTTTAATGGGGAGAGATTTGATAGGATTTCAGATTATACAAAACAAGTTGGGATTATCCCCATAAGTGCTAAACAAAAAGAAGGAATGCCTGAATTGTTAATGGTTTTAAGTGGATTGGCTCAAAAATATTTAGAAGAAAATTTAGCTATTGAAACTAATAAACCTGGAAGAGGTGTTGTGCTAGAAGTTAAAGAAGATAAGGGTGTTGTGCTAGATGCTATTGTTTATGACGGAACTTTAAATGTTAATGACGAAATTGTGATTGGTGGTTTGGATGATGTTATTGTTACTAAAATTAGAGGTTTACGTGTTGACAAGAAAAATGTAAAAAAAGTTGAGGCAGCTGCATCTATTAATATTTTGGCGCCCAACATAAAAGAAGTTATTTCTGGGATGCCATTTAGAGTTCTTGATTCAGAGAAAAACTTAGAAAAAATAAAAAAAGAATTGAAAGAAGAAATTCAAGAAGTTATTATAGAAACTGAACAAAATGGTATAATTATAAAAGCAAATTCTTTGGGAAGTTTGGAAGCGTTAATTACAATATTAAAAGAAAAAGATGTTAAGATTAAGAAAGCTACAATTGGAGAGATAAACAAAAAAGATATTGCAACAGCTGAAGCTGAAGAAGATTTGAATCAAGTTATTTTAGGTTTTAACATTAAAAAAGTTAAGAATGATAATGTTAAAGTTATTACTTCTGAAGTCATTTATAAAATAGTTGAAGATTATGAAAAGTGGGTTGAAGGAAAGAAAAAAGGTATTGAGGAAGATAAATTACAAAATTTAGTTAAACCTTGTAAGATTAGAATAATCCCTGGTTATGTTTTTAGACAAAAAAACCCTGCTGTTTTAGGTACAGAAGTTTTAGAGGGTATGTTAGAAAAAGGAATGCCAATGATGGATAGTGATGGCAAAAAATTAACTGAGATTAAAAGTATTCAAAATGATGGTAAGAATGTTGAAACAGCTAAAAAAGATGAACAAGTTGCAGTTGCATTTTCTGGAGTTACTTTTGGTAGACAGATAAATGAGAATGATGTTTTAATTACTGATTTTACTGAGAATGAATTTAAAAAATTAAGAGATTTTAAAGAGTACTTAACGACAGAGGAAACTGAATTAATGAAAGAAATTTTAGCTATAAAAAGAAAAGAAGATGATATGTGGGGAGTTTAGTTATTAAGAAGTTGATCAATTTTTTTAAGTAAAGATTCTCTTGTGTCTTTGTGTTTGTTAACTAAACATTCTATTTCTCCTGCTCTTTTTATATGAATTGGGTAGTTCTGAATTAATTTTAAACCAAGTTTCCCATGGAGCCATCATCATAACTACTATCTAAAGTAATAAAGAATTTAGTACAGCTAACAAAGGTTTTTGGATTATCATATTTCTTTGGTTCATTGTATTCTTTTTCGTATAATGATATAATGGATTCTTCATTTACCATAACAAATTATATATGCGAAACGTTTAAAAATGTATTTTTATCTAAAATATTGAGATGGTAGTAAAATTATGTATAAATGATGTAAAAACTGGAAAAAGTTATAATAAAGAGTTGGCTGAAGGCGATGAGTCTATTTTTATGACTAAGAAAATAAAAGACAAGATAGATGGAAGTTCTTTAGGTTTTTCTGGTTATGAGTTTGAAATTAGTGGGGGAAGTGATAGTGCCGGTTTCCCTATGAGATATGATGTGCAAGGAACTAGTAGAAAAAGAATTTTATTAACAGATGGTGTAGGTGTAAACATTAATAGGAAGGGAATGAGAAAAAGAAAATCTATTAGAGGGAATACAATTAACGATGAGACACATCAAATTAATTTAAAAGTTATTAAAGCAGGTAGTAAAGGTTTAGCAGAAGTTTTAGGTCTTGAAGTTAAAGAGGAATCTAAAACTGAAGAAAAGAAGACTGAAGTTAAGGAAGAGAAAAAAGAAGAGAAAACTACAGAGAAAAAAGAAGAAAAGAAAGTTGATAAACCTAAAGAAGCAAAACCTGAAGTTAAGAAAGAGAAGAAAGAAGTAAAAAAAGAAGAAACTGAAGATAAAAAGTAATATTTATATAAATTCTAATTTTAATTAGTAAAATGGAACTTAACAAAAATTCTAAATTTAAATTAAATAATGATAAAGAAATTCCTGTAATTGGATTAGGTGTTTATCAATTAGAAAATAATAGTGAAGGGGAAGAATCTATTTTACATGCTTTAAAAGAAGGTTACAGGCATATTGATACAGCCGCTATCTATGGTAACGAAGATATTGTAGGAAAGGCTATTAAAAAAAGTAATACCTCTAGAGAAGAAATATTTGTAACAACTAAATTATGGAATGATGATCATGATAATGTTGAAGAGGCCTTTAACGAAAGTTTAAGAAAACTAAATTTAGATTATATTGATTTATATTTGATACATTGGCCTGTTTCATCTAGAAACGAGTCTTGGAAAGTTTTTAAGAAATTGTATAATGAAGGTAAATGTAAATCAATTGGTGTTAGTAATTTTACTGTTAATCATTTAAAAGAATTAATGGAAAAAACTAAAATAAAACCTGTAGTTAATCAAGTTGAGTTTAATCCTTTTTTATTTCAAAAGGAATTATTAGATTTTTGTAAAGAAAATAATATACAATTAGTTGCTTATAGTCCTTTAACTAAGGGACAAAGATTAAATGATGAAAATTTATTAGAGATTGGCAAGAAATATTCTAAAACTAGTGCTCAAATTATACTAAGATGGGCCATACAACATGGCGTAATTGTAATTCCTAAATCTGGAAATAAAGAAAGAATATCTGAAAACCTTAATATTTTTGATTTTAATATTGATGAAGAAGATATGAAGAAATTAGATTCTTTAAACGAAGATCAAAGAACTTCTTGGGATCCTAATGAAGTTGATTAAAAGTAATATTTATATAAATTCTAATTTTGTTTAAGTAATATGCTTATCCATAATATAGATCCTGTCTTATTTAGTATTGGTGGTTTTGAGTTAAGATACTATAGTTTAGCTTATATTTTTGGATTCTTATTAGCATATTTTATTTTATTGCATTTTGTTAAAAAAGGTAAGATTGAAAATATAGATAGAGATAAATTAGATTCTTATTTGATATATGTTATTTTAGGAAGTGTTATTGGAGCTAGGTTAGGTTATTTCTTTAGTAAAGTTCAAGACCCCTTTTTGAATATTTTAGATATTGTGAAAGTATGGGAAGGGGGAATGGCTTTTCATGGTGGTTTAATTGGGTTAGTAATTGTTACATTATTATTTTGTAAGAAATATAAGATTAAGTTTTATGAGTTAGCCGATGTTATGGTAATTCCTGCCGCTTTAGCTTTGTTTTTAGGACGTGTAATGAACTTTGTTAATGGAGAATTAGTGGGAATTAAAAGTAATGTTTCTTGGTGTGTTCAATTTTCAAACTACGAAGGTTGTAGACATCCATCTCAATTATATGAATCATTAAAAAATTTATTTATATTTTTTGTTTTAATAATTTATAATAAGAAAGAAAGAAAATCTGGAACCTTATTTTGGTTATTTATTTTGCTATATGGGGGACTAAGATTTTTGATTACTTTTTTAAGAGACGATCCTAGAATTTTTTTAAATCTGAGTGGTGGTCAATGGTTATCTTTATCAATGTTTTTAATAGCTTTAGTTGTTTTAATTAGAAGAAAAAATTAATTCTTTTTTATTTTAGCGATAAAGAATCCTTCTGTGTCATTATCTTGAGGCCAAATTCTTAAACATTTTTTAATCTCTTTTGAGTATTTATCTTTTTTGTACTCTAGAATTGGATCCGATTTTTTAATTTGTAAATCTATAGATTGCAATTTTGCGTTAGAATTTTCTTTAAGTAAAAAATCTATAATAGCTTCATTTTCTTCTGGTGCTACACTACAAGTGCTATAAACTAGGGTTCCTTTATTTTTTAGTATACTAAACGCTACAGAGATTAATTGTTTTTGAGTTCCTGCTAATTTCTTAAACATATTTGGATTCCACATTTGTAATGTTTTTAGAGATTTTCTTATAGCACCTGTTCCAGAACATGGCGCGTCAAGTAAAATTTTATCAAATTTAATTTCTGATTTTAGAAAATGTCTTCCTTCAGATAAAGTAATTATAGTATTAGAGACGCCTGAACGTTGTAAGTTCATGTTTAGTGCTTTTAATCTATCATATTTGTAATCATTAGCTACAATTAATCCTCTATTTTTCATCATTGAAGCTAGTTGTGTTGTTTTTGAGCCCGGTGCAGCGGACATATCTAGAACTAAATCTTTTGATGTTGGTTTTAAATCTAAAGGTGGTATCATGGATGCTGCCTCTTGAATGTAAATATAACCTAGAGAATGTTCTTTTAGATTTCCTAAATCTGTTCTTGGACCTTTAATAACCCAGAAACCTTCTTTACACCATGGAATTTGTTTTAATTTGAATCCTTGATTTTCTAATCTCTTTTTTAGTTTAAGGATAGAAATTTTTAGTGTGTTTACTCTGATTGATTTTATTAATTTCTTTAACGAGTATTCTTTAAAATCTTTAATATTCGTTAATTCTTTGTATGTTTCAATAAATGATTCTTTGAATTCTACCATAGAATTTTCTATTAATGTAGTTTTATATATTTATTCCTTTTGTTTTTTAGATGGGATTAGAACATTACTTGAAAAATAAATATTTAAAAGCAGGGCAATATATTTTAAGCTATATTTATAATGAACAAAAACAAGGTAGAACATTTGCATTGTTTTTTTATCAAAGTTTAATTGAGAAATCTAGTGAATTTTTAAATTTGGATTCTGAAACATTGGATAAACGTTTAAAATCTAGAGGTTTAATTGAGATTGTTCATAATCATGTTCAATTGACATACAGAGGATATTACGCTATTGAGGGAGATAGAATTGATCCATTTGGAGCTTTGTTCAGAATTCAAAATGGTAACTCTGAATTTAGTCCCAGTAAGATTGCTAAAAAGAAAGGGAAATCTAATAGGAGAAGAATTTTAACAAAGAAACAAGGAAAAAAAGATTATGATGATTTATTGAATGAAGATTTATAAGAATTTTATATTTGTGAATGCGCCAGCCGGGATTTGAACCCGGGTCGGAGCGTTGGCAACGTCCCATAATAACCACTATACTACTGGCGCTTTTAATTATTTTAAAGAAGATGCATATTTAAAAGTTATTATGTTAAAAGTTAACTATTTATAGTAATTAATTTTTATGAATATATGAAGATTGGTTCATGTGTAAGTAAAAGAGGTAAAATTTCTAAAGGAAGTTTAACTGTTTGTAAATATAAAGGTAAGAGTATTAGAATCCCTATAATAATAGCAGAAGGTTTAGAAGGACACAAAAAAGTTTTTATTAGTGGAGGGATGCACGGTAACGAGCTAAATGGTGTTGAGACTTTACAAAGATTTTATCATGATTTTGATGTTAAGAAATTAAAAGGAACTATTGTTTTTATTCCTGTTTTGAATACTTCTGGTTATTATAATGAGATGCGTGAAGTTGAATATGATAAAAGTGATTTGAATAGGAGTTTTGTAAAAGGAAATAAAGTTAGTCATAAAATAGCCAAAGTAGTTATGGATGAAGTTGTTAGAAAATGTGATTTTGGAATTGATTTACACGATTCTGGAACTGATAATGTGCTAATACCACACGTTAGAGTTCATGCTGGTTCTGATAAAAAAGTTTGTAGAGATGGTTGTACAATTAATCTTGGAAGTATGTTTGGAACTGAACTAGTTTTAGAAAGAAATGGGTTAAAAGGTATGTTAGCTATTGAAGCTTATCAACAATATAAGATTCCCGTTTTAACTGTTGAGATTGGAGGAGCTATGATTATATGGGATAAGTATGTTGATATTGGAGTTACGGGAATTAAAAATTTATTAAAATATAATGGAATGTTAGATGGTAAATTAATACTACCCAGGAAACAATATGTTATGCATCAATTAGATATTATTAGAAAAGGTTACAGATCGAAGTTTGAAGGCATTTTTATTCCTAAAAAAGAACTTGGTAAGTATATTAGGAAAAAAGATATGATTGCAGAGATTCATGATCCAATAAATGAAAGAACTCAAAAATTAATTGCTAGAGAAAATAGTATTTTATTTTCTATGAAAATGTTAAATAAGATTGAAAAAAATGAAGTTGCTTTAACTGCGTTAAAATTAAACGATAAAGATTTTAAAATAATTAATAATTCTAAAAATAAAGATGTTCTATTGAGGAAAAATAGAGTTAAATTATAAAGTGGGCCTGGCTGGACTTGAACCAGCGATCCTCTCCGTGTAAGGGAGATGTCATAGCCACTAGACCACAGGCCCTACATTTAGTGATTTAATATTGTTTAAAAGGATTTTGGTGTAAAGAAATTACTTGAATTCTTTTCCATTACCGTATTCTACAAATATTTATAAATTTAGATTATATTCTTTTTATATGAATAAAAAAGAGTTGGCTAAAATTGTTGAAGACGTGAGAAAAATACTAGAGCTTGCTGAAGCAGCTCACAAACATCTAGAAAAGAATAGAAAAAGAAAAGCCAAGAAAGAGTTGAAACAAATAATGAATCTTGATGCAGATGAAATAGCTAGATTACATAATGGGGTTGATGAAGAAGCGGCGCACCAATTTTTGTATGAATGTGGGATTGTTTTTAAGGATGCAAAAAAAATTCTCTTTGAGCTGGACTCTGATAGATTACCTATTAATTCAAAAGAATTAATTAAAGAAATAATGGAGCTTGAGAATCATGAATTAATTGAATTACAAGAAGAAGAACAAAAAGAAAATAGTCTTTTTAGAGAATGGACTTATCTTTTAGATAATTTTAAATTATATCATGGAACAATTAGTACGCGACTTACATCAATTCAAAGAGAAGGACTTGATCCGGCTGAAAGAGAGAAATTTTATGAGAAAGGAAATCTAAAAAGATTTATTGCAATAGCAGCCAAATTAGAAAATTTAACCTCAAGAGATTTATTTACATTATTGGATTCCAGAAGTGAAAAGCCAAGAAAAGAGATTCATTTAACTTTTAGTAGGGAACAAGCAATAGATTATGCAGCAATGGGAGTTGAAACATTCTATCAAGTTACGATAGCAATGGCTAAAATTATTGGAAGTGATCAAATAACACCAAAAGAAAAACAAGAAGCACAGAAAATTGCAAGACCTTTTATTAATGAAATGAATATAAGTAAACCAGTTGTTCTTCATATTAGTCTTCGTGCACCTACGCTTGGAATATCATGGTTGCAAAGTTTTGAAAAATATAAAGAATTTATTTATGGAGAATGTAAAGGTGAGAGACCATGGTTTAATCCAATTTCATTAAGACTTCATCCTGTTGGAAAAATACTTGATGAAGTGATAATAACTAAAAAGATACCTTTCAAATACATTAAAGTAGAATATGTTAAACTTCGTACTAATGATCAGAATTAGTTACCTGGATTTTTTCTTAAATTCTTGTATTTCTATGGAAAAAGAAGATATTTATAATTAACTATTTTTTAATAGAGCATTGTTAAGTTAACGGGAGTTTTGATTTTAGGAACGAGTAAGTTCCTGGATTAAGGTTTAAGATTTATAACAATTCTGCTAAATTT
>NZCT01000015.1 GCA_002688355.1 archaeon | reverse complement strand
AAGAAGTAATTTGTAAATTGATAGCATATAATTTAGATAGAAAAATTAAATCAATTTTAGTAGGGTTTCAGCAGAGCCGTTTTTATTAAATAAAAGAGGAAAAGCTTTATAAAAATAATCTAAAGTGACAACATTTATTACTTTTTGTAGTCATCTAAATCCATTTAGTATCAATTATAAAGGATTTATTAATAAATCACGGATATTATAATTAAGAATAATATACTCTATTATACACTAAAAGTTTAATATTCTTAAATAAGAAGTATATAATAGAAACATTTATATATAACAAAGTTTACATTGTTATACATGAGAATAGCTTTTGACAGCTCAACACTAATACTATTGCAAAAAATTGATTTATTAGGTAAAATAACTGAAAGAAATGAAATTTTTATTCCAGAAGAAGTTTTTAATGAGGCTATTACAAAAGGGTTAGAAAAAAAACATATCGATGCATTAGAATTAAATAAAAAAATGCAAAAAGAAAAGATATTAGTAAAGAAAATAAATGATAAAAACAAATTAAATGAAATTCAAGAAAATTTTAATTTAGCTAGAGGAGAATCAGAAACAATAGTATTATTCATTGAAAAAAAAGTAGATATTATAGCTCTAGACGATTTAAAAGCTTTAAAGTATTGCGATTATTACCAAATTCCATTTATTACTGCAATGAATTTTGTAGTTTTATATTGTAAAAGAAAATTAATTGACAAGAAAAAAGCTATTAATATGATAGAAAATTTGGGTAAATTTGGAAGATATAAAACAGATATAATATTTTCAGCTTTAGGAGAAATTGGAGGTAAAAAATGAAAATTAGAACTAAAAAAATATTTGCAACACGTTTGGATAATGAAACATTAAGTTATATAAACACTGTTAGTGATAAAAACAAAATAGATAAATCAGAAAGTTTTAGAATGCTACTTAGAAAAGGTATAGAAATAGATAGAAAGCAAAGATCAATTGAACTATATATGGAAGGCAAATTATCTTTGGAAGGTGCATCTAAATTTGCTAGATTATATATTGGAGAATTCCTAGAGTTAATGAGAGAAAAAGGAGTAGAAAGCAATTTAACTCTAAACTTAGTTAAGAAAGGGATGTTTAATGCTAAGAATAAAGAGTTATAGAAAAAGCATTGAAATTTAAAAATAGAAATATGGTAATTAACTTATGAGCAAGAATTATAAAATAATAAGAGAAAAAGCAGCTGAAGAATACATTAAGGGAAAAATAACTTTATCAGAAGCAGCTAGAAAATCAGAAATAAGCATAATTGATATGGAAAGATTTTTAGTAGATAATGGTTTTAAATCACAACATTCTATTAAAGATTTACAAGAGGAAATTAGGAATATAACACGATCTAATTAAAAAATGAAAGAAAGCAACTTGTTAAAATTTCATGGGATTTGGAAATCAGATAAGAAAGAAATAGAAAATATGAAAAATGAAATAAAAGAAGAAAGGAAAAAAACTGAAATAAATTTTAATGAAAGATTAAATGAAATAAACGAAGAAAAGTAAAGAGAGGAAAAGCTTTAAAATAATAGAAATTTGTAATAATAAAGAAAGATGGTGAAAAAAAAGGTGAAACACGCAAAGCATAAGATAGTTCATAGAGCAAAACATAAATCTAAAACACATAAAACAGCACATAAGAAACACAAAATAGTTCTACCAGAAAGAGTAATAAAAAACACTAGAAGAATAAAAGAAGCTGGTAAAATACTAGAAAGAGTAAGAACAGAAACTCACAAGTCCGTAGTAGGACAAGATGCTACAATAAGTGCAATTCTTAGATCAATATTAGCAAATGGACATTCAATAGTAGAAGGGGTTCCAGGTATAGCAAAAACACTAATAGTAAAAACATTAGCTCAAACAACAGGATGTACTTTCTCAAGAGTTCAATTCACAGCAGATCTTTTACCAACAGATATAACTGGTTTAACAACATATAATCAAGAAACAAATCAGTTTTCAGTAGTTAAAGGGCCTGTTTTTGCAAACTTTATAATTGCAGATGAGATTAATAGAAGTCCTCCTAAAGTTCAATCCGCGTTACTAGAAGCAATGCAGGAAGAACAAGTAACAATAGGTAGAACTACATATAAATTACCTCTTCCGTTTTTTGTAATGGCAACACAAAATCCAGTTGAACAAGCAGGAGTATATTCATTACCAGAAGCTCAATTAGACAGATTCTTATTTAAGATATTCATAGGTTATCCAACTGTAGATGATGAGCATGAAATTCTACAAAAAAATATGACCTTACAAAAATTTAACGAATTTAACGTAAAGCAAATAACAAATCAAAAAATATTAAGTGATTTGCAACAGTTAACAAAAGAGATTTATTTAAGCCCAGATGTTAAAAAATATATAATATCTATAATGGATGCAACAAGAAACCCATCAAAATATGATATTTCTATGGGTAAGTACATTGAATTTGGAGCATCTCCAAGGGGTTCCATTGGTTTGTTTATTGCATCTAAAGCTGAAGCTCTAATCAAAGGAAGTGCTTATGTAACTCCTCATCATGTTAAGCTAGTTACTCATGATGTTTTAAGACATAGAATATTATTAAACTATGAAGGACAAGCAGAAAATATTAGTACAGATAAAATAATAGATGAGATTTTATCAAAAGTTGCAATACCTTAACTTTATTTTGAAAAATGCCTGTAAAATCATTAAATATAGATCTACTACCAGTATTAAGAAAATTACCTTTTGTAGAAAAAGGACTATTAATTTCTGGAACTGTTGGCGGTTACAAAAGTGTCTTCAAAGGACGTGGTCTAGAATTTGAAGATTATAGAGTTTATGGTGCAGACGATGATTCTGCCTTAATTGATTGGAAAGCAACAGCACGTGCAGGAAAAACATTAATAAGAGAATATATAGAAGAGAGAAATCTAAATGTAATGTTCCTTTTTGATGTTAGCAACAGCATGTTATTTGGTTCAACGGAAAAATTAAAAATAGAGTACGCAGCAGAGTTAATAGCAGCCCTCTCCCACGCAATATTAGAAGCAGGAGATAATGTTGGCATAGTTTTATTCACAGATAAAATAATGGCTAAGCTTTATCCAAATAGGGGAAATAAGCAATATTACGCAATCTCAAGAATATTAAAAGATCCAAAAAATTATGGTGGAAATCTAGATATAGAAGATGTATCAAAATATATATTAAGTACATTTAAAGAAACAGCCTTAATAATCTTAGTTTCAGATTTTGTAGGTTTTGAAAGCAATTGGGAAAAATATTTAGAATTTATGTCTGCTAAATTTGAAATGATTGGAGTCATGGTAAAAGATCCAAGAGATATATCCTTACCAGAAGACTCAGGACAAGTTGTTATACAAGATCCTTATTCAAGAAAACAATTACTAATAGAAACAGACATAGTAAAAAAAGCTTATGAAAATTTGATGAGAAAACAAATTAGAGATGTTAAATATAAATTCTTAAAACTAAAAACAGATGTTCTAGAATTAGAAACAAATAAATCATTTGTAAATCCATTAATCAAGTTCTTCAAAAAAAGAGGTTCTGAAAGAAGATAATGGTAAGTTTTGTTTTTGCTCGTCCAAGTTTTTTGTGGTTTTTAATAGCAATACCTTTACTAATTCTCATTCATTTTCTAACCCTTAGGAGCGTATCTAGACGAGCCGTCAAATTCGCCAATTTTGAAGCTATATCAAGAGTAACAGGAAATCAAGTTCTTTCAAATAATTTTGGTTTACTAGTCATAAGATTAATAATATTCTCTTTAATCATATTTGCTGTAGCTGGAACAACATTATGGTATCAAGGAGAAGGAACAGAATTTGATTTTGCTTTAGCTCTAGACTCAAGTAACAGTATGCTTGTTCAAGATTTTTTCCCAAATAGATTAGAAGCAGCAAAAGCAGCAGCAAAAAATTTCTTAGATTTCGTTTCTTCAAATAATCAAGTAGCTTTAATTTCATTTACAGGAATACCCACTGTAGAACAAGAATTAACAACAGATCACGAGGCTATAAGACAAAAAATAGATTTACTAGACATAAAACCAGTTGGAGGAACAGATCTAGGTGGGGCAATAATATCTTCAGTAAATCAATTATTACAAACTGAAAAACAAAGAGTAATTATACTATTAACAGATGGACAAGGTAACATAGGACCAGAAACAGAAAACGCAATAGCATATGCAGCTGAAAATGGAGTTATAATAAATACAATTGGGGTTGGAACAAGTGTTGGTGGAAGTTTATTCGGAAATGCAACAAGATCAAATGCAACAGCAGCTATCTTAAGATTAAATGAAGAAACTTTAGTTGACATCGCTCAAAAAACAGAAGGAAATTTCTACAAAGCAATAGATCAAAAAACTTTAAATGAAGCATATGTTCAGATAGCAAGTCTAACTATAACAAGAGTTTCTAGAAATTTAACATTACATTTCTTAGTTATTGCAATAATATTATTAATGATTGAATGGAGTTTAATAAATACAAAATATAGAACTCTACCTTAAAATAGGAAGATTTATATATTACGTAAGACTAATCTTACTTGTGGTTAAAATGGATATATCAATAACAAAAATGAGTTCAAAGGGGCAAGTAGTTATACCTACTGAAATGAGGAAAAACATACAGGAAGGGGATAAAATAGTTATTATAAAAAATAATGATCAATGGATTATGAAAAAGGCTAGTGACTTTGATGAAAATCTAAAAGATGATTTAGAATTTGCAAGAAGAACTGAAGAAGCATGGGAACGTTATGAAAAAGGTGAATTTAAATCTATGCCCATGGATGATTTCCTTAAAGAACTAGACAAATGTTAGTTGTAGATCATTCTACAAAATTCATTTCTTTTCTCTCTAAAATTAAGAATAAAGTAGATCGAGAAAGAGTTAAGAAACATATAAAAAAAATAATTCAGAACCCTGAAATTGGTAAACCTATGAAGTATTCTAGAAAAGGAACACGAGAAGTTTATATTGGTTCTTTTCGTCTTTCTTATGTATATATTGAAAAAGAAAACAAAGTAGTTTTATTTGACTTATATCATAAAGATAAACAATAATTATAATTTTTTCTTAACTTCATCTAAAGAATTCTCTTTTTGACAACTTCTACAAACACTTCTTTGTTTCTTATCAACTCTAATATAAGTTCCAATAATCTTATTCAAAAAAGTTTCATCAATAGTTTTCTTACATAAATCACATTTCATTTTATTCTTTAATAGTCTAAAATATTTAAACTTTTCCTATTCTATAATAAAAATATATTAACTATTTACATAACACACTAAATAATTCATCCAATTGTGTCTTGGCAGTCTCAAAATTCCTAAAAAATATCCTATACCTGGCTCTTTGTTTTGCAGCAAATATGGGTTCTTTTTTTGGGACAATATCACTTATAACTCTAACAGCCACAATGGGAGTTTCTCGTTTGTTTGCTTCTTCTATAATCGCATATGACTCCATATCAACTGTCGTTACATCCTCTCGAATTTCTCTAGTTGATAATAAAACTTGATCAACAGTTTGAAATGTTCCTGGTTGATATTTTTTTTGATGTTTGGTTAAAATAGTCTTTACCATTGTTGTCGTATTACTATCTGTAGTTAAATATCCAGCTCCATAATGCACATCCTCTGCAACAACAATATCACCTATATTTAAGCTTTGTTTGGCAGCTCCACAAATTCCAGATGAGATTATATAGTTTGGTGTAAAATCATTACAGAGTTTTTCTACTGCTGCTCTTGCATTTTTCTTTCCTGCTCCAGAAACAATCAATCCAATTTCATTTTCTCCAGAGTCAAAACAATGGATCTTTCCATATATGCAAGGATCCAAATGCACCATACCTTTGAAGAGAGTCCTCAGCATATTACCAATTTCTGAAGGACCATCGTAAGGAATACTCTTTGGAACTTCAGCATTTAGAGCATATATTAAACCAATTCTTGACATAGAATAAATTAATGCGATATATTTATAAGATCTTTGAAAATACTCACGAATTTTTAATAAATACAAAATAGAAGTTTGATTAAAATGTCTAAATTCGGCTCTGCTGAAACCTTTAAATAATTAAAAGAATTGGATGTCAACTTGAAAGAGGTGACATCCAATGATAAATAAAAATGATTCTAAATATTTAAAGTT
>NZCT01000014.1 GCA_002688355.1 archaeon | reverse complement strand
TCAATTAAGTGGCACACACAATGTGCATGTTTTGAGAACGTACTTAAGGGCGCATAAAGGGCTTATAAACTCATCATCTAATCCGTCGTATACAAATAGAGAACATGATAATATAATTTTTGAAGGAAAGACTGATAATGTCTATATTTCAGGAATAAATTTTTATAATAAAGACTTTAATGTTGTAGGCAAAGTAGCTTTTGCTCAGGCAATAGAAAAGTTCTCACAAGATGAGTATTTATTTAAAATAACAATGGATTTTTAAAATGATTTTAGGGCTTGATATATCAACAACATGTGTTGGCGTATGTATTTTGAATAATGAAGGAAATGTATTATTATTAGATCATATTATCTTATCAAAGATTAAAACTGGATTACGTGATAAAGCAACTGCTGTGAAAGAAAAACTTGAAGATATAAATAACAAATTTGATATTAAATATATATTCATAGAAGAATGTCTCTTGAGGTATAGAATGGGTGCTAGTAGCATCCATACATTGATGACATTAGCAAAATTTAACGGCATAGTTAGTTATGTAGCATCAGAAATTTTTGATATTACTCCAGGCTATATCTTGGCACCACATGCAAGAAAAGTATGTGGAGTAAAAGTAACTAAAGAAGAAAAAAAAGAAATTGGAATAAAACAAATAGTTTTAAATCATGTTAAAAACCAACTAGGTGATGATTTAGATATGTTTTATACTCGTACAAATAAACCGAAGCCCTATATGTTTGACCGGGCAGACTCATGGATAGTTGCAAAATGCGGTTACTTTGAACAAATTTTACAAAATTGATTATAATACACATAAATGATTAGTTCTAAAGTTAAGTTTTTAGAATCATTCCTAGGTGAGGGTTCAAGCCTCTCTAGGAACAATGATGTTGCATTTTATTGTCCAAAATGTAATCATAGAAAAAAGAAACTTGCTGTAAATTTAAATACAGATAAAAAAGGTCACTGGGGCAAATATCATTGTTGGGTCTGTGGAGAAAAATTTAAAGGAAAAAATTTAATTAGTCTTTTAAAATTTTGTGGAAGATATTCTTTATTAAAGGAATACGTTAAGACTATAAATGATGACAAATGGTTCACTCTAGACACTAAGAAGGTTGATTTAAATGTTGCTTTGCCTATAAAATTTATTCCAATTTCATCATATCTTTTAAATAATGATAAAAATAGCAACTTAAAACGTGCTTATCATTATTTAAAAAATGAAAGAAAATTAACTGATATAGAAATCATATCAAATATGTTTGGAATTACTACGGATAAAAATTATTATGGCTATGTAATAATACCATCATTTGACAAAGATGGAGAATTAAATTATTTTGTAGGTAGATCATATACAGGAAGCAAATATAGATATAGAAATTGTAAAAATGCAAAAACAAATATTATTTTTAACGAAATTAATATAGATTGGAATTCTGATTTGCTAATAACTGAAGGTCCATTCGATTGTATCAAGTCAAAATTAAATTCTACTTGTATCTTGGGTTCATCACTTATAAAAAAATCTTTATTATTTAAAAAAATTGTTGAAAACAAAACTCCAATAAAACTGGCACTTGATTCAGATTCAAAAGGCACAGAAAAGGCTATTAATATAGCATCACTTCTGATGAAGTATAATATTGATGTACAAATTATAAATTTTGATAAAAAATATAAAGATATTGCTGAAATGCCTGCTGATGAATGGCTCAGTATATATGAATCTCAAAAAGGACTATCATTGAATGAAACAGAAATTTTGAAAAAGAGAATTGAAGGTATGGTATAATGAAGTTTTGCCATATGGCTGATATCCATATTAGATCAAATTCTAGGCATGAAGAATACAGTAGTATCTTCAATGAATTATATAAAAAACTAAAAGATGAACGTGTTGATCACATCATTATAGCTGGTGATATAGCACATACAAAAACACAACAATCACCAGAATTTTATAATTTTACTGCAAATTTTTTTGAATCATTATCAAAAATTGCAAAAGTTCATATACTTTTGGGAAATCATGATGGTAATTTATTAAACCCTAATAGACTAGATGCAATAACACCAATAATAAACGCACTAGATAATGATAATATTAAATTTTATAAATCATCTGACAGGATAGACATAGATAGTGATTATTCATTATTCGCATATTCATTATTTGATAAAAAAGGTTGGAATAATTGGAAAATTGATAATGATAGAATCAATATAGCACTTTATCATGGATGTGTAGGTGGCGCAAAAACAGATCAAGATTACTTATTAGATGCTGAAATTGATATTGATGAATTTAAAAAATATGATTTTACATTTTTAGGTGACATACACTTACACCAGTTCTTGGACGGTGAAAAAAGAGTTGCATATTCAGGTGACCTTATTCAACAAAACTATGGTGAAGATTTTGAAAAGGGATTTTTGTTATGGGACATAAAAGATAAAAATAATTGGGAGACAAAATTTATTCCACTTGAGCCTGTTCATCCATTCTTTACAATCAAGATTAGTGATGTAGATACTTTTGATATTAAAAACTTTGATTTTATACCAAAAAAATCAAGAATAAAACTTAAATTTCTTAACAGATTTGATTCAAGATCAATTGACAAAATAGCAAGAGATTTTAAAAATTATTTAAATACAAAAGAAATTATTACCGTTAATGAGATTAAATATGATGAAAATATAAAAATTGATTCTGAGATAATTAAAATTGATGATCTTAGAAATCAACAAATTCAAGAAAAATTAATATGTAATTACCTAGAAAAACTAAATGTATCTAATGCACACGAAAAGTTCATTTTAAAATTAAATGAAAAATATAATAGTGCTAATAGTTTTGATAATAGACTTGCAAGAAATATAGATTGGAAAATTAAACATTTAAACTTTTCAAATATGTTTGCATTCAAAGAAAATAATTCAGTAAATTTTGAAAAACTTAAAGGTATAGTAGGTATATTCGGAAAAAATACAATAGGAAAAAGTTCAATTATAGATGTAATTTTATATGGAATATTCAATAGTAATTCAAAAAACGTAACAAAAAATCTTGACATAATTAATACAAGAAAAGATAGTTGTAATGTTACATTAGATTTAGAAGTAAACAAGACAAAATATTATGTATCACGAACAACAACAAAATTTATTATAGGCAAAAGATCTAGTGATGAAAAAGAACATGCAAGAACAGATCTAAATTTTTACAAAATAGAAAATGATGAAAAAATATCATTAAATGGTTTGCAAAGATTTGATACTGAAAAAAAAATAAGATCTATGTTCGGAACAATGGATGACTTTCTAACAACATGTGTTTCTGCACAAGGTGATATAAATAATTTTATTTCACAAGGTTCAACAAAAAGAAAAGAAATTATTGCAAAATTTTTAGATTTAAAAGTATTTGATGAAAAATATAAATTAGCAAGAGAAGACTTAAAATCATTAAAGTCACAATTGAAAATGTTTAAAAACAAGAGATATGAAAAGCTAATAGAAAAAAATAAAACTAAAGAAAATGAATTAAAATCTGAATTAAACGATAAAAATTTAAAAAAACTAGAATTAAATGAAACGCTTAAAAGCAATAAAGAACTTTTAAATGAAATCAATAAACAAAGTCAAAAATTTGAAAATTATGATTATGACAAAATTTGTAACAATATTTTAGACTATAATATAGAGCTTAAACAACACAAAACTGATATTGAGCAATTAATTGCAAAGGCAGAAAACATAGCATGTGAATTATCAATTTTACCTACTGATAATTTAGATTACAGATTGCAAGCCATAACTGAAAAAATAGAATTAATAAAGCAAAGAAGTAATGAGTTATTTTCATTGCAAAATGAAAAAGACAAAACACAAATTAAATTATCACAACTTCAAAAGTCTATTGGTTTACTTGATGATATTCCTTGTGGTGATTCATATCCAAATTGTAAATTTATAAAAGAATCATATCGTGATAAAGAAAAAATTAATAATGTGAATTTATTAATAAATGAAATGAATGAACAAATTAAGTCACTTTCCGAAGAACTAGTGCAACTCAATGAAGACAAAGTAAATGACTTACATGAAAGCACTGTAAGGAATATTGAAAAAATTAAAAACTTAGAGAGTGATTTAAAAAACATTACTTTAGAAATTAAAAATGAAGAATTACAAATTATTAATCTGAAAGATAGAGTTGAAAATCTCAAAGAAAAGAAATTTGAATTGGAATTGTTAGGTATAAACAATTCTGATGTAATTGAACTAAAGAAAAATGAAAAAAATACAAAAGAAAAGATTTTAGTAATTGAAAATGATATACTAGAAAATGAAAAAAATAGACTTGACATTACAAAAAAACTCGGTGGTGTACAAAGTTCTATAAGGTCTTTAGTCAGCGAATATAAAAAATATAAAGAAATTTTAGATAAAAGTTATTGTTATGAAATTTATACCGAAATAATGTCTAAAAATGGAATCCAGCAAGATATTGTAAGGAGCAAATTATCATTTATCAACAGTGAAATTGACAAATTATTAAGAAATATTGTAAAATTTAAAATTGAACTTGAAGAAGATGAAGATCATAATAATTTAAATGTTTTCATAAATTATAAAGATTCAGGTGGCAGGAGGCTTATAGAGACTGCATCTGGGATGGAAAAAGCAATTACATCGCTTGCAATTAGAGTTGCACTTACACAAATTTCGGGACTTCCAAAGCCAGATATCTTTATAATTGATGAAAGTTTTGGTACATATGATGAGCAAAATTTAGAAGCTGTATCAAAAATGCTTCAATTACTTAAGCAATATTTTGCAACAATTTTAGTTGTAACACATGTAGATGCCATTAAAGATTGTGTGGATTATATACTCACTATTGACCGTGATCAAGAAAAATTCTCTTATTTGAGTTAAAAAAATGAAAAATAAAAAAGAAACAGAAAAAATATGGGTAGAGGTTGATGATGAAAGCGGATATTGGATAGAAAAGAAACTGGATCCACGAATAAGTGAATCATATAATATCCCTGCAAAATGCCCATTATGCACATTTCCAATGCGTGAAATCTACGATGCAATAAGCTATACTAATCATGAATGTTGTTCAAAATGCTATGTACAATTTGTTGAAGGCAGAAAAGATCGCTGGAGCGCAGGATGGCGCCCGGGAAAAGAAGAATTATCTAAATTTATAGAAAAAAGAAAATTTTTTTAAAAAAGTTAATATTAGCCGTTTACATCACATAAATGATGCTTAAATTAATACTGTCAACGGAATAAAGGAGAAAAAAATGACAAATTTAGTTAGACGAAAGAATTTTTACACACCAAACTTTGGCTTATTTGGAGCAGATGCATTTGACGTATTTGATGAATTTTTTAATTCAAAGAGAAATTCTGGATTACAAACAGTCAAAACAAATGATAACATTAATGTAACTGATAGTGATAAATCATGGAAGATTTCACTCGCTGCCCCGGGGCTTACAAAAAAAGATTTTAATATATCTTTAAAGAACAACACGCTAAGCATTGGGTATAGTGCTGGTGAAGCAAGTACAAATATGTTTACTAAGGGTTCTTACACAAAATCTTGGTCAGTTCCTGATACTGTAGTATCTGAAGATATTAGTGCTATGTACAAGAGCGGAATTCTATCAGTTACTATAGCAAAGCCAAAAGCTGAAGAACCAACAGAAGCTACAATAGAAGTTAAATAAGGAGAAGTCACAACATGTCAAAAATTATTGGAATTGATTTAGGAACAACAAATTCAGCAGTAGCAGTTATGGAAGGCAAAAGTGCTACTATAATTCAAAACAAAGAAGGAAATAGAACAACACCATCTACTATTGGCTTTACAGATGATGATAGAGTTGTTGGAACACCTGCTAAAAGACAAGCAGTAACAAATCCAGAAAATACAATTTTTTCTGCAAAAAGATTTATGGGAAGATCATACGATGAATGCAAAGCAGAAGCAAAAAAAATGCCCTATAATATTGTAAAAGGCAAAAAAAATGCTACACAATTTAAAATAAATGAAAAAAATTATACACCACCAGAAATATCTGCAATTATTTTACAAAGCTTAAAGCAGGTTGCTGAAGATTATTTGGGTGAAGAAGTATCAGAAGCAGTCATCACTGTTCCCGCATACTTTAATGATGATCAAAGGCAGGCGACAAAAGATGCAGGCAAAATTGCAGGCTTAGATGTTAAAAGAATAATTAATGAACCTACTGCAGCTGCACTTGCATATGGTCTTGACAAAAAACAAGATTTGAAAATTGCAGTATTTGATCTAGGGGGAGGCACTTTTGATATTTCAATTCTTGAAATTGCAGACGGTGTTTTTGAAGTTAAATCAACAAACGGTGATACAACATTGGGCGGCG
>NZCT01000013.1 GCA_002688355.1 archaeon | reverse complement strand
CATATTGGAATAAACCCAGAGTGAGAAAAATCAAGAAGAAATAATTTTTTTAGCTAAAATAGCTCCCGCTTACTTAACAATGCATTTTAATAGGAAGCTTTATATACTGAAATTTATGGTATTATAAATAAGAGCATAGGAATTACGAGAGAGCACTTGTTACGAACATTTGACTTTTTCTTAAGAGTGCTAGTAAAGATAAAATGAATTTATTTGAAAACTTTAATATAAGTAATGAGCTGAAACAGGAAATTAAGAAATTAGGATTAGAGAAACCTACAGAAATTCAAGAAAAAACTATTCCACTTATTTTAGACGGAAAAGATGTTATAGGAGAATCCTCAACAGGTTCTGGAAAAACTTTAGCTTTTGGTTGTGGTATAATTGAGAAAGTAAATGCTAACCAAGGGATTCAAGCTTTAGTTTTAACTCCAACTAGAGAGTTAGCAGAACAAATAAGACAAGTTTTACATGGAATAACTCATTATAAGAGATTAAATATTACTTCTATTTATGGTGGAGTTGCTATTGGTCCACAGATGAATAGTTTAAAAAATGCTGATATTGTTATAGCAACGCCGGGAAGATTATTAGATCATGTTAAGAGAAGAACTATTGACTTACGAAAAGTTAAATTTCTTGTTATAGATGAAGCAGATAGAATGTTTGATATGGGATTTATTGATGATGTAAAAAGAATAATATTACAATGTCCTAAGCAAAGACAAACTTTATTGTTTTCAGCTACTATATCTTCACAGATTAGTGATCTATCTAGGAATTATATGATTGATCCAATAACAATTTCTGTTGGAAAACATGTTGATCCAAGTAAATTAAAACAAATTTATTATGATATTCAAAAAAATATGAAAATGTCTTTGTTAGTTCATTTACTTAAAAATGAAAAATCTGGATTAGTTATGGTTTTTTGTAATACAAGAAGAAATACAGATGTTGTAGTTAAGAATTTAAGAGCAAATAAAATCGATGCTATTGCTATTCATGGTGGTTTGTCTCAGAACAAAAGAAGTAATACTTTAAATTCTTTTAATAAAGGAAGAGTTGGAGTTTTGGTTTGTACTGATGTTGCAGCTCGTGGATTACATATAGATGATGTTTCCCATATATACAATTATGATATTCCTAAAGATCCTACAGATTATGTTCATAGAATTGGGAGAACAGCAAGAGCTGGTAAAGAAGGTAAAGTAATTAATATCTTATGTGATTATGATTATGATAATTTTGGTAGAGTGCAAGGAGAACATAGAAATTTTAAAATTGATAAAGTTGAAAAACCTTATATTGATAAAGTTCCTTTTTTACAAATGGATAATTCTAGAAGGTCTTTTCAAGGTAATAATAGAAGAGGAAACCATAGACGAAATAATTATCGGAGGTAATATTAAAGATTCTTAATTGGATGTTTTAAAAAATTTTTATAATTTGAAACTACTTCTGGAACTGTATCTTTTAAAGTATTAATCCAAGTTGGTTTTTTCATATATAGTTCACTTTGAGATTTTACTTTTTGTTGATCTCTATAAGCTAGTTTTTTTTCTTCAACAACTTGTTGATGATAATCTAAAAAATCTAATGTTACACTAAGTGTGCCAAGACCAACACCTAACCCTGCTAAACCAGTTAAAAAAGTTATTGTATCTAAGTCTGCTGCCATAATCTTATATATTGAAAGTTCTATAAAAAGATTACTGTTTTTTTTAGTAAAGTTTAAATATTCTAATTAAAATTCATTATTTAAAGAGAGGTTAAGAATGTTTGGAAGGAAAAAATACTATCATCCAAAGGACATGCATAAACATATGCCTAAAGGATATTACCCTTTTCCTCAAAGAAAAAGTTCTTCAGGAATATTTTTTTTATTATTAATTTTAGTGGGAGTTTATTTTGCTCAAGATAAATTTGACAGTATTTTACCTCCTAGTGAAACATTACCTTTTTGGATAATAGCTTTGGTTATAATTGCATTATTCTTTTTATTTAGGAGAAAAGAGCATTACTAAAATGGCTTTATCTAAAATCTTAAAATTTTTAAGTAAAGGTTTTGGTAGTTTTTTATTATCTTTAGGAATAACTCTATTTATTTTAAGTTTTTTTGTAGCTTCTGTTTTATCTAGTGTAGATGGATTAAAAGATTCTTTAGTTAATGAATTAACTAGTGATGAGGTTTTATCTGAAGTTTATGGTGTTGATATTAATCAAATTAAGGAATTATGTAAAACTAATCCTGAGATAGTTGAATGTTTAGATTTGGATAATCTAGAGAATAGATTTTTAGAAGAAAATGGTGTTAATGATATGGTAGATCAGGTTAAATCTTATTCTCAGTATACTTTTAGTTTAAGAGTTCTGACTTTTATTTTAGTTGTTATAGGTGCTTTCTTTATTTTTTTAGGTTCTGGATTTTCCTTATTAGAAACTGTAAAGAAAGTTTCATTCTCTGGAATGTTAACAAGTGCTTTTGCTATGATATATTATAAATTATTTCCTGGATTGTTAAAAGATGCTTTAAATTCTCCAGATATTCAAGCTAGGTTACAAGAAAGTGAAGTTCCTTTTTCTGTTGTTGAAAAGATTATGAAAATAATTGTCGATTGGTTTTCTTTACAAATTAATGAACCTTTTAAAATTGCAGTAATATTAACTATTGTATTTGCTGTTATTTATATAGGTGTTAAAATTTACAATTGGAAATTTAATAAAGAAGTTAAAGAAGAAAAGAAAGAATAATTATTATTGTCCACAGCCACTAGTGATTTGTATATTGCAATCAAAGCATATTTCGACACAATTTCCTGCAGCATGCGTTGGTTCTCCACAACCGGAACAAAATCCACCAAGACCATTGGAAATTCTTTTTGTTCCGTCTTCAGAATCTTCTTCCAAGATTGCACTAAGATCTTGTTCTTCATCTTTTTTTTCTACAAACATTTTTTCAAGATAGGTATAGATATAATCTGAAATAGATTTTGCTTCATGTATATCTGGATGTCCTTCGTATACTATTCCTCTTGGCTCGAATATATGCCCTTTTAATTTAGTTGTTAATTTCTCTAATGGTACGCCATATTGCAGTGAGATAGAAGTTAGTGTGCCTATGACATTCATTAAACCACCAATAGTACTCCCTTCTTTGGACATACTAGCGAATAGTTCCCCCATGGTTCCATCTTCATATTTTCCCATTGTGATGTATCCTTCATGCCCAACGATATCAAATTTGTGAGTTATTGCGTCTCTCGTATTTGGTAGCTTTCTTCTCACTGGTTCAAAAATCTCTTCAACTTGACTCCCTAAGTCTGTTCCTTTAGCTTGTAAAGGTTGAGATTGTTTACTACCGTCTCTATAAATAGCAATAGATTTTAATCCCATTTTCCAGGCTTCATTGTATGTTTCTACAATATCTTGAACTGTGCTTTCACCAGGCATGTTAACGGTCTTTGAAATTGCTCCAGATAGAAAAGGTTGCACTGCAGCCATCATTTTAACATGACCCATGTGATGAATAAATCTTGTTCCATTTTCAGGTTTGAAAGAAGTATCAAAAACAGCCAAGTGTTCATCTTTCATATGTGGAGCTCCTTCGAGAGTATTCTTTTCATCAACATAATCTTTCATTTCTTTGACTTGATCATCATCGTAATCTAATCCTTTTAAAGCTAAAGGAACACTTTGGTTAATAATTTCCATTACTCCTCCACCAACTAACTTCTTTTTTTTAGCAATTGCTAAATCTGGTTCAACTCCAAGCGTATCACAATCCATAAGAAATCCAATTGTTCCTGTGGGTGCAATAACAGTTGTTTGAGCGTTACTATAACCATTTTGTTCTCCAAGAGTAACTGCCTCATCCCATATTTTTCTTGCTTCTTCTGCAAGAACTAGTTCAAGATCAGAAGAACCTTTTATTTTGTATGCAGCATCTTTGTGTTTATTCATCACATTTAGGAAAGGCTCCTTATTTTCTTCAAATTTTTCAAATGATCCTATTCTTGTTCCTGCTATCTCTGCTGACTTTTTGTAAGCTTCTCCAGTTAGGATTGCTGTAAGACTTGCTGCAATTGATCTTCCTTCATCACTATCATAAGGAACCCCTAAAGCCATGAGCAGAGTGCCTAAATTAGCATATCCTAATCCCAAAGGTCTAAGATCATGAGTATTTTTTGCAACCTCTTCTGTTGGGTAAGATGCATGATCTACAAATATCTCTTGTGAAGTTATGATAGTATCTATTGTATGTTTATAAGCCTCAATATCGAAATTACCATCTTGATCAACATATTTCATCAAATTAATAGAGGCAAGGTTACATGCTGAATTATCTAGGTGCATAAATTCTGAGCAAGGATTTGATGCATTTATCCTACCTACGTTAGGCACAGGATGCCATTCATTTATGGTCGTATCAAATTGTATTCCTGGATCTCCTGAATCATAAACAGCTTGAGCAATTTTTTCTAGAACTTCTCTTGCATTTAATTCTTCTATTGGTTTTCCATCAATTCTTGCAGTTGTAAAATAGGTTTCACCTTTTGTAGCTTTTTGCATAAATTCCTCGGTTACTCTTACAGAATTATTGGCTTGTTGTCCTGTAACTGCTGTATAAGCCTCTCCTTCAAAATCAGAATTGTAACCTTGTGCTATTAATGCTTGTACAATTCTTTCTGACTTTGCCTTTAAATCTATAAATTCCAATATCTCGGGATGATCATGATTTAGAATAACCATCTTGGCAGCTCTTCTTGTTGTTCCACCAGATTGTATGGCTGCAGCCCAAGCATCAAATCCTTTAAGAAATGGTATTACACCTGAAGATATTCCTCCTGCTGTGAGCTTTTCACCTTTACCCCTAATTTTCGAAACATTAGATCCAGCACCAGAACCATATCTGAACAAATTTACTTCTGCTTTTTGTAACTCCATCATACTGTTTAAACTGTCCTTTGATCCTAAGATGAAACAAGCAGAAATTTGTGGATTTGTGTATCCATCTTCTGCTAAAACAACTTCTTGTTTTTGAAAATCCCATGTCCAATTTCCAGTTGGTTTTCCTGTTATTCCATACTTATCCTTAAGTCCGTAATTAAACCAAACTGGAGAATTAAAAGCTGCATGTTGATTGATTAGCATATACTTCAATTCATCTTCAAATGTTTGTGCATCCTCTACTGTTGCAAAATATCCTCTTTCTTCCCCAAAAGATTTTGTTGCTTCTGCAACTCTTGAAATTACTTGTTTAGCACTTCTTTCAGTTCCTTCTGGATCTCCTGGAACTTCTGATTTTTTAAAGTATTTTGAAGCAATTATATCTGTTGCATTTTGAGACCAAGATTTTGGAACTTCTACATTTTCCATATGGAACTCCATTTTAGTTGGATCATCTCTGCTTGGAACTTCGGCAGTTCTTTTTTCGTAAACTAAATCTTCAAGTGGATCAACTTCTGGAGTTGTATAAAATCTTGAAAATGTTAATCCTGATTCTGTATAACTATTTGAAACTTTTTTATCTAAATTTTCTGTTATGCTCATTTTTTATTTCCTCCTTTTGTTAAATCCCTTAATTCTTTTTGAAAATCTGTAATATCTGCAAATGACCTATAAACTGAGGCAAATCTTACGTAAGCAACTTTGTCTAGTTTTTTTAGTCTATTCATTATTTTTTCCCCAACAATTGAACTTTGAATTTCCTTTGATTTTAATTTTCTTAATTCTGCTTCGATTTTATCTACAGCTTGTTCGATTTTTTCTAAAGAGACTGGTCTTTTTTCACAAGCTTTTATTAGACCTTTTCTTATTTTTTCTTTTTCAAATGGTTCGCGCCTACCATCTTTTTTGATTATTACAAGATCAATACTTTCAACTCTTTCATATGTTGTAAATCTTTTTTTGCACTTTAGACACTCTCGCCTACGTCTAGTTGAATTAACTTCAGTATTTCTTTTGTCTATAACTTTATTTTCTTCGTGTAAGCAATATGGACATTTAATTTTTATCGCCTCTGAGTAAGCACAATATGTTGTGTTTTTTATTAATTTTGACACAATATGTTGTGTTTTTTATTCTTAAGAATTAAACTAATATTTAAAGATTGTTGAAGTTGAAAGTAGAGGTTTTAGAAAATTTCTATATTTAACTATTTTATAGTAATTACAAATAGAAAGACTTATAAACAAGAAATTCTTAATTATTTAAGATAAAATGACAGATTTTGAAAAATACTTAAAAGGAGAAATTGTAAATGGATACAAAGAAATCTCCGATAAAGTTGCGTTAACTCACTCTCTATTAAAAGGAAGTGTGATGGAAGGAAGATTAGCTGAAATTGATTTACAATCTTATTTATCCATATGCAGAGAATGTGTTAAAGTTAATACTTCTATTGAACATTTCAAGGATTATTTTTCAGACTTAGAAGTGGAAGAATTAGAAAAAAAAGTAACAAAACATTTAGATCAAACAGAATCACTTTTACATAAAGCTTTGAATAGATTCCTTTAAAAACACAAAAGTTTAAGCAAATATTGAAAATAAAAAATGGCAGAAGATAAAAAACAAACTAAAAATCCTCAACCAGGAAACTTACCAAAAGAAGTACCCCCTGAATTAAAGGAAAAGTTTGATAAAATTAAAAAGAAATTAGATACATTTAAAGATAAAGTTCTAAAAGAATTTAATGAATATATTATAGGAATTGCTTTAATGCCCCCTAAAAAATTTCTTAATCAAAGATTCCCAGAAAGAGCTGGAGAAAATTTACCTCCTGAAGTTAAGAAAGAAGAATCTAAAGATGAAAAAGAAAATCCTAATGAGATTAATGCTTTTATTTTAGTTGACGATTCTGATAGTAAGAAAATGTCTAAATTAGAATTAAAAGAAAAATTAGGTAAAATTATTGAAAAAATAGGTAAAGATGTTGATAAAGATATTGTAACTGAAACTATGGTTTTATCAGAGTTAAAAGAAAGTTGTTACGATGGAAAGTATGATATTTTACAAGTAATTGCGATGTCTGCTCCAATTTACGATCCTAAGGAAATGTTAGGAGCTATTAAAATTTCTGAAGTTCATAAGACAATGGTGCTAAAGAAATTTGATAAGTATATTGTAAGTTATGTTGCAGCTGGCTCATTATTTAGAGGAGATAAAAAAAGTCATGATATTGATGTTTACATTATTGTAGATGATACTGATGTAAAAAGAATGTCAAGATATGAATTAAAAGATAAATTAAGATCTATAATTATAAGTCAAGGATTTGAAGCTAGAAATATAACTGGGGTGAATAAAGAATTTCACATTCAAACATATATTTTAACTGATTTTTGGGATTCTGTAAAAGATGCTAATCCTGTTATATTTACATTCCTAAGAGATGGAGTTCCTTTATTTGATAGAGGAGTATTTAATCCTTGGAGATTGTTATTAAAAATGGGTAGAATTAAACCAAGTCCTGAAGCTATTGATCAGCAAATGGAAATTGGTGAAAAACTATTAGAAAGAGTTAATGGTAAAATGATAAGTGTTGTTGCTGAAGATTTATACTATGCTGTTTTAAATCCAGCACAAGCTGTGTTAATGGCATATGGAATTAATCCACCGACGCCACTAGAAACAATTGATTTACTAAGAGAGATTTTTGTTAAGAAAGAAAAATTATTAGAAGAGAAATATGTTAAACATTTAGAAAACGTAAGAACTTTGTACAAAAAGATTGAACATGGTAAATTAAAAGAAATTGAAGGTAAAGAAATTGATAAATTAGTTAAAGAAACTAAAGAATATTTAGAAAAGATAAAGAAATTATTTAAAGAAATTGATAAGAAGAAAGAAGGTGAAGGTTCTAAAGATATTTACAACGCATGTGTTGCAATAACTAGAGATGTATTAAGTATATTTAATGTAAATGATACTAAAGATCCTGAAGCAGAGTTAAAAAAATTAAGTTCTAAAGGAGATATTCCTGTTAAGTATTATGAAATATTTAAAAAAGTAAATTCTTTAGGAAAACAAAAGTTGAGTAAGACGGAAAGTGAAAAGATTAAGAGAGAAGCTAGAGAATACTTGAAAGTTATGATGGAATTAATCCAAAGAAAACAAAATATTCAACTAGAAAATGCTAAATTAAGAATTAAATATGATTCTAATAAATTAGGAGAAGTTTATGTTTTTGATGATACTGTATTTATTATAAAAGATTTAAAATCTAAAGATCAAGTTGAGAAAACAGTAATTAAAAATAAACAATTTACTTCTATTGAAAAATCTAGTTTAAAGGAATTAGAAGAAGTTTCTATGAAAAATCAAAGTACTAAAAGAATTTCTATAAGTAATGATTTCTATAAAGAATTAGAAGATATTTTTGGTGCTGAATTCGAGATAATTGTTTAAAATGAATTCTAACAGAGAAAATTTAGACGAAAGAATAATTGAATCTATGAAATATCATATTAAGAGAAATGATATTAATCTTGATTTTGATGGAAAATCTATAACTGATATTTATGGGGTTGAGCATGAAGTTATTTTATCTGATGAAGGTTCTCATACTCATGTGCCTTTCATTAATGAAGGAAGAATTTATTTAGATCGAAATATGGGCCATTATGGTTATGATACCTATGCCCATAGTTTTGTAGGTACTCTTCAACATGAAGTAAGTCATAATGATCTTAGTCCTCTAACTTTAGCTATAGCAGGTTTTTGTTTATATAAAACTATGAAATACCATTTTCAAGATGATAAAAAGAAACTTGTTAAGATGTTGGCATTTGTAGCTACATTACCCTATACCTTTGATGCTGCTTTTGTCGAAACTTATGCATGTTTGTTTAGAGACAAAGATTGGGCTACTCATGATGTTGCTAAACTTACGAAAGTATTTGTAGAAATAGGTTCTGAATTCTTAGGGAAAATGCTTTAGAAGAGCAATCAAAACGTTTTTAAATATTGTTTTTAAGAATTATACTATGGAAGCAAAAGTTATTAATTTTAGACGAGGAAGACATAGACAACATACTAATCAGTTAATCTTAGATTTAAAAGGTTATGAAGATAAAGATAAAGCTAAAGGGTTAATTGGTAAGAAAGTATCTTGGACATCTCCTGGCAAATTGAAAAGAGTAATTAATGGTCAAGTTAAATCTACACATGGAAATAATGGTAATGTTAGAGCTGCATTTGAAAAAGGTTTACCTGGACAAATAATTGGTAAGAAAATTGTTCTAGAAGATTAAATTTATAAATATTTAAAAAATTCTTTTCTATCTGTTTCTATTTCATTTAATATTGTTTTTAATAAACCTCTGCCAATATCTCTTCCAGGATGAATTGGAACTACTGTTGTTCTTCCATCAGGATGTCTAAAATATCTATGGCTACCTTTCTGTCTTATTTCTTCAAAACCCATTTTTTTAAGAATTTTAATCAGTTCTCTTGCTGATAAAACAGGGAGTTTCATACTCTTACTTTAACTTGTTGTAAACCTATGAATTGCTCTTTTGGAACTTCTTTCTCAACTTCTAAACATAGCTCTATTGCTTCTTTTATGTGTTTTAATAATTCATCTATTGTTTTACCTTGAGTATGGCATCCTCTTAAAGAAGGAACGCTACCAACATAATACCCATCTTCGTCTTTTTCTATTAATACAGTAAAATTATGTACTTTCTTTTTCATAATATAACTTAAAGAATTTGTTTTTATATATTTATCGATTTATTCTAAGTTAAAAGCTGCCCTTTGTACAACTTCTGAAAGTGCTGGATGTATGAAAGTAACATTCTGAATATTGTCTATAGTTCCAGAACCTGATTTCATTGCTACAAGAACTTCATGGATTAATGTAGATGCTTCTGTTCCTAAGATATGACAACCTAGAATTTTCCTTGTTTTTTTATCAACTAAGAATTTTACAAAACCAACTTTATCCTCTAAGGCCTTGCCCATTCCTGTATGTAAGATCATATGTTTACCTTTTAGATAAGGAATCTTTTTTTGCTTTAGTTCTTCTTCTGTATAACCAACTCCAGCTATTTGCGGTGTGGTAAAAACAGCATGAGGCATTGCTGAGTAATCTACTTTTCTTTTATTTTTTGGGTTTAAGATATTGTTTGTAGCATATTCTCCTTCTAAGTTTGCTGAATGTTTGAACATGTAATGACCTGCAATATCCCCTAATGCATAAATCCCTGGAACATTTGTTTCTAGATAATCGTTAGTTTTTATGAAACCTTTATCATCAATTTTAACTTTTGTTTTTTCTAAATCTAATAAATCTGAATTTGGTTTTGCTCCTAGAACAACTAGTAACTCGTCTGAAGATACTTTTTTTACCTTCTTTGTTTTTTGATCTTTAACTTCTGTTATAAATTTGTTACCATTTTTGTAAACTTTTACTATATCATGATTTAAGAATAAATTGTAATTTCCTTTTACTGCTTCAGTGTATGCTTTTGAAATTTCTTGATCTTCTTTTGTTAATAACCAAGAACTTCTTTGAATAATATTTACTTTCGTTCCTAGAGCTCTATAAAAATGTGCTAATTCTGTTGAAATATAACCTCCTCCAAGAACTGTCATTTCTTTAGGTTGTTTTTTCAATCTTAAAGCTTCTGTACTTGTAATATAATTTACTGAATCTAATCCTGGAATTGGTGGAATATTTGGCCTAGCTCCTGCTGCTATTAAAATTTTATCAGCTTTTATTGTTTCTTTTCCAATTTGTAATGTTTTAAAATCTATGAATTTAGCTTCTCCTTTAAATAAAACAGGATTTTTAGATGTTTTGTAATAATCACCCATTCCTTTAGATTCAGTATCAACAAAAGAATTAACTCTTTTAATTATAGCCTCAAAATTTATTTTAGTTATTTTAGATTCTATACCAAATGTTTTTGAATTTCTTATTTGATCTGCAACATCTGCTGAATGGATTAACATTTTAGAAGGTATGCAGCCACGATTGAGACAAGTGCCACCTATTTTATCTTTTTCAAGTAAAGCTACTTTTAGCCCTTTTTCTGAAGCAGTGTATGCTACGTCAAGACCAGAACCGGTACCAATAACAATTAAATCAAATTGTTTCATATTTAAAATGAAAAGAAAAGTTATATTTAAAAGTTCGTTTTAAGGGTTTTATCTATGAGCGTAATAGAATGTTAATTTGTTCTTTTGTTTTTTATCTAATCTTACGAAGCCTACTCTGTAAAATTGTATAATATCATCTACTTTTAGTTTTTTTACAGAGGATTCTGCTAGGCCTTTAACTAAAGTTCCGTTATCCATTAATATTTCAATATCAATTAAGCCTTTAGATTGTGGTAACCAGTGCATTATCTTTTCTCCTTGTTTTTCGTAAGTTTCATGATCTTCTGAATTGTAAGTATATTCAGTATTGTTAAAAGTAAAATTTAGACAATCCATTAATCTGTATAGTTTATCTTTTTTTAATGATGTAAAATCTTGCTTTTGAATGTAGAAATTTTTATTAACGTTAAAGGAACGAGAACCATTCTTAGGATAATCTGGATGGAAATTGATTTTAACTTCTTTTTCAGGAGAGTTTTCTATTGTTAATTTTATAGGATCTATAACTGCAAAATACCTATTTGAAGTTTTGTCTATGAAAGATTTATTTAATGCGTAAAGATTTTCTAATGCAACATGAATATCTGATTTGCCTATACCTGAATCTTTAATGAAATTGATTATTGTTTCTTTTTGTATGCCTCTTCTTCTTAATGCTCTTATTGTTCCTAATCTTGGGTCATCCCAACCTAGTAATTTGTTTTCATCTATTAATTGTTTAATTTGTGTTGTGCTTTTTACACCTTCATATAATAATTTACCAGAGTACATAGTTTCAGGATACTGCCAATTAAAGTAATCATAAATGTATTTTTGTCTTCTATCTGAGATTTCTAAATCTGTTCCTCTTAAAATATGAGTTACTTTAAAATCATGATCATCAATAGCAGAAGCGAAGTTTAGTAATGGCCATACTTTATTTGTTTTATTTAGAGGATGTTTTGATTTTTTAACAATTCTAAATGCTGGCCAATCTCTTACTGCAGGATTAGAATGCATGATATTTGTTTTTATTCTTAGAACTGCTTCTCCTTCTTTGTATTTTTTGAACATAGATTTCCATCTTTTTAATTGTTCTAAAGAAGATAATTCTCTACATGGACAAATTATTGATTTTTGAATTAGTTTTCTGAATTTTTCTGGATTACAAGTACAAACGTAAGCATTATTTTGCTTTACTAATTTTTCAGCATATTTGTAGTATGTGCTTAATCTTTTAGATTGAATTGCAGTTTTGTTTACTTTTACATTTAACCATTGTAGATCTTCTTTTATCCAATTGTAAGCTTCTTTTAATGGGACTTTTACTTTTGGATCTGTATCGTCATATCGTAATAAATATGAACCTTTATTTTTTTCAACAAAGAAATAATTCCATAATGCTTGTCTACAATGACCTAGAGATAATGAACCGTTAGGATTTGGTGCAAAACGCATTATTACTTTTCCTTTTGCATTTTTTAATCTTGGAATAGTTCTACTTTGTCTTTTCTTTTTTTCCTTTCTGGGTTTTTCATTAAAATTATCAAATTCTTTTTGTTGTTGTTCTATTGATAAAGAATTTACATGTTTAACTGTTTCTTGAACTTTTTGAGATAATTCTTTTACGTTAGCTTTTAACTTTGGATCGTTTTGTAATAGTTGCCCTATAACTGAGCCAATGTTTGCTTTTCCACTATACTTAAGAGCATTTTCTAAAGTATATTGCAAAATTAGATTATCCATGTTATTTAGAAAGATATGGAATTTAAATATGTTTTTGTTTAATTAGCTAGTTATTTCCAATTTCAATCCAAGGCCAGTGTATATTTTAGTTTCAATTTTTTGTAAGTATCCAGAAGACTGCAAATATAAAAGTGCTTCAATCCCTTTTTTTAATCTACTTACTCTAGATAAAAGATCATCGGGATTTGATTTAAACCATTCATTTGCAATTAGATTAGATTTCATTGAGGTGGATTTAACATGACCAATTTCCCTAGAATATCCTAACAATGGAAAGTTATCTTCCTGATCATAAATGAAAACATCGTATTTTAAATCATGAATAATTTCATCTTCATCACTAGGGAGATCAGATTCTATACGGAATCTTCTATAGTTGGATTTTATAATAAATGTCAAATCACCAACATTTCCGATTATTTCTCCATTTTTTTTTTGAGGTTTCTGTGATTTCCATATAAAATACTAAACAATAAATTTTTTAAGCTCTTTCATTTAAGGTTTTTAAGTAAAATATGCATAATTTGAAACAATTGAGTAATAAGGAAAAGAAACTATTAATTAAGAAAATAGAATTGCAATATGGCATTAGTAGTTTGAAGATTGATTTTCTATTTTTTAAGAATAATGATAATAAGATTTATGTAATTAATAAGGAATTTAGAGAATTGAATAGTGAAAAATTGAACATTAGTGTTTTAGGAATGTACTTTGCTAAGTTTGATAGAGAGTTGCGCTTAACGACAGAGGGTTGTCAATTACTGGGTAAATTCGTTAAGAAAAATATTTTAGAGTTAAATGAAGAACAAAGTAATGAATGGTTGCAAGGTCACGATTTAGAGGGTTTAAATTTTAAAGATGTAGATGAAACTTTTATTATTCTAAAGAATAATGAAGATTATATAGGCTGTGGAAAACATACTAAAAATAAAATCTTAAATTATGTTCCGAAAGAGAGAAGAATAAAATAAATTTGATTTAAAAAACCTTAAAAATGTTCGGTATATAGAATAAATATGGAAAGCTTAGAAAAAAAATTAATTATACCTTTAATTGTTGGGTCATCATTATTGTTTAACTGTGAAGATGGTACTTTCTACAAAGAAGCGACTGCACCTCAAATACCCGAACCTTTACCTAAGATCGCTGAAAATTTTTCAGACATATACTTATTTGGTGAACCTATCTTTGATTCACCACTTGAAATTGGAAAGACATCAAAAGTTACTTTTATTTTAAGACCTTTAATTGACCTTGATAGCCTTGATTTAGATATAGGAACAGATTTTTTTAATATAGATATAAATGGTTCAGAAAGATCATATTTGACTAGCACAGGATATACTCAAGAATTAAAATTCAATCATGGCTCTGTTGAAAAAGGTGATACATTGAAATACAATTTGTCTTTAGAACCTTTAGCACAAGGAAAATTTAGAATAAATGCATTTGTTCAGGCTAAGAAAGACAGATATAGTGGTTTTTATCGAATCCATCAAGATCTGATACAAGGATATATCAACCCAATTCAAGAATAATTTTAATGCTAATTTTTTTATAGCTTCAAATCAAGTTGAAGCTTAAACTAAGTATATAAACTTTTTATTTCTAGTAAAATTATGGAAAAAATAAATAAGACTTTAATGGGAATGTTAGGAATTGTTTTATTAATTGCTTTTTTAGTTTCAATTATTCCAGGAAATGATTTTAGTAATTTCGATGGTGTTAAGAAATTTTCATCAGAAGAAGAAATAAAGAATTATATTAAATCTAAACAAGATCAAGGTAAGAGTGGTCTTGAAATTTTAGAATCTTTTGATGTATTTAAAAGTGGAGGAGTACAATTTCAAACTTTAGGAGCTCAAGCTACTTCAGATACAAGTGATTATGGAAGTGGTGGAAGTCCTTTGGATTTTTCAACAACGAATATTCAAGTTAAAGGTGTAGATGAAGCGGATATTGTAAAAAATGATGGAAGATATATTTATACTGCAGTTAATAATAAATTAAATATTTTGGATGCATATCCTGCTGAGAATTTAAATATTATATCAAGTATTAATATAAATGGTAATGTTAATGAAATTTTTGTTAATGATGATAAATTAATTGTTTTTGGAAATGAACAATATAATTATTATGGAACAACGTCGTCTTTGCCAGGTAGAGTGGTGGATCAAATAGTTGCTCCAGAATATTATGAAAGTAAATCTTTTGTGAGAGTTTATGATATTGAAGATAGAGAAAACCCAGTTTTAAAGAAGGAAATAAACTTCGAGGGGCAGTATTATGATTCTAGAATGATTGACAATTATGTTTACATTATTTTAAATGATAATATTGGAATTCGTAATAGAGATGAATTAAAATTACCAGAAATAAATGAAAATGGTAATACTCAAAAAATAGATGCAGAAGATGTTTATTATTTTGATGATATCCAAGATTTTTCTTATAGATTAACTACAATAATGGCTATTGATGTTGATAACTTAAACAAACAATCTTCAAAATTAAATGTTTTAACAGGATATACTCAAAATATTTTTGTTTCAAAAGATAATATTTATTTAACTTCAATAAAAAGAGTTTCAAATAGTGTTTACGGAGAAGTTATTGATGAATTAAGTAATAAAGTTGTAGATAGTAGAGAAAGAACTTTAGTTCATAAAATTTCTATAGATAATGGTAATATTTTATTTGCTGGAAATGGTGAAGTTCCTGGAAAACCATTAAATCAATTTTCAATGGACGAATATAATGGATACTTTAGAATTGCAACAACTAGTGGACAATTTGGAAGTGATTCTGAAAATAATATGTATGTTTTAGATGATGGAATGAATGTGGTTGGAAGCATACAAGGATTAGCAAGAGGAGAGAAAATATACTCTGTTAGATTTATGGGTGAGAGAGCATATATGGTTACCTTTAAGAAAATAGATCCATTATTTGTTATAGATTTAAGTATTCCTGAACAACCAAAAGTTTTAGGAGAGTTAAAAATTCCAGGCTATTCTGATTACTTACACCCTTATGATGAAAATCATGTTATTGGAGTTGGAAAAGATGCTGTTGATGCAGGAAATACAGGATTTGGAAGTAGAGATTTTGCTTGGTACCAAGGTTTAAAGATGAGTTTGTTTGATGTTACTGATCCTAATAATCCAAAAGAAGTTGCTAAAGTTAATATTGGAGATAGAGGAACTGATTCAGAAGCTTTAAGAGATCATAAGGCATTTTTATTTGATAGAGAAAAAGAATTACTAGTTATTCCTGTTTCTTTACATGAGATTAATAGAAATCAAAATAATAATTATGAAGATGTAATTGTACCAAATGGAATAATTGCACCAAATACATATGGACAAAAGACGTTCGAAGGAGCTTATGTTTTTAATTTGAATTTAAATGAGGGTTTTAAACTAAGAGGAAGAATTAGTCATGACAATTATGTTGAAAATGGAAATTACTATGGTTATCAAGATTCAAGAATAAGAAGAAGTTTGTATATTGGAGATTCATTGTATACTATTTCAAATAACTTAGTAAAAGCTAATGATTTGTTTAATTTACAAGAAATTAGTAATGTCAAGATTTAAATATTAATTTCTTTTCTTTATTTTATGGATATTAAAGTTAATGGAATAAAAGAAGAAGAAATATCACATTTTGCTCAGTACTTTCCTAAGATTAATGGTTTAGTAAAAGCTAATCCTTACAAAAAAGAAAGTAAGCATGAAAGGAATATTTTAGAGACAGAGAGTAGTTTACTAGACGCAGGAAAAATTAATTCTAAGAATTTACATAAATTTGAGAAGAAGTTTAAAACATATCCAATATTTAGATCTGGTTTAGGTGTTGATGGAAATAAGAAGAATAAGGTTATTATTTATACTTTAATTAAAGATAAAGAGAATTATAAGGTTTTATTGTTAAGATTGGTAAATCATGACAAATGGATCGATATTCTTGATGATAAAAAAGAATTTAAATCTTTAATAAGTGAAATTAACAATAACTTAAACATTTAATATGGACAAATTAAAACAAGCTATTAGCGCATATAACAAGATTGCAGAACTTTATGCTTATTATAATAATAGCAAGATTTTTCAATATCAGTTAAATAAGTTTATTTCTTTATTACCTGGAAAGAAAGTATTAGATGCTGGTTGTGGTCCTGGAAGAGATGTTTCTTTGTTTTTAGATGAAGGTATTAATGCTATTGGCGTGGATGCTTCTTCTGGAATGATTAGAGCTGCTAAGAAGAGAGTTGAAAATGGTGTGTTTGAAGTTATGGATTTTAGGAAATTAAAATATAAGGGTGGAACTTTTGATGGTGTTTGGTCAATGTCTGGTTTGATTAATTTACCTAAAGAAGATTTAGATGTTACAATAAAGGAATTTCACAGAATTTTGAAAGATAAAGGAATTATATACTTAGCTACAAAAGAAGGTAGAACTGAAGAGGTTGTTAAAAGGAAGAAATATAATGAGATTCCAATACCTTATGTTTATTATTCTATACATGAGATTGAACAAGTACTAAAGAAATACGATTTCTTACTAATAGAATCTGGTGTTACAGAAGATGAAGATGAGAAATGGATTGAAATATTTGCTCAAAAAATAAAAAAATAATTAAAGCTTTAGAAGCTTTATGAAACTTTAATACTAAAGAATTAGAAATATTTTTAAAAGTTAAGTGTTTCTTATATTTATGAAAAAAATTTATTTGCCCCTTATTTTTCTTGTATTGTTGTCTAACCAAGTAAGTTCTACTCATGAGAATGTTACTAGTCATATTGAAGTGGAAGACCCTGAGAGCAATAGTAGATTTACAATATTGGTGTTTATATTATCTGGCATAGGCATATTAGTTTTAATTTATGTGCTATTTCCTAAGAAGTTTAAAAAACACCTTGAAGAAGAGTTTGAAGTAGAAGAGAGGGAGAAAAAAGAAGAAATTGAAGAACTTAATGATGAAGATATGGGAAAAGTTCTTAGTATATTAAAAAGGGAAGGTGGAAGAATTAATCAAAAAGACTTAAGAAAAATGTTTGCTATGTCTGAAGCTAAGATGAGCTTGTTGATTTCAGAGTTAGAGGCTAAGAATAAAGTTGAAAAGATTAAGAAAGGTAGAGGAAATATAATTATATTAAAAAGATAAGCTTTTTTAAGTATTGAGTTTATTTAAAATTCTAATGAAAGATATTGAAAAATTAATTCAGAGTTTACATCCTTTAGAGAGGAAAGTTTTACCAATTTTAGAGGATTCTATAGATTCAAGTTCAATAGTTAAAAAAAGTGATTTACAGGAAATTGAAGTTCTAAGAGCATTGCAATGGTTACAGAATAAAGATATAATCTTAGTTAAGAGAAATGAAAGAGAAGTAATTAAGATTGATACTAATGGCAAGAAATATTTGAAGAAAGGTTTACCAGAAAGAAGATTTTTAAACGTTTTAAGGGAAGGTAGTTTTTCTTTAGAAGATATTAAAGATAAAGGAGACTTAGACCAAAATGAGACTAGTATTTCTTTAGGAATATTGAAAAGAAGTAATTCAATAACATTAGGAAAACAAATAAAATTAACAAATAATGGTAAAAAATTATTAAATAAGGAATTTGCTGAAGAATTATTATTAAAGAAGTTGCCTATAGACATAAAGAAATTAAGTGAGCAAGAGAAATCTGCTTTTGAATTTTTACTTAAGAGAAAAGAAATTTTAAAAACAGAAATAGAAAAAACAAGATTAGTTACATTAACACAATTAGGTTTAAAATTAAAAGATGTTAAGATTAAAGATGATTTAGTTGAAACTCTTACACATGAGATGTTGTTAAGAGGAGGATGGAAAGGTAAAAATTTTAGAAGATATGACCTAAAATCTGAGGTTCCTAGGGTAAATTATGGGAGAAAACATTTTGTTAATGATGCAATTTCATACATTAAGAGAATTTGGTTGGACTTAGGATTTAAGGAAATGACTGGAAGTTTTGTGCAAACTGGGTTTTGGAATTTTGATTCATTATTTACACCTCAGGATCATCCTGCTAGAGAGATGCATGATACTTTTTACATTAAAGATCCAATAAAAGGAAAATTAAGTAATAAGAAAATTGTAAATAATGTTAAACAAGCTCATGAAAAAGGAATTAATGGAAGTAAAGGTTGGGGATACTCTTGGAAGGAAGAAGAGTCTAAGAGAAATGTTTTAAGAACACATACAACTTGTTTAAGTGCTAAGACAATTGCTTCTTTAAAAAGTAAAGATTTACCTGCTAAATTTTTCTCTGTTGGTAAAGTTTTTAGAAATGAGACTGTTGATTGGAAACATTCTTTTGAGTTTGAACAGACAGAGGGTATTGTAATAGATGAAGATGTTAATTTTAGACATTTACTTGGATATTTGAAAGAATTTTTTAATAAGATGGGTTTTGATAAAATTAGATTTAGACCAGCGTTTTTTCCTTACGTTTCTTGTAGCTGCGAAATAGAAGTATATCACCCACTAAAGAAACAATGGATTGAGTTAGGTGGAAGTGGAATACTTAGACCAGAAGTTGTTGTTCCATTACTTGGAAGAGATGTTCCTGTTTTAGCTTGGGGTTTAGGATTAGGAAGAATTATCATGGATTATTATAAAATTCATGATTTAAGAGATCTTTATGGAAATGATTTGAAAAAAATTAGAGAGATAAAATCTTGGATGAGGTAAGATTTCTTATATTCTTTAATATATATTTTCCTTACAAATGTTGCATGTGCAAGACACCCGCGCAGCACTTATAAGTAAAAAAGATGTTGTATAGATATGAAATTTGATCTATTTAAATTGAATTCAAAAGAAGATAAACCAAAAGGATGGATTTGGGTGAAGTTTAACTCAGAATTGCTTAGGAAAGAATATAAAAAATTACTTAAAAAAAGACAACAAAACTTAATAGGCAAGGAGATAAGTAATAATCTTAATGCTGGTTTTAGTACAGTTGTAAAGCATTTGATAAAGTTAAAGAATTCTAGACATAACTTAATTTTGCCACTCCCAATAATAATAGAAATGATTAAGCTAACAAATCCTAATTTGAAAAATAAAATAATTAAAAATTTTAAGTTATTCATATCTAAATTTGACAGAAGCAATCAAGGAATAACAGCTGTCAAGAAGCTAGATGAAAAATTAGCAAGCATAATAGGTGCTCATATGGCAGATGGTTATTTACAAAAGAATAATAACGAATACAGATTAAAAATTTGTGATGGTAGAGAAGATATTATTCGAAGATATTCTGAACATATTAAATATATTTTCTCTAAAAAGGCCATAGTAGGATATCAAGTAAGATTTAATAATAAATACTGGATCTGTTGGTTTAATAGTAAAATAATTGGAAGATATTTTGAAAAAATATTTGATATACCAACTGGGAAGAAGTTTGATATTGCAAAAGAACCAGAATTAGTAAAAAAGAGTAATTTTAAAATTAGAAAAGCTTTTGCTAAAGGTGTTATGGATTTTGATGGAGGAGTTAAGGCTAGTGGAATGGTAGCACTAACATCTATGAGCAAACAGCTAATAGATAATATTTATGAAATATTATCGCTAGATGGAATTTCTGTTAATAAAAAATATAATAAGAAAAAGAAAAGCTGGCAAATAGAATCAAGAAGTGGAAGGAAAAAAGAATATTTAAGAAAATGGTTAGATTATTTTGAAAAAGGAACTTGGAAATATAACAGGTTGAAATTCTTTTTAGATAATAAATCTTATAGTATAGAACAATTAGAATATTTATTTCCAAAACATCATAGATCAAAAATTCAGATTAGGGATGTTTATAGAAATATTTACAATACTAAAAAAAGTAAGATTAAAGATATTGTAATGGGTTTAAGAAAAGATAATCTTAAAGTTGCAGATACAACAATATATAAATATCTTCATTTGTTAGAAAAATCAGGTTTGATAAGAAAAGAGGGAGTAAAAATTACAGATGGAAAATATTGGTGGAGTGAAACTCTTTATAAATTAAGATAAGTTGAAAATAAAATGACTATTAAAAAATTACCTTCTAAGTATAAACCTAAGAGTTGGAATACTTTGGATGAAGCTTATCCAGGTTGGAATAAGCTAGAACAAAAGAAAAGTATAATTAAGTGTGTTAATGTTGATAGAATTAAGGGAACTGAATCCTGTCATCGCATAGATAATTGGATCCCATCTAAATTTTTTAAAATCAAAAAATGGTTAGAAGATAAGGAATATGATCTTAATTATGAGTGTCCCCCTACCTTATTTGAGATAAATAATGATCTATTTGTGACAACTGATGGTTATAATAGAGTTCTAGTTTTTAAACATTTAAAAATAAGGAAAATGAAAGCTGAGGTTATTAATTTGATTTAAACTTTTAATCTTACTTATCAACAGTTTAAGTTACAGAACAACAATTAGTTAGGTTTAAATTCTAAACTATCAGTATATTTGTTGAGGATTAATAATGAGATACGTTAAGGAAGACTTGTTAAAGTTTATGCAAGATGTAAAGAACTTTAAAGAACTAGAGAGAAGACTGTTTCAAGTAACTCCTGAAAAATATAAAGGTGATTTGTTTGAGTTATTTGTTCAGGCATATCTAGAAATTATTTATCCAACAAGATATAATCAAAAATTTAAATCAGTCAATTTGTTTGATAAAATTAAACCAGAGATATTAAGAAAACTTAATCTAAAATCTAGACAAGATTATGGAATTGATTTAGTTGCTTTAACTGAAGGTGATGAGATATGGACTATACAAGTAAAGTTCAGAGGAGCGGATACAGTTAAGTGGAGAGAACTAAGCACATTTAGAAGTTCAAGTGAGAAAGCCGATTTCATGTTAGTTATAGGAAATATAAATGAAGTATTACATCCACATGAAGAACTATCTCGTTTTTCCTCAATCTTAAGATATAATTTTCTAGAATTAACGGAAGAAGATTTTGATGCAATAAGAAAACATTTAGCTGGACAACAAATACAAAAAGTAATTCACAAACCAAGAGAACATCAAGCTAGAGCTATAGATAATGCAATAAAATATTTTAAGAATAATGATAAAGGTAAAATGATTCATGCCTGTGGTACAGGTAAAACCTTAACAGCTCTGTGGATAAAAGAAAAACTAAATGCAAAAAATACAATTGTTTATGTTCCAAGTTTAGCTTTATTAAAACAAACTTTAGAGGAATGGGCTAAACATAAGAATCAAGATTTCTCTATTAAATGTGTATGTTCAGATAAGAGTGTTGTGGGAGATAGAGATGAGATAGATATAGATGTTACTGAATTAGGAGTTCCTGTGACGACAGATGGAGAAGAAGTAGAGAAATATCTAAAAAATAAAGATAAACATAGAATTATTTTCTCAACGTATCAAAGTGCTCCAGTTGTATTAAACATAATGAAATCATTAAAGGGTTTCAAATTTGATTTAGGAATATTTGATGAAGCACATAGAACAGCAAGTAAATCAAATAAATTATTTACTAGGTGTTTAGATACGCCAACTAAAAAGAAATTATTTATGACAGCTACTCCTAAATTGTATGCTCTTCGTTTGAAAAAACTAGCTGAAGAAGAAAATATCTTATTATGTTCTATGGATGATGAAAGCATATATGGTAAGGAATTTGACAATATTAAATTTAGAGAAGCTATAGATAGGAAATTATTAAGTGATTATAAGATTAAGATTATAGTTGTAAGAGATGATAAAACTAAGGAATTAATAGACAGAAGATTTTGGACAAGTGTTTTAGAAAGAGAGGTAACGATAGATGAAGTAGCAAAGGCTGTAGCACTAACTAAGACTATGAGGGTTGCTAATCATGTGGTATCATTTCATTCATCCGTTAAAGGGGCAAAAGATTTTCAAAAAATTTTAAAGAATCTTCAAAAGTTATTAAGTAGAAAAGGAAGAAAAGTTTTAGATATTAAATCCTATCATGTTTCTGGTAGTTTTAAATCAAGTAAAAGAAAAGAGATATTAGATGAATTTATATCACAAAAAAAATCTCTAGTTACTAATGCTCGTTGTTTAACTGAAGGTGTTGACGTTCCTCTTATCGATGGTATCTTTTTTGTAGATCCTAAAAGAAACTTAATAGATATTGTTCAAGCAACTGGTAGGGCTATAAGGAAAAAAGAAGGTAAAGAATATGGTTACATAGTTATTCCTATTTTTATTAAAGGTAATGAAGATATAGATGAGATAATACATAGCTCAGCTTTCGATCAAGTTTGGAAAGTTATACAAGCTATGAAAGAACAAGATGAAGAATTAAATCATATTATTGAAAAATTGAGTTTTTTAAAGGGAAAGAAAAGACCTGGTAGTTTGAAGGCAAGAGATAATTCTGAGAAAGCTAGACTAAGGAGAGACTTAGCAAATCGTTTTGATTTAGAAGATAGTATCTTACCAAAAGATATTAACATTAAAGATTTTGTTGATAGGATTAGTGTAAGAACTTTAGATGTTGTTGGACAATCTTGGGATGATTGGTTTGGTCAGTATGTAGCATTTAAAGAAGAACATAAAAGAGAACCTTTTAGTCATTCCAAGAAGAAAGAAGAAAGAAGCCTTGCAGGTTGGGTTGGAACTAATAGGAAAAAATATAAACAAAATAGGCTCCCCATATATAGGGCAAAGAAACTTAAAGAAATTAATTTTGATTTGAACCCTTTTGAAAATATTTGGAATAGATATTATAAAGATTATATTTCTTTTAAAGAAAAACATAAAGAGGAGCCCTCTACCCACTCTAAAAACAAAGAAGAAAGTAGGTTAGGACAATGGTCTATAGATCAAAGAATATATTTTAGAAAAAATAAGCTGTCTAAGGATAAAATATTTAAGTTAAACAAAGCTGGTTTTGTTTGGAACCCTGTTGAAGATGTATGGGAGCGATCTTATAATGACTATGTTGCATTCAAAAAGAAATACTGCAGAGATCCTTCTTATAAATCAAGTAATAAATTAGAAAAGAGATTAGGAATATGGTGTAGTAATCAAAAAGGATTGCGAAGAAAAGGAAAGCTTTCTAATGATAAATTAAACAAGTTTAATAAAATTGGATTTACGTGGAATGCTCTCGAAAGTAAATGGAATAATATTTATAATAATTATGTTACATTTAAGAAAAAATATAAACAAGAACCAAAATATACTAAAAAAAATAAAAAAAGTCATAATCTAGCCATATGGATTAAAAGACAAAAGAGATTTTATCATGAAGGTAAACTATCTAAAGATAATGTAAATAAATTAAAGAAAATAGGAATGATAAAATAATTTATCCCTTTAAAATCAAAAAGGTTTAATATAAGTATTAATATTACGTTTAATTATTATATTAAGATGAAATAAAATGCCAACAGTAAAACTAAACAAAAAAGAAGTATTGAAGCATATTGGTAGAAAGTATTCTGATAAGATTTTGAAGGAGAAAATGCCAATGATCGGTGTTGATTTAGAACATATTTATAAAGAAGAAATAACTGTTGAGATATTTCCTAATAGACCCGATATGATGAGTGAGGTTGGTTTTGGTCGTGCGCTAGGATCATTTTTCGGTGTTAGAAAAGGTTTACGTAAGTATAATATTAAGAAAAGTAATGAGGAAGTTATTGTTGATAAAAATTTAAAAGACATAAGACCTTATACTGCTGTAGCTATTGTAAAGAATTTGAAATTTGATGAAGAGAAAATTAGAGAAGTTATTCAAATACAAGAGAAATTACACGTGACGTATGGAAGAAATAGAAAGAAATGTGCTATTGGAGTTTATCCTTTTGAAAATATTAGAACCCCTATAAGATTTAAAGCTATGGATAAAAAAGATATTAACTTTAGACCATTAGATTTTAAAAAAGAGTTAAACGTTACTGAAATATTAGAGAAACACCCAACTGGAAAGGAATATGGTTATTTATTAGAAAAATACGATAAGTATCCTGTTTTTATTGATGCAAATAATAATATTTTATCTTTAACGCCAGTGATTAATTCAGAATATGCTGGTCGCGTATCGACGGGGACAAGAGATGTTTTTGTTGAAGTTAGCGGACATGATTTTGATGTTTGTAAAAAATGTTTGAATATTTTAGTAACTGCTTTAAGTGATATTGGAGGAGATATTTATAGTATGGATTTAGTTTATGGGAGTAAGAAAATTGTAAGTCCTGATTTAAGTCCTGAAAAGTTAAAAATTGATTTGAAATACATGAATAAAATGTTGGGTTTAGATCTAAATGAAAGTAAAATTAAAAGTTATTTAGAAAAAATGGGATTTGATTATAAAAATAAAAATGTGTTAATTCCTTCATATAGAACTGACATTTTACATCAAATAGATATTGCTGAAGATATTGCAATAGCTTATGGTTATAATAATTTTAAAGTTGAAATTCCGAAGATATCCACTATTGCTGAGGAAAATAGTTTTGAGATATTTAAATCGAAATTATCAAATGTATTAATTGGTTTTGGATTTATAGAAGTTAATAGTTTTTCCATTAGTAATAAAGAAGTTTTGAATAAGAGAATGTTAGTTAATAATAAAATAATTGAATTAGAGAATGCTTTAACTTCTGAATATAATGTTTTACGTAATTTGTTATTACCTAGTTTATTAGAAGTTTTAGAAAGAAATAGACATAATGATTATCCTCAAAAAATATTTGAAATTGGTAGAGTATTTGTTAAGGATAGTAAATCTGAGACAGGAATTGAAGAAGTTAATAAATTGTCTTTAGCAAGTTGTCATGCTAAAGCTGATTATACTGAAGTTAAACAATTTTTAGATTCTTTGATTAGTTCTTTAGGATTAGAAGCTTCTGTTGAAGATAGAGATAATGGAACTTTTATAGATGGAAGAAGTGGTTCAATATTTGTTAATAATAAGAAAATTGGTTTTATTGGAGAAGTTAAACCAGAAGTTATTACTAACTTCCATTTAGATATGCCTATTTCTGGATTTGAAATTAATTTAGATGAGTTAAGTAAGTTGATTTAGTGGTATACAGGCGGTCTCAAATAGTTCATATCAGTTAATTCTGATTTGTATTTTGATTCCATAAGATTCACTGCATCTCTTGCATCAAACATATAAATATCATAAGCTTGTCTTGTTGTAGTAATTAGTCTAATTTTACCTGGAAGATCTATTTCAGAAGTCCATTTTTCTAACAATTCCAAATATAATTCATCAGCGATTTTTTCTATTTCTGGTTGTGTTAATCTTTCATTTGTCATAGTAATTCTAAATAATATAATCTTTTAAATCTATCTATGTCGTGAACCCTGAAAAGAATGTTGATAGTATTGCTGAACCAATTAAAAATATTATAACAGATATTGCTACCATAAATGGAATAAATTTAAAACCTTCTTTTATCGTTCCTTTTCTAATAACAGATATTAATGAACTTGATATAAGAGAAGTAACTACTAACATTATAAGTGCAAATTTTTTGAAATCATCTGGTGTAATGCCTTGGCCTGATTTTAAAGAAATCTGGCTACTTACTGTAGATAAACTACTAACATCTATTTTACTTGTTATGTCTAACATCACTATTATGATTCTGTGGGAGAGTGCAAATAAAAATGGTGCTGCTAATGCTGCTGCGAAACCTATGAAAATTGCATATGTTAAAACATCTCCTGCTAGCTCTTGTTTTAATATTTGATTTTCTTTAATATTTATGGCAATTCTATTTACTAATTCTGCAACTTCTCCACCAGATTCTAAGCCTTCAACAAGTAATGCAATTGATTTGTTTAGCATATCTGAATCATATTTATTTGAAAATTCAACTAGAGCTACTTTTAGATCTATTCCTGTCATAGCTTTTTTTGCTACTAATTCTATCTCTTCACCTAGAGCTCCGAAACGTTCTCTAACTGAAAACCATAATGCTTGATCAATAGGCATTCCAGCACTAACATTACCTGCTACTAATTGCAAATAATCTGGAAGAATTGTTTCTATTGCTTTTGTTCTTTGGTATTTTTTAATTGAAACATAACTATAACCAAAAAATAATATTACACCAATAGATATTGCTAAGGATAAAAGCCAAAATGTAAGAATTGCTACGCCGATACGAGCACCGTAATATCTTCTTACATTATCTGTAAAGAAGAAGAAGAAAACTAACAAACTTAATATAAAACTTGATATTAATATTCTTTTAACTATTGAAGAAACTTTCTTCTTTATTCCTGCACTAACTAGGATATTAATTAATTTTGCTTTTATTTTTTTTGATAGGAATAATCCTTCTATTAAAGACATTTATAGTTCAACTCCTGGTCTTGAACTTTTGATTGCTGATAAAAATGTTAATTGTAAAATTGCTATACCTACTCCAATACCAAGCAAAGAGTTAAAATCTAAAGCTAAACCAATAAAAGAAGATAATAATGAAAGCATTGCCACACCTAAGGAAGGAGCTATAACTGCTAACATTAAATAAAACATTACCATTGGATTTAATTTCTTACCATATGCTTTTATTTCTAATAATTGTTCTTTAGATATTTGGTCTAAGATACTTTTCAGTGTTACACTTACATTAGAACCTGTTTTTAACGAATTTAAGATTTGCCAAAGCATTTTCCTAAAATTTGGACTTGGAGTTATCTCTATAACTTCATTAATTGCAGTTTCCATTGGCTTACCAATTTCTACTCTGTCTGTAACACCTCTAAAATGTTTTCCTATTTTTTTGTATACGTTAGAGACGTTTAACATTGCACCATAAAGAGGAATACCTGAACTTAGTTCTATTAACATAAATCTTCCAGCATAAACAATTTCTTTATCAATTTCACGTATTTCTTTTTTTGCTTTGACTTTTGGAGATTTAATGAAAAATAAAAATAAAATAAAGAATACCGGAAGAGCAAGTAAAGCTAGAACTAAACTTTTATCTATTTTTAATAAGACTAAGACTAGAACAAAGATTAAAACTATTGTGGCAATTAACGCTAGAGTAAAACTACTTTTAACAAATTCTTCTGGAGTTTTTTTAATATTTGTTTGTATTAACTCTAGTTTTAATTCTGGAAATTTTCTAGCTAGATTCTTGAACATTTTATTTGTTTATGAATTTTAACAAACTTTCTTTGTTTGTATAATATGTTGCAACTACTTTACCTATTTCATCTATAGTTTCTACTTTATTTTTAATTAACCATCTAAGAACTTGGGTTTTTTCTTTTAAGCTTTCATTTATTTCATTGGTTTTAAGACCTGTTGTTAATTCTAAATCTGGGAAGAGTCTTTGAGATTTATTTTCACTTACTAGTTTATCATTTTTAATATCTAATTGTAATAAAACATTATATGTAGAGTCTCGTAAAACTTCTGAAATTTGAAATATTCTTCTTATACCTGTTCTTCTATTTCTATACATTACTACAACTAAACTAATTGCAGGGATTAATACTTTTGGAACATCTATTGGAGGATTTGTTAATCTGTTAATTGTTTCTTCTGTATCATTAGCGTGTAATGTTGCGTAAACAGAATGGCCTGTATGCATTGCTTCAAATAATGTTTCTGCTTCTCTTTTCCTTCTAATTTCTCCAACAATAATTCTATCTGGTCTCATTCTTAATGAATTTAAGATTAAGTCAAGCATTTTGATTTCTCCTTTTCCTTCTACGTTTGCCTGTCTTGTAACCATGGGAACCCAATGTAAGTATTTAGCAAGTTTAACTTCTTGAGTATCTTCAATCGAAATAATTCTTTGATTTGGAGGTAAGAAATTACAGATTGCACCTAAGAAAGAAGTTTTACCTGTTGCAGTTCCGCCAGTAACTAGGCAAGATAATTCATATTGTATAGCTGTCCAAATTAATGCAGCTGAAGAATAAGAAACAACTCCATCCTTTATCATGTCAACAATTGTTATTGCTTTTGAAGCAAATTTTCTTATTGTAATTGTGTTTCCTTTTGCTGAAATAGGATATAAAGTAGCGTTAACTCTATCTCCAGATTCTAAATGTGCATCAAGTAAAGGTGTTAATAATGTGATACTTCTTCCAACTCTTCTTCCTATTAAAGCAGAATAATGTTTGATTAGATCTTCGTTTTTTAGATGAATATTAGTTTTTAACCAACCTAACTCATGATGATAAACCCAAATTGGTTCATCTGAACTGTTTATTACAACTTCTTCTAAATTAGGATCAGACATTAGTATTTCTACTTTACCTAGACCAAAGCTTTTTTGCATTAAATATGTTGTTAAAAAATTCTTTGTCTCATCTGTAATATCTGGTAAGTATTTATTAATTAAATAAATGATTGTAGATTTAAATTTACCCCTAATAAATTCTATTTTTTTAGGATCTGTTATATCTGCTACTCCTAGTTTTACCTTTTCTACTAGTTCATCTCGTATTTTTTCTAATATTATTTCTGTATTTGGACTAATTTTACTAATTGAAACTTTATAACCTAGAACGAACTCGTTTTTAGTTGTCTCTATGTTAACTGTTATCGGTATATTTCCTGATAAAAAATTATATGATTGAACTAAAGCCATTACACCCTCTTTTTTTAAATTATTTTATTTTTTTTAAATTTCTTTCAAAAATTGCCTTCCATTCTCCAACTTTTTCTATTTCACTTGATATTCTATCTTTGTTACTGTAATTTAATTTTGAAACTTTTTTTGAAAGATTTTTGATTATACTACCTAATATGATTTTTTGTGAAAAAACTAGTTCATTTGTTATATTATTTTCTTCAAACACAAAATCTTTTAGTAATCTTTTAATATCTGTCATGGACTTTATTTTTCCAGAGTTTTCAATATCTTGAGATTCTACGAATTTTAGCATGTATTCTAGTCTTCTTTTTAATACGTTTTTAAGTGATTTTAAGTTTTCAATTTCTTCTTTAGCTGCCTTTTTATTTTTCTTTCTTACTACTAGATAAGTTTTGGAGAATTTGTATTCTATTGAAATAATTTTTTCTTCTTCTAAGAACGTGGACCATTCCATTATAACATTATCAGGGATATTTAGCTCTTTTGAAGCATCTTGTAATAAAATTCTCTTTTTTTCATTAATTAAATTTACTAGAGAATCTACAGCTGTATTGATACTTAATTGCATTCTTATGATATTTGATGATTTGTATTTAAAGGTTTTGGAATAAAAATCTTTTGTATAAGAAAGGTTTAAAAATTCGTTTATTTAGGTTATTTTGGAGGAAATACTATTAATGGACAAGAGCAAAGCTAAAGCAGGAAAGGTTATGCAACCTGAAGTTAATATAGGTCTTGTAGGTCATGTAGATCATGGAAAAACTTCACTAACTGAAAAATTATCAGGAATATGGGCAGATACTCATTCTGAAGAAATTAAGAGAGGCATTACGATAAGATTGGGTTATGCTGATTCTTCATTTTACTATTGTAAGAAATGTAAAGAATATACTGTTAAGGACAAATGTTTAAAATGTAAAGGGAAAACTGAATTTTTAAGAAAAGTGTCTTTTATTGACGCTCCTGGCCATGAAACGTTAATGGCTGTTATGCTTTCTGGCTCTGCTATAATGGATGGAGCTATTTTAATGGTGGCTGCAAATGAAGAATGCCCTCAGCCACAAACTAGAGAACACCTAACGGCGTTGGATATTATTGGTGTAAAGAACATTGTAGTTGTTCAAAATAAAATTGATCTAGTAACTAAAGAAGAGGCTATTAAGAATTATAAACAAATTAAGAAGTTTTTGAAAGGCTCTATAGCGGAAGATGCTCCTGTTATTCCTATTTCCGCTCAACATAATGTAAATATTGGAAAAGTTATTGAAGCAATTGAAAAAGTAATTAAGACTCCTAAAAGAGATTTGAAACTCGATCCGTTAATGTATGTTGCTAGAAGTTTTGATATTAATAAGCCTGGCACTAGTATAGAAAAATTAATTGGTGGAATCTTAGGAGGAGCGTTAAAACAAGGAAAATTAAAAGTAAATGATTCTATTGAAATTAAACCAGGATTGAAGGAAGAAAAAGATGGTAAAGTTTCTTGGAATTCAATTGGAACTAAGATAGTTGGGTTAAAGACTGGAGGAGATGATATTGATGAAGTTCATCCTGGTGGTTCTATTGGAGTTTTAACAGAGTTAGATCCTAGTATAATCAAATCTGATAGTTTAGCTGGTAATGTTGTTGGGGTAAAAGATAAATTACCTTTGGTTTTTGATGAACTATATTTGAAGCCTAGTTTGCTGAAAAGAATTGTTGGTGTTAAAGATGAATTATTAGTTGATCCTATTAAGATGAATGAGAATTTAATGTTAAATGTTAATAGTTCTGCTACTATTGGAGTTGTAAATTCAGTTAAGAAAGATTTAGTTTATGTTAAATTAAAAATTCCTGTTTGTTGTGATGTAAAAGATAGAGTTACTATATCTAGAATTGTTGGTTCTAGATGGAGATTAATTGGATATGGAAGTATTTTGAAGAAGTAAAAAGTTTTTTAAAATTATCTAGAGTAATAATTATATGGTAGAAAATTCAATAATAGAAGAAACTTATAGAATTGGTAAACATAATGTTCAAGTTAAAGGACATCTTTTTCAAGACCATAAAGGTTGTTATAAATTTGATATGAGCTATAGAGAACCAAAATTTAAGAGAGAAGGTGGGAAAAATATGTATACTGATGTTGGTTTAGGTGAAAGAGTTCAGAATTATTCAGAAGAAGGTGGTTCTTGGTCAAAAACAAAACTAGTTCTAAATGGACCTGGAAAAAGTAAATTAGAAAAGAAAATCCTTAGTTTTCTACGTTCGAAGTTTCAGTAAGTTTTAGAGTTACTGAACGTTTGTACAATAATTATATTGGATTAACAATAAGAAAATTTTATATAGAATATTCATAATTTAGAATGACATGACTTACTCTATATTTCATTCTCAGACTTTTGACCAAGAATTAAATAAATTTCCAAAGGATTTCAAAGAATGGGTTACTAAAATTGAGGAACAACTTAATGAGAGTCCTTATGTTGGAGATCAAATTAGAGTAAAATGGCTTCGTGAGAAAAAAAGAGGCAAATATCGTATTTACTATTTAATTTATGATGATATAAAATCAGTATATATGATTGGCATTAGCGGTAAAAAAGATCAACAAGCTGTAATAAACTCTATATGGCTTTTAATAGATCAATTCAAAGATGAAATTAAAAACTTGATAAAGAAAAAATAATTATTTAACTCTTCTAACTCTTCCTTCTTTTATATCTTTAAAGCTACTAATAAGTTGTTTTAAAATATCCATGTCTATTTTGGATTGCTTTTTTAGTTCCTTATATTCTTCCTTAGGTATTGTAATCATTTCTTGCTTTTCCATTTTAATATAAGTGTAATGAGCATTTATATATTCTTCTATTTTATTTAGGTAGTTTTAAAAACCCCAAATTCTTAGTATTTTATAGTAAGTAGAGGTGTTAAAACACCTAGGAATTCTAGGTAAAGGAGAATAAGAAAATGACAATAGAAGATCTTAGTATAATGGGTATTTATGTATTAAGCTTAGATAATAACTCAAATCTTACTTTAAATGAACAAATAGTTACAGGTAGAATGACTGGAAAACCTTTTCCTATTGAAAAAAGAAAACTTCCTGATGAGGATGATCCTGTAGGTTTCCCAGATGAAGATTTAGTTGAAACAATTAATAGACATTATGTTTTACCAAAAGAAACAAATGCAATTCTTAGAGGAGATACTAGTATAAATTATCCCACTCAACGTGTTATTGCCATTGTTCCATATAAAATAGATCCTTTAGAACAAGAAGGAGTACAAAAATGTATAATATCATAAAAGAAATTTACAAAGAAGTAATAGTTCCATCAATTGTTGGATCTGCTATAGCATTTGAAGTAATAATGGGTACAGCTGTTGCCATGAATGAAATGCAATCTATTACTGAATATAGAGTACTTTGGCCAATTGATAGTCCTTCTTATGGAATCTCACAGACAAGAATTGATGGAGATGGAGATGGGACTCTTGATACACTAGTGACTGTTATTCCAAGAGCAGGAATTGTAAAACAAAAATTAGAAGATATAGGAGAATAAAGAAAATGACAGATCATTCAAAGATTGAAGATATCCTTGAAGATTTAACTACGGATTTAGATCAAAGAGGATTTTCTAAAATTGAGCCAAAAGAAGATGAAGTAGTTAGATACAAAAAATTGGATAATCTGGTAGGATTCCAAATTGGGATTGAACAAGACGATATCTCTCCAGAGGAACCAGAATATAATAGCATATATCTCCTTTTAAATTATAGTTTACCTGAAGGTTTTTCAGAACATACTGGAGAAAAAGTCATACCACCAAGAACTGAATTAATTGGTAGTCTTTTTAATGAGGATTATACAAAACAACCTATTATTGGTTTATGTGCAAATAGGGATACTTTCAAAGATGGAGAAATGAATCTAATTTATTTTATTGCATTTAAAAAATATAAGACAACAGCTACAAAAATGAGAAACATTCTAAGAGAAACTGTAGATTACATCTGCAATTATGTTACAATGAATTCAGAGGTGTTGACAAGAACACAATCTTTTGATGAAATCGATAATCAGGAAATATAAAAACCTCTAAAGTTAATTCTTTGGAGTATTGAGAACGATGGAAGAAAAACAAATGATGAATTGGTATAAAAAAATTAAAGAACAAGTCCTCTCAGCTGGAAAACTAGTAGGTTTAATTGGGTTAATGTTATCTTGTGAACAGTCTTCAGTTCCTAGCTCAGCTTCCGAAGCTAAAAACCAATTTCTCAACAAATATCCAAATGCCATTGTAAAAGTCGATTCAATATATGTAGATTCTGATAGCACTAGAAGAATTCGCTATTTACTTGATGATGAAAATGGTATGCCTGTTGCATCTATGTTCACTTATGATCGGCATAGTGATGGTACAATTGGAATAGTAGAAACTTATGAAGGACAACCAATTAATGAACAAAAAGCTGTTTACTTTAACGAAAAAACAGGAATATACGAGAAAACAAAAGTTGTTTATCCTTAATTTAACTCTTCAACCTAACACTAGTATAAGGTCTACCATTCCTATCATTTCTTTTATGATATTTAAGTTCTATAATATTAAAGAATTCTAAAATTTATTTTAAGATATATAGATAAAATTGTAAGAATCTTTATAATAAAATTTTCATATTTAATTGAATGAAATTCGCACATTTAGCTGATGTACATATTGGAGGATGGCAAGATCCTAAATTAAGTAAATTAAATTTAGATGCGTTTAGAAGAGCTATTGATATCTGTATAGAAAAACATACTGCTTTTGTGTTAATTGCAGGAGATTTGTTTAATACAGCTTTACCTAGTATAGATTCTATTAAAGATGTTGCTTCAATAATTAGAAAATTAAAAAACAAAAATATTAGTTTATATGTTGTTCCTGGAAGTCATGATTTTTCTCCAAGTGGTAAGTCTATGATTGATGTTTTAGAGAAATCAGGATTACTAATTAATGTTATGAAAGTTAAAGAAAATAAATTAAAATTTACTGAAGATAAAACAAATACTAAGATTACAGGGGTATTAGGTTTACGATTAGGATTAGAAAAGGAATATTTTAAAACTTTAGATTTTAAAGAGGTTGAAGATGAAGAAGGATTTAAGATATTTATATTTCATTGTTCAATTGAAGAGTATAAACCAAAAGATTTAGAAAAAGTTGATTCTATTAATGTTACGTTATTCCCTAAGAATTTTGATTATTATGCTGGAGGACATGTGCATTATATTTTAAAAGAAAAGTATGATAGAGGTTATTTATGTTATCCAGGACCTTTATTTCCAAATAGTTTTAAGGAATTAGAAGAATTAAAAGAAGGTGGTTTTAATTTAATTGAAGTTCAAGATAATAAAGTTGCAAATATAGAACGTATTATTGTAAGTGAAAAAGAAGTTAAAACTTATTACTTTGATGCTAATAAGAAAACACCATTACAAGTTGAGCAAGAAATTTTAAACACTGTTAGTGATTTTAAAGATAAGATAGTTATGTTACGAATTGAGGGTACGTTAGAAAGTGGTAAGCCTAATGATATAAATTTTAAAGAAATTTTTGAGAGTTTTAAAGATTCTTACGCAATATTGAAGAATACTACTAAATTAGTTTCTAAAGAATTTGAGAATATTGACGTTGAGGAAAATATTGAAGTTGCTGAGAGTAAAATAATTAATGAACATTTAGAGAAGATTGAGGTAAAAGATTTAGAAACGTATAAACCGTTAATTAATAATTTGTTATTGTCTTTGAATAAAGAAAAAGAAGAAGGTGAGAAAGTTCTAGATTTTGAGAATAGGTTGATAGAAGAATGTTTGAAATCTTTAGATATTGAGAAACTATTTGGAAAATGATTATTAATAAAATTAAATTAGAAAATATTAGAAGCTATGTTAATCAGGAAATTAATTTTCCAGAAGGTAATGTTTTACTAGCAGGAAATATTGGTTCTGGGAAAAGCACTATTTTATTTTCTATAGAGTTTGCGTTGTTTGGATTGTTAAAAGGAGATTTAACTGGTTCTAGTTTGTTAAGAAATGGAACTAAGAAAGGTTTTGTTGAATTGTCTTTAAATGTTGAAGATAAAGAAATTACAATTAAAAGAGTTTTGAAAAGAGGAAGTAAATCTGTTTCACAAGATTCTGGTTCTGTTATTGTAAATGGGGAAGAAACTTTACTATCGCCGATAGAAATTAAACAATTTGTGCTAGATACAATAAGTTATCCTAAAGAATTTTTAACACAGACTAAATCTTTAATTTATAGATATACTGTTTATACACCACAGGAAGAGATGAAACAGATCTTATTTAGTAATAATGAATTAAGATTAGATATTTTAAGAAGAATATTTGGAATTGATAAATATAAAAAAGTAAAGGAAAATTCTAAATTATTTCTAAGTAAAGTAAAAGGAAGGAAAGCTGAATTATTAATTAGGGTTGAGAATTTACAAAAAGAACAAGAAGAGAAGAAAAGTTTAGAGAGTAATATTCTAGAATTAAATAAAGAGAAAGAAGGTTTGGATTTAAAAATAAATAATTTAGTTAAGGAAATTAATGTTATTAAACAAGAAATTTCAGAGAAGGAAGAGTTAAGTAATAAACTAAAAGAATTAAAAAATCAAGAAAATATTATAGAGTTAAAGATTTCTAATAAGAATTCAGAAGTAGAGAGAAATAAGCTAAATAAGGAAAGATTGATTAAAGAAGTTGAAGTTTTGAAAAATGAAGTTACTGTTAATGAGGAGAGTAAAGACTTTAGTTTAGAGATTAAAACTATCGACGATAAAATTAGTGTTTTAAATAGCGAAGTTCAAGAGATTTCCAATAAGATTCAAGATATTAGAACTAAGAAATTAGCCTCTCAAGGAATTGTAGAGAAAATAAATACAATGGATTTTTGTCCTTTGTGTAAACAAAATGTTATACATGACCATAAGAAATCTATAAATTCTGAGGAAAATAATAAGATTCTTGAATTGGATAATGAGTTAAAAGAATTAGAATCTAAAAATTTAGTTTTAAATAATGAACAAGAGGAAAACAAAAATAAGTTATCTGAGATAAGGGAATTGAAAAGTAAATATGATGTTTTAAATCTTAAGAAAGTTAATTTAGAAGATAAAAATAAACAGTTAAATTTTATAAAAGTAGAAGAGGAAAAATCAATAAAGGAAATCTCTGTTTTCAATTCTGAAAAAGAAGTAATTATGAATAATATAAAGTTAATTCCAGAAAGTAATGTTGATGAAGTTAAAAGTAAACTAGAAAATTTAAATTCTCAAGAAAAAGAAATACAATTAAATAAAGCGCGAGTAGAAACTGATATTTCTGCTAAGCTAAGTAATATTGAAAGATTAAAAGAAAGCATTGAAGATAAGATAAAAGTAAAAAAAGATATTTCTAAACTAGAGGAAATTCATTTTTTAGTTAATGAACATTTTTTGAGTTTAGTTGAAAACATGGAAAAAAGTATTATGCTAAAGATTTATGCTGATTTTAGTTCCCTGTTCCAGAAATGGTTTGGGTTTTTAATAAATAATGAGGATATCCAAGTTTCTTTGGAAAGAGATTTTACTCCAATTATAGAGCAAAATGGTTTTATTATAGAGTATCAAGATTTATCAGGGGGAGAGAAGACTGCTACTGCTTTAGCTTATAGATTAGCTCTAAATCAAGTTATAAATAATGTTGTTGGAGTAATTAAGACTAAGGATTTGATTATATTAGATGAACCTACTGACGGATTTTCTGAGGAGCAAATTGATAGGATAAGAGATGTTTTGAAAGAATTAAATATGAAACAGATAATTATTGTTAGCCATGAACCTAAAGTTGAGAGTTTTGTGGATAATGTGATAAGGTTAGAGAAAAGAGAACATATTACGAATATATTATAAACATTTATAAATTTAGTAATCTTTGGAAAAATATGAAAAAAAGAGGTCAAGCGTCTACTGAATATTTAGGGATAATAATTATTGTTATGATAATTTTAGTTCCTATTTTATTTTTGTATATAAGATATTCTGGAGAGACTAGTGATACTATTGCTGCTTCTAAAGTTGATGCAATTACAAATGAAATCTCTAAAGCAGCTAATCAAGTTTTTAT
>NZCT01000012.1 GCA_002688355.1 archaeon | reverse complement strand
GTAATTTGTAAATTGATAGCATATAATTTAGATAGAAAAATTAAATCAATTTTAGTAGGGTTTCAGCAGAGCCCATTATTTGAAATTAAAAAGATTAAACTTATATATTTCTATTTGATTATAGTTTTAAAAAAATGGTGCATATTTCTGAAAGAGAAGAACAGTTACCAGATGCTGTAATAGGAAAATTATTGAAAATAGCAGCAGAAGATAAGAATGTAATCTCCCTAAGCGTAGGAGAACCAGATTTTATTACTCCAAAACCAATTCTAGATCATGCAAAATCAGTTATAAAAAAATCCACACATTATTCTCCAACACAAGGATTAAAGGAATTAAGAGAATCAATTTCTAAAAAATTAAAAAAAGAAAACAAAATTAATGCAAACCCAGACAATATAGTTGTTACAGTTGGAAGTCAAGAAGCTATGTTTGGTGCTTTATTATGCACTTTAGATCCAGGAGAGGATATTATTGTTCCAAACCCATCTTATTTAGCTTATACACCTGCAATAGAATTAGTGAACGCAGTACCAAATTACGTTAAACTAGAAGAGGAAGATGGTTTTGAAATTAATCCAGATAGAATAAGACAAGCAATTAACAAAAAGAAAACAAAAGCAATTATAATAAATTCTCCCTCAAACCCAACTGGAAATGTACTAAACAAAAAAACACTAGAGGAAATTGCAGACATTGCTGTTGAAAATGATCTATATGTTTTTAGTGATGAAGCTTATGAAAAATTAGTTTATGATAAAAAACACATCTCAATAGGTTCATTAAACGGAATGAAAAAATATGTTATTACCTTGCAAACATTTTCTAAAAGCTATGCGATGTGTGGTTTTAGAGTTGGTTACATGCACGCTCCAAGTAATATTACTTCAGCACTAATAAAAAGCTTACATTACGTAACTTTATCAGCAAGTACCCTATCACAAAATTTAGCTCTTAAAGCCTTAACAATTTCAAATAAATATACCGAAGATATGAAAAAAGAATACAATAAAAGAAGATTATATATTGTGAAAAGATTAAATGACCTGGGTTTAAGAACTAGAACTCCAAATGGAGCATTTTACGCTTTTGCAAATATTAAACATTTAAAAATGAAAAGTTATAACTTTGCAGATAAATTATTAAAAAAATCTAAAGTAGCAGTTGTCCCTGGAACTGAATTTGGAAAATACGGAGAAGGTTATATAAGGTTCAGTTACGCAACAGATCTTTCAAAAATAAAAACAGGCTTAGATAGAGTTGAAAAATTCATAAATAAAATATAAAAAGTTTTATATACTAAATTTGCATAACTATTTCTATCATAATCTTTAAAAAAAGGGAGGTGAAAATTCATGGCAGATTTAGGAAATAGATCTTTTGGCGCATGGGCATTTCTAATTGGTGTAATTCTAGCAGTAATAATTGGATTAACTTCTAATGGAAACTTAACTGGAACTACAGCTTCTGTGCTGGTTATCTTAGGTTTAATTATTGGTTTCCTTAATGTAACATCCAATGAAAGCCAAAAATTCATGCTAGCTGGCGTTGTGTTAGTAATAGTAAGTAATTTTGGTGGAAGTGTAATAGGAAATGTTGCAGCAGTGGGAACATACCTTGGAGGAACACTAGATGCTATATTAGTTTTAGTTGCACCGGCAACTGTAATTGTAGCTCTAAAATCCGTATTTGAATTAGCAAGAGACTAATTCTTTTTTTTCTTTTTTTTCACAAGTTTTTTATAATGATATTTTCTTAGTTTTCTCATGAAATATATTGCCCAAACATTCAAAGGTTTAGAACAAGTTACTGAAAAAGAACTATCTGGTAAGAAGATAACAGATAGAAGAATAGAATATACAAAAAGTAAAAAAGAAATTAAAACAGTTCTACTTTCTTATGAATTAATAAAAAAAATAAAATTTAAAAATTTCAAAGATTTACTTAAAAAAGTTGAAAATTCTAAAATAAACATTAAAGGAACATTTAGAGTAGATTGTTCAAAAGAAGAAAATTCTAAAATAAACACACAACAAGTAAGAGAAACAATTGGAGAAATATTTTTTAAAAAAGGGAATAAAGTAAATTTAGATAATCCAAACTTTACAATATTTTTAGACATATATAAAAATACTTGTTTTCTTGGCATGAATCCAAAAACATACAAAAGAGATTACAAAGTAAGAAGTAGCAGAGATTCAATAAATTCATCTTTAGGCGCATCATTACTTAAAATTGCTAAATTAAAAAAAACAGATACTCTATTAGATCCTTTTTGTAGTGATGGAGTTATTCTAATCGAAGCAGGTTTATTTGGAGCAAAAAAATTATACGGACTAGCAGAAGATACAAAGAATGCTTCAATAAATTCTAAAGTTGCTAAAGTAAAAATTAACTTAAGTAAAAATGAATTAGATTGGCTCGATACTTCATTTAAGGAAAAATCAGTAGATAAAATAATCACTAAACCTTTATTTTTTTCAAAAAGAAGATCAAAGGAAGATGTATATAAAACAACAAAAGAATTATTTCATCAAACAAAATACATTCTTAAAAAAAATGGTTTACTTTTAACATTATGTCCAAAAACAGAATTACTAGAAAAATATGCTAAAGAATATAAATTTAAAGCAAAAAAAGAGACAGAAGTTCAAGTAGGAGATCTCTTATATAAAATAAATTCTTTTAAAAAAATATAGATAAACTTTTATAAATATTAAATTCTTTAATATTATCAAAATGCAACCAGAAAATCAGTTAATTCAACAAAGAATAGATAAATTAAAACTATTAAGAGAAAAGAAAATTAATCCTTATGCATATAGATATGATACTAAAAATTCAACTAATGAAATTCTTGAAAAATTCAAAAAATTAAAGAAAGAGCAAAAAACATCTTCAAAAGTAAAAATAGCTGGTAGAATAACAAATATAAGAAAAATGGGTAAAACTATTTTTGGTCATGTTCAAGATTTTACTGGAAAAATACAAATATACTCAAAAGAAGATACATTAAAAAAAGAACAGTATAATTTATTCAAAAAATTAGATCTAGGAGATATTATAGGTATTGAAGGTACAATATTCTCAACAAAAACTGGAGAAATAACAATTCAAGTTAAAAAATTTGAATTACTAACAAAATCTTTAAAACCTTTACCAGAAAAATACCATGGTTTACAAGATCAAGAATTAAGATTACGGAAACGTTACTTAGATTTAATTTCAAATCCTGAAAACAAAGAAATATTCATCAAGAAAAATATTTTCTGGAAAACAATGAGAAATTTCTTAGAAGAACAAAAATTTATTGAAGTTGAAACTCCGATCTTAGAAAATACAACAGGTGGTGCAGACGCAGAACCTTTTGTAACTCATTACAACGCTCTTGACGTAGATGCTTATCTAAGAATATCTTGTGGAGAATTATGGCAAAAGAGATTAATGGTAGGTGGTTTCGAAAAAACTTTTGAAATTGGAAGACAATTTAGAAATGAAGGTGTTTCTATGGAACATCTACAAGATTATACTCAAATGGAATTTTACTGGGCATATGCTGATTATGATGACTGCATGAAATTAGTAGAAAAAATGTTCAAGCTAGTAGCAAAAAACGTCTTAGGAACTTTGAAATTTGAATCTCATGGATTTAAGATGGATCTAAATAAAAAGTGGCCTAGAATTGAATATGTAAAAGAAATAAAGAAACAAACAGGTGTAGATGTATTAAAAGCCTCAAAAGAACAAATACAAAAAAAATTATCAAAATTAAAAGTTAGGTATGAAAAAAATTTAGAAAAAGGAAGATTAATGGATTTACTTTGGAAAACTTGTAGAAAAAAATTAGCAGGTCCTGCTTTTATTATTAATCAACCAGTGGAAGTTTCACCCCTAGCAAAAAGACATAGAAAAAATCCTGAACTAACTGAAAGATTTTTTGTTTTAATGGCTGGAAGTGAAATGGCTAATGGCTACACAGAATTAAACGATCCAATAGATCAAGAAAACAGATTTAAGGAACAAACTAAAATGCGAGGACAAGGGGATACAGAAGCACAAATGTATGACAAAGATTTCGTAGATGCATTAATGTATGGAATGCCTCCAACAACAGGTTTTGGTGTCTCAGAAAGATTCTTTGCTTATTTATTAGATAAACCAATTAGAGAATGTGTTTTGTTTCCTTTTATGAAACCAGAAGAAGATTAATCTTCAACATGTGACCTTAAATTAGAATTTCTTGATTTATGTCTTAATTTATTTAATGTTTTTTCTTTTATTTGTCTTATTCTTTCTCGAGTTAAGCCAAATCTATTACCAATTTCATCTAATGTATATTCTCTTATTTCATCTATTCCAAAATATAATTTAATTATTTCAGCTTCTTTTTCAGATAGACTACTTAGTGATTGATTAACATGTTCTTTCAATTCATTGTAAATTGTTGTTTCATCTGTATGTTCATCATCTAAAGAAATAGAATCTAACATTGTATTCTCATCTCTATTTCCAAAATCTTTGTCCAAACTTATAGATTTATAGTTTGATATTATTAAATCATCAATTTTTTCTAGATTCAATTCTCTATTATCTAGATAATCAGAAATCTCTCTAGGGGTTGCATATTCCATTTTTTCTTGTTCTATTTTTCTAATAGTTTTATTTATTTTATTTAATTCATTAACTCTATTCAATGGCAATTCTGAGTTTTTAGATAATGATTGTAATATAGATTGTTTAATCCACCATACAGCGTAGCTAATAAATTTAAATCCTTTTTTTTCGTCAAACCTATTAGCAGCCCTCATCATTCCTAAATTACCTTCAGATACTAAATCATCTAAAGGTAAACCTCGATTTTGATATTGCTTTGCTACAGAAACTACAAATCTCAAATTTGATTTAACTAAATTATGAATAGATTCCTGGTCGCCATTACTTGCTTTTTCGGCAATTTTATATTCTTCTTCTCTTTCAAGTAAATCAGTTTTACCAATTTCCGAAAGATAAATATCCAAAGATTCTCCATGATTCCTGTCGTATTTAGAATCAGATATTTTTTTAGACAGTTCAATTCCCATAGTTCTTTCTAAACCTATACACTTTTAAATACTACTTATCTCTAAATTATAATAAAATGGCAGGCTTAAGAAAAGGATCATGTTATAGTAAATTAGAAAGACCTTATGTTAGAAAAAGTAAGAAAAAAAGTAAATCTTACATAAGAACCATTCCTCCAAATAAGATAGTTAGATATGTGATGGGGGAAGTTCACAAAGATTTTTCTTATGAATTAAATTTAGTTTCTAAAGATGAAGGTCAAATAAGACATAATGCAATTGAATCAGCAAGAATTGTAGTTAATAGACGTTTAAATCTAAATATTGGTCCAAAAAGTTATCTATTTAGAGTAAGAATATATCCTCATCATATTTTAAGAGAAAATAAAATGCTTGGTGGAGCACACGCAGATAGATTACAAACAGGAATGGCACATGCTTTTGGAAAACCTTCAGGAGTAGCAGGGCAAGTTAAAAAAGGTAAAACAATATTTTCAGCATATACAGATAAAGAACATCTAGACACCGCAAAAAAAGCCTTATGGGCTGCAGTATCTAGAATACCTGTTAAATGTTCAATAACAATTAACGAAATAAAAACTAATTCTAAAAAATAATTTTAGAGAAACATTTATATTATTTAAATCTAGACAAAAATTAATGCTAATTAAATGGTTTAATGATATAAAAGAAGAGGACTACAAATTCTTAGGAAAGAAAGCGATAAACCTATCTAAATTAAAAAGATTAAACCTACAAGTTCCTCATGGTTTCGTCCTTTCAACAAATTTCTATGATGAATTTCTAAAAGAGAGTAATTTACTAGGAGAATTAGCTGAAATAAAGAATTTTAATCTAGAAAATGAAGAAAAACTGCAAGAAAGAATAACACAACTACAAGAATCAATTATGGACTCTGAAATGTCTTTTAAATTAAAAAACCAAATTTTAGAAGCTTATAATAATTTGAATGTAAATATAGACGTTTACAAACTAGCAAATATCCCAACAATTAACATGATCAAAGCAGGTCGTGATTCTCCCTCCGTCGCGGTAAGAATATCTCTAAATAATTCTTATATAAAAAACCCTTCTGCTTTCTTAAACGTTAGAGGTAATCAAAATATAATTTCAACAATACAAAAATGTTTTGCTTCTATTTTAACACGAGAATTAATTTCAAATAAAAAAAACATAAAACCTTCAATTATAATTCAAAAAATGGTAAATCCTCAAATTTCAGGAACCTCAAAAACAACAAATTCATCAATTATAATAAAATCTATCCTAGGATCAATAGAACCAATAAAAACAAACATAATAGAACCAGATTTCTTTAGTTTAGAAAAAGAGACTCATAAAATAATAGATAGAAAAGTAAATACTCAAGATGAAATATTAACAAAAGATGATAATACAGGAGAAACAGTTAAAAAATCAGTTTATGATAAATCCTCACGATCCCAAAAACTAAATGATTATGATATGATAAATTTAGCAAAAACTACTGAAAAAATAGAATCTATTTTTAGCTCTGAAATTGAGATAGAATATGCTGTTGAAAGCTCAAAAACATATTTACTAGGTATAAAACAAGTACAAGAATCAAAAATCTTTGAGACTAAACAACCTAAAATGCCACAGATTACTGAAAAATCAGATATTGAAGAAAATGTCCAAGAACCAATAATGGCCTCTGAAGAAATGCCTAATTCTGAAGAAATCAAAGATTATTATGCTTCCTTTAAAAATACTGAAATTTCTAAAAAAACAGAAGATACTAAAAATAATGGAGATAATGAAAATTTCCCAATTAAACTTTTAGCAAATGGCCAAGAATTCTCCTTAACTATGGGTAAGGAAGCAGATTGGGAACTTCTAGATTCTATATTAAAAACACTAAAAGACAAGTGGAGACAAGATAATTAGTAACTACTATTAAGTAAATATAAATAGAAAGCTTTATAAAGGATTATATCTTAGATATATTAACCAGAAATGGAGGTTATATTAAAAAATAAAATGACAGAACAAGAAAATACAAAACCTAAATATGAAGCTGACATAAAATTCAAAACAGAAACTGACAAAGCAATTGATGCTGGACTAGATAATCCAGAAGCTTTTGAAGAAAAATACATAAACACATTCGCTGAATCTGTTGGTGGAGTTGGAGATATGGAAGCACTTTCAAGTTCTCTGAAACATGGTATGATGTATCCAATGAGAGCATTTCTAAAAGATGTTAAGGATAGATTTACAAATAAAACTGAGTTTATTAGATTCCTTTTAGAAAGTGGAAAAGAAAATGAGGAATTTAAAAAAACTTATGAAGTAGCACAAGCTAACTTATTACCAATTTTAAGAGACACAGAAAGATTAGCTTACATAGGAGAAAAAGAGCTTGGATATAAGCCAGAACCTGAGGAAACTAATATTCCTTTCACTGAATATGCATTAAAAAGCATAAGAGACGAAGCTGCTAAAAGAAGAAAACCAGAAGTAAGTGCTACAGATCTAGGTACAGCTGGCTTAGAAGCTGTAGTTGATGAAGAATTAGAAGCTGCATAAGCTTCTTTTATTTCTTTTCTTCAATAAATTTTTTTATTCTTTTTACAAAATCTTCAGTTTTATCTCTTAATTTATCGTATTCTTTACCAGTAATAAATTTAATTTCCCTATTAGAAATCTTTTTACTAATTAAATATAATTCACTCATTATTGCAACATATTTTTTATCTAATTTTCTACCTTTTACTAATTTCTCCCCCATCATACCAGCTACATGTTCTGGACTTGGAGGTATTTCCCCAACAGACATTAAAGCAGAATGAGCAGCATCAATTGCAGCCCAATATAAATCAACAGCTCCAGAAAGTAAATGGTCTCTACTTCTAAATAAACTTGCATAACTCATTGTAAAATATGTCTGAATAGATTCAATACTAGGTCTTATTCTTCCACTATCTAATAAAGCTTGCAAAGGATCAAAAAAACCAGTATCAACTAATGCAAGACCACTTCTTAAAATATTTACAGCAACAGGGTCTCCAGCTCTAACATATTCCCAGAAACTACTATAGTTCATAGTTTGAACATGTATCTTAGGACTAATATCTAGAATAGCTTTTTCAACTATAACTCTATAAGCTTCCATTATTTCAGGATGTATTTTAATCTTAACATCATTAATAACAATTAATAAATCAATATCATTTCTTTTTACTTTTCCTTGGGCAACAGAACCAAATAAAACAATAGCAGAAATAAAAGTTCCAAATTCTTTATAAACTTTAGTAGCAAATTTTTTAGCTATACCCAAATCTTTTTGATCAATATAAGGTATGTTTCTCCTTATATTTCGTTCAATCTTAAAGTCCATTAGTTCACCTCTTTTTTATCTAAAATAAAACATATATATATAAAATTATTCAATTGGAACTCCTGTCCAAAATTTATGATCTCTATGTTCATCACCTAAACTTACATCAGGTGCATATTCTCCAACCATGTAAGTAGGACTATAAGTTGATCCACCAAAACCTGTTTCAATATCTGTCCATGTTTTAGACCTATAAATGGGAGAGTTTAAATTTCTCATACCTTCAGTAAAAGCTCTAATATCTTGATGCCCAGGTTCAACCAACATAGTTCCCTTATAACCAAGTTCTTTTAACTTACTAACAAATTCTTTTACAGGAGCATTACCAAAACCAGGACTAACATGTTCATCATAATAACCAAAATTATCACTTAGATGCACATGGCCTATAATTTTCTTCTTTTGTAAATCTTCAACTTCTTTAATAACCCATTTATTAAATTCCTTATCCGGATCTTTTCCAGGTGGAGCTTTGAAATATTTTCTCCAAGTATTTGCATGACCAATATCAAAAGTAGCTTTAATATGTTCTTCAGCTATTTTATCTGCTTGATTTTTACTTAAATGCCTTGATTTATCACCAACCAACTTTTCAGACATTTTTTTCCTAGATTCCTCTATAATTCTTCTTAATTCTCTAGGATCAGAACCATAACTTGTATCAAATAAATTCTCAGGAGCTACAAACAAAGATTTTCCATCTTTATCTTTAGCATAGGATTTTTCTTTATCAAAAGCAAAAATTCCAGCTTTAGCAATACTATTAGCACTTCTATCAAGACCGACCTCTTCAATAGGTTTTAAGTGTCTTTGTCTATCTTTTAATGTTTCAATTTGTCTGCTGTAAGAAACTACACCATCTCTATAAACTCTAATCACGTTATTTCTCTCTTCTATTGCGTCATCAAGAAATTTTTCAGGATTATTTAATAATTCTTCTCTTTCTCCAGCTGTTTCAGCCATTGATTTTATTATCGGATTATTTCTTAAGATTGATTTTACAGCTTCTTTATCAGAAGAACTTTCTAAAACTTTATTATAATTTTTTTTCAATTCTTCTAATCCTTTTACTGATCCTTCACTTCTTCTAACATCTCTATCAAATCTTTCTCTATCTGCCGCTAATCTTTCTACCTCTCTATTTTCAAATTCTACAAGTGCTTTTACTTCAGCTTCTTCTTGTAATTTTTTCCCACTCCAATTTGGATATTTCTTTTCTAATTCTTCCTTCTGTTCTTCGATATATCCATGAAAATCTTTAGTTTCAAATATTATTTCTCCTTTCTTATGATCTTCTGTATCTTCTTCATATCTCTTATACCCTTTAGAAAGATCACCCTTAACTTCTTCCACAGGTGTTGGTAATAAGGTATCTTTCTTAATTCCTTCAACTTTTCCAGTTCTTTCATCAGCAAAATAAACCATACCTTTTTCTTCCTCTTCTTCAAAACCTTCAAACTTTCCTTTAACACCTTCTGGTTGAACTCTAGAAATAGCTCTTGGAAATTCCTGAGCATGTAAGACAACAGGGCCACCTCTAGCAGTATCTCCTGCAAAATCTATTGCTCTTTTAACTTCATTTAATGCACTTTCAGCAGCTTCATCACTAAAAGTTCCTTGTTGTGAATCAAAACCAGATAAACCACCAATACCAAAAGAAGCATGTGTAGATAATTCAACATCATTTATCTTAGCTAATTGCCTCATAGATTCTCTTTCTTCACTGCTATATTGTTCAGGAGTTGTAGAACCTTGTTGTAAATTCCCTTTACCTGCTCCTGTAAAACCTAACTCTATTCTCGAAGCACCTTGAAATATCCTAGTCCTTAAAGATTCTACTTGATCTTTAAATGGTGGAGCACTAATTCCTAATGTTCCAGGATCTAGATTAAGATTTTTTGCTGGTTTATTGTCCATTGCATGCCAATAGTCACTTTCAAAAGCCATTTTTTACACCTTTTTCTGTTTCTTTTCTGTACTATAAATATCTTTCGAATTAGAATCGTATTTTCCAAACTCCATTGTTTCTTCAACAATATTAAATTCATTTGTTCTTCTATCTTGATCTTTCTTCAAAGAGTTAGAACCATATTTAACAGATTCATAACTCCCTGTATATTCTCCACCATAATCAGATCTTGAAGCACTATACTTAATTCCTTTATTTTGATCTTTAGGAATATCTTTAGCAAGTTCTTGGATAGTATTTTCTAAAATAGAATTATCTCTTCTTGTTTCATTTATCTGGGGATTATAATCATCAATTACATCAACAGAATTTTCAACTTTTGCTAAAGTTTCTTCTATTAAACCAACATCTAAATTAAACAAATCATTTGTTCTAACTTCTTCCTTAATAATCTCAATATCTTTCTTAACTTCCTTCTTAACTTCTTTATCTTTAATATCCTTTAATAGTTCTTTCAAATGATTAAATCTATCTAAAATATTTTTATGGATTATTCTATTTATATCTTTCTTACTACTTTTTTTAGCTTTTACTTTAACCATACACAAACTATAGAATTTACTTATTTAAACATTAGCTTTTACCAAGTAAACATTCTATGCGCTTTCTTAAACACATCATATAAAATCCACAAACCAATTTCAGCATTACTTTTAGCTTCTGCTTCCTCATCTTTAAACTTCCAATGAGCTTGTTGTTTTTGCGTTTCACTTTTAATGTTAGGGGTAAAAATTTCTTTAAAACCTTTAAAAATACTTGAGAAATTATCATACATATCTGGGAAAAAACTTAATAAAGAATTTTTCTTCTCCTCTTCCTTCTTCTCATCCTCACTATGCCATTTTTCTCCTTCTTCTTCTAAATATTTTTTTAAATCTTCTTTCAAAGAATCCATAGATTCATATACAGATGCAATTAATTCCATGTCCTCATCATCTTTCTGTTTCTTATATTTGTTTATCTGTTCATCTGTAAGTGTATATGCTTCAAACCAAATCTTAGAGTTTCCTGAATGTACAGCACCTCTTTGGTACTCTTCTTGATAAGCCATTTGAGGTATGGCAGTATAATCAAATTTTACTAAAATACATGGAAAAACATTTTGTTTCTCCTTTCCTGTCTTTTCTTTCTTAGCTAAAATCTCTAATTCTATTTTACTAGTATCAAAACCCGTAACAACTTCAGCATAATCTTCTTGATTTCCTTGTAATTTTTTTATATTTCTTAAATAAGGTTTTAACCAAGTAATATACATTTTCATAACATTATAGTGTTGTCTTAAGAATTTTAAAACAAAATTTTTTCTTGTTCTAATTTCTTTTCCTGTTTTCTCCTTCCAATCTAAATATTGCCATAATTTTCTTCCTAGAACTTCTCTTATTTTTCTATTTATTCCTCTTTTAGCTAGTTCCCCCATGTCATACTTAACTTTTTTCCTGTTCTGAGGATGTATTGTAAAAAATAAATCTGGTAAAATAACAAAACCAACTTGGCTTCCTAATCCTAGCACAGATGTAGGATTTTTACTTCCTCCTTCTACTAAATCAATCCATATGCTCTTTAATGCTATTTCTGCTTCTTCCCAATCTTCTATCGGTTTTCCGTCTTTATCCTTGGGAGTACTTCTATCATAATAAGTTAATCTTTCTTCAATAATTCTTAGCTCTCTTATTATCTGAAATAAATCCCTAGTCATCTTTCCCAAGGTTGCCATATATTGAGCAACTTTTTCTTGTTGTAGCCCTTTTCTTTGTTCAATATTTCCAAAATAAGCACCAGTCTCACTCGCAGAAAAAATATCTTTAATTTTACTAATTTTATATTGGTAATTAGGTAAACTAATCCCTGAAGGTGGTGTAGATCTAATAAACGTTAATATCCAAAAATAAAATTTCTCAACTCCAGAACCTGTTTCGTCAACTTCTATATATAATTTATTTATTGCATCACCAAGTATATCTTCCTCTTTTTTCTCTTCCTCAACTACTCTCTCCTCTTTTTTTCCTTCTTCTGCCATTCACAAAAATTATAAACTCTGTTCCTTTTAAATTTTTTGTTATGAAAAAAATAATTTTATTAATAATGTTGATCTTTTTAGACCAATTAACTAAGTTTTTAATCCCAGGAATAACAAATACAGGAGCTGCTTTTGGTATCTTGCAAGGACAAAACATCTTTTTAATACTCTTAAGTTTAATAGTAATTTCTATAATTATTTTTTATTATAAGAAATATAAAGAATTAAGATTGTACTTAATATTAATTTTATCAGGGGTTATAGGTAATCTAATAGATAGAATATTCTTTGGTTATGTACGTGATTTTATAAATCTTAAAATATGGCCAGTTTTTAATTTAGCAGATTCTTATTCTGTAACTGGAGTTATCTTATTGGTATATATAATTTATTTTAAAAAGAAATAATTATTGATTTAATTTTTCAATTAACTCGCATAACTTATCTGGTATGTCATAAGACTTATCTATAGTTCCTTCAATTCCTCTTTCACCATATTCACTTGATTTACCATATTTTTTATCCCATGTTCTTAAGAAATAAATATCGTTACTCATTGCTATAAAATCAGTATTATCCAAATTTGAATTTTTTCTTATTTTTTCAAAAAGCTCATAACCATCAATGTTAGGCATTCGTGTATCGGAAATTATTAAATTAATATTTTCTTTATTGATTTTATCCAAAGCTTTTTCTCCATTAGAAGCTTCTAAAAAACTATATTCATCTCCTAAATTATCTTCTAATGATCTTATAATAAGAGGTCTAAGTTTATAATCATCATCTACAACTAGTATTTTATAATTGTTTGACATATTTACTCTTCTAAAGAATATTTTACTAAGTCTTGAAGTTCAGGAAGTCTATATGGTTTAAGAACAGTTGTAACTCTGTCCCTATATTCTTCAGGTATTTCCTTAAAATAATCTTCACTTCCTGAGCATAACATTAGTTTTGAATTAGGATGAATTTGATTTATTTTCAAAAGAAGTTCAACACCTGTCATACCTGGCATAGAATAATCTGAAATTGTTAAATCTGGTTCGTAATTTTCAGCAGTTTTCATTGCTTCCTCTCCGCTAATTGCGGTTCTTACATCATAGCCTGCCTTTCCTAAAATAATATTTCCCATTTCTACAAGCATACGATCATCATCTACAAATAATATTTTCTGTTTTGGATTTAAGTAATCTTCAACTTCTTCTATAGCGCAATCTATATCATTTCTTCTAAATATTTCACTTACTTTTGCAGGATTTTTACCCAAATCAATAGCCTTATGAATATATTCCAATTGTTTCCCTTGAGTTTTCTGAAAAAGAGTTTCTTCCATTTTAACTCCTAAAATTATAACTTTTCCCAAGCATTATCAAAGAAACTTTCTAATGCTCCACCGAATAGTGAGGTTTTAACCCAGATAGCTGAATCATATGCTTCATGAACATTATCATCATTCTTTAACAAGAATAAAACATCTTCACCATCAACAACGCAGAATCTTGATTTAACATCTTCTGTGTGTTTAATTTCAGCAAATTCTTTTAATTCTTCTACAGTATCTTTTATTTCTTCATCTATAGGAACTAAGATCTTAACTTTAACATCTTTTAACTTTTTTAAATTTAATTTTAATAAATCTGCCTTTCTCTTTAAACCTTTACTAGTTGTCATTAGCACAACACTTCTTTTAGCTCCTCTTAACATGTTTGAAATTTGATTATAAACATTACTTCTTCCCTTTAATGCTCCTGATAAATTTGCAGGATCAACATGTTCAATTCCTTGTTTGAACAATAGGTCTAATTCTCTAAAATCTTCTGTATCTTTCATGTCTTCAATAACTTGAATGTTTTCATGAGCTTTTGCCATTAAAGAACTTTTAACTCTATTTACAACTTCATTTGGCTTAACTGCTATATATTTTATAGGTTTACCAACTTTCATTATAATAAATCCTCTTTTCTCAAGAGATTCTAAAACATCATAACTTCTAGATCTTGGAACTCCTGAAATTTCAGATAATTCACCAGCACTTGATACTCCTTTACTTAGTAAAGCAGCCCAAATTTTGGCTTCGTAAATATTTAAATCAAATATACTTCTTAACTTCTTTAAAAAATCGTTTTTTACTATCATTTTTGTTTTCTATTACTATTTAATAATAAAATAAGAATATCAACCTTTATAAACCTTTCTATTTTTAATAACTCTAAAGTAACAACATTATTCTAAGAACTTATCAACTATCTTCCTAGCTTTCTCTCTTTTTCTTTGATGATCTTTTAAGAATTTATTCAATTTTTCAATCAAAATTTCTTTCAATTCTCCAGATAATAATTTACCAGATTTATAATTATTATAGATTTTCTTTAATTTACTATCATTTTCCTCTAAAAAAGTCAACCATTGATAGCTAACATCCACTTCTGGTTTTCCACCTTTTTTTCTATGTTCTTTTAATGTAGTTCTTCCACCAGAAAAAGCATATTTCTTTATCTTTTTTTCAACTATATCTTCTGTATCTTTCAAAGAAATAAAAGATTCTTCTTTAGAAGAGGACATTTTAGTATCTACACCCATTAATCCAGGTAAAAATTTATTATAAGTAGCAGCAGGCAATACAAAGCCATATTCTTTCATTCTAGTTGCAATATCTCTAGATAATAGCATATGGGGGTGTTGATCACTTCCCACTGGAACTACAACAGGTCTTGGTCCACCAAATTCTTCTAATTCTGGGTGTAAAATATCTGCAACTTGAGTTAAAGCAGAAACTATTTTCCCAGGAGTTATATCTCCATACAAAGATTTAACACCATTAAATGTAATTTTCTTAGAGACATATTTACTCAAATTATTATAGCCAACAGAACCATTAGACTGAAAATAAAAATGACAATTCTTAGGTTTTAATCCTAAAGCAATATAACTTAACAAATATTCTTCAACTGCTGTTTTTCTAGCATCTTCTATTGAAATATTCCTAGTTAAATAAGATTCAACATCTGCAACAGTAATAAAACATTCAGCACCTAAACTTTGATAATAAACCATTTGATCTGCAACTAACTTATGCCCCATATGCATAGCACCACTTGGCATTAGCCCAGTTAACATAACAAATTTTTCTTTCTTATTTATCGCGTTTAAAACTTCTTGAAAACCAATATGTCCGTAAATAATTCCTCTTTTCATGTAAAGGCTAGGTTTCTTAACTTTCTTCAATATTCCAGAAAACGGAGTAATACCAAACTCTTTCATTAATCTATTATAATTTTCAATATTAGAACTTCCCCAAGGATCTAATTGTTGTTTCATATAACTTAAAAGAATAACTTATTTTTAAACTCTTCTCTTAGTGCCTTTTCTCAAAACATAAACAATTACAAATAATACAATTACATAACCTAGTAAAATCGATAAAGGTATTATGGCTTCTGCTAAACTTTCATTGAAAATTAAAATTTTTCTTAATACATTTTCACCTAAAACAAATGGACTATACTGAACAATTTGTCTAATTCCAGTCGGCAAAGTCTCAATAGGTAATATTGTATTTGAAAAGAATAACAAAATAGCACTTGCAGACATTGAAGCTAAATTCGCTGTCTCGCTACTCTTGAAAATATAACCAATTAATGTTCCTATTAAAATAAATACCGAAGCAATTAAAAATAATGCAACATATAAATTTGATATTACTTGATATTCTATGACTGCTTTAGTTATTATCATCATAACTACAAATATAACTGTTAACTGCAACAGTAAAATAATCAAATTTGAAAAATAATTACCTATAACAAATACAACATCTTTTGTAGGGGTAATAAAGTTTCTAAAGTATGCAGGAGAACTTTTCTCATTAATTATCATTGTAGAACCCAACAATATTCCAGAGAATAGTAATACCAAAACTAACAATGAAGGGAATGTATTTCCTAAATGTGTTTTCTCAGCAACAATAGGTTTTATCTCCGTTGTAATAGGATTAACAATTTTACTTACATCTTTAATCTCAATTTTATCAATATCTTCAGTTATTTCTAATATAATTTTTTCAACTTCTGTTATTATTTCTTTATCACTAGATATTACTGATTTTATACTTGAAACTTCAGTATTTGTAGTATCTTTAAAATCTTGAATTTCATCAAATCTATCTTCTAAATTTCTCAATAAACCTTTAAAGCTAGAAGCAAATTTACTAATATCTTCAGCTGTATCTCCAGTAAGGTTATTTCCAGATTTTATATCATCTAACTGATCACCATAGTCAGAAATATTAACACCATAAGATGTGTTCAATTCTCCAGTACTAGATTCTAAGGAAATTAATCTATTTTCAGTTGTAACTAAATTACTTGTTAAATTTCTAATAGCATCTTTCTTTTCATTTAGTTTAACACTAGCATCATTTAACGATGTTAATAATGTATTCGTTAGTGAAGTACTTATCTCAGATGATTTTAAAGAAATTTTTGTAGATAAAGAATTTATAATAGCTCCAGCAATATTCACTCTAGTCTTATCAACATAAAATACTATGGCTCCTTCTGTGTTTTGAACGTCTAAATCACCAGGAATTACTGCGCATACATGGTTTCTTCCTCTTTCAACAGAATTAATACATTCCTGTTCATTATCTATCTTAAAAACCTTATAAGAATTATCTTCTAAATTTGCAATTAAAGAATCTGATAATTCATTGTACGCAGAAGAATACGTTGCAACTTTAATATCAAATAAATTTGAAGTATTAAATGCTAACCCAACTAATAACATTAATAACAAAGGTCCTAATAAGACAACTACCGCAGAGCTTCTGCTTCTTATTAATAGTTTAAAATCCTTTAATATTACTCTTGCTATCTTTAACATACTCAACCTCTTTTTTTACCTTATCCTTCGTTAACTCCTCAAAGACATCAGCTAACGATGGTCTATTAATCTTAATTTCTAGTATCTTCTTTTTTCTTGTATTTAAAAGTTTAATAACATCCTGTAAAGCATCCAATGGATTATCACTTGAAATATACATTTTATCTCTAGCTATTTTAACATCTTTAACTTCATTAAATGCATTTATGCTTTTTACATCTTGTTCATACTTCTGATCTTCAGTTTTCAAAATAACTTCAACACTTTTACTAGTGCTATCTCTTAATTCATCAACAGTTCCATCTTTTATTATTTTACTTTGATTTAATATTGCAATTCTACCACAAACATCTTCCATTTCATGTAAAAGATGAGAAGTAATAATCATAGTAACATTTTTTTCTTTATTTATTTTCCTAAGTAAATCATTAATATCTCTTCTTAACACAATATCCAAATCTTCTGTTGGCTCATCTAAAATTAAAACTTTAGGATCATGAATTAAAGAACATGCAATATCTAATCTTTTTTTCATTCCACTACTTAATCTTCTTCCTTGAGTATCCTGAGCATCTGTAAGAGAAACTAATTTTAATAATCTTGGGATCCTTTCTTCTAAAATATTTTCAGGAACATTATACATTTTTCCAAAGTATTGTAAATTCTCCTTAACAGTTAATTTTCCATAAAAAGAACCAGATTGAGAAGCGAAACCAAATTGTTGCTTAACATTCATCAAGTCCTTTAACAAATTTCTAGATTGAAATATTATTGCACCATTATTAGGTTTGTAAAATCCAATTAATATATTTAATAATGTAGTTTTCCCAGAACCACTTTTTCCAATTATTCCATATATTTCTCCGTAAGGTATATCTAATGCAATATTATCTAAGACTACATTTTTACCAAAGGATTTTCGGATACCTTGGATTTGAATAAAAGGGATGTTAGCCATCTTTTTCTATAATAACTAATTTAATTTATATATAAATCTATCTCTAATTAATAAAATTTAACTTGCTTTAAAGCTCATAATATTTTCTATTTTTTCAGCTAGAACTTTACCACTAATTGCACTTATTTTAAAGTTTACAACATTAAAAGACGAAGTAACGTAAGTAATATTCCAAGTTTCTTCTTCTAAATTTTGTAAAATAATAATTCTCTTAATAATCTTCTCATGATCATGTTTTTTCTTTATTAATTCATTAGCAATTTCTAAAACTTCATTAACATTTATCTTAACTTTTTTTAAATCTAATAAATCTAATTTTCTTTTATCTTTTTTAAAAATTTCAGCATCTTTTAACTCTTCTATTTCTTCAGAAACAATAAAAGACTTAATTTTATCTTCCTTCGGTAAATAATAATCAAACTGCCAATTTTCTTTATCCATAAAAAAACAACTACATAAATAACTATCTTGATTGTTCTCTTTCCAATCTTTAAATGCACTAGAAGTTTCTAATTTAGATAGAGAATTTAGCATTTTTATTTTCAATATTTTCTTTTACAATTGTAGCTAATTTATTAATGTTAACATTAAATTTAACCTTACCGTTTAAAGTTCTTACTGCTAATTTTTTATTTTTCTGCTCTTTATCCCCAATTGTAATTACAATAGGGATTTTCTCTACTTGCGCGTCTCGAACTTTCTTAGGAATAGATTCATTTCTATCATTTAACTCTACTCTTAAACCTTCTTCACTTAATTTATCTAAAACCTCATTAGCAAATTTAATATTCTTATCATTAATAGTTAAAATTCTTATCTGAGTAGGACTTAACCATAAAGGAAAATTTCCACCAGTATGTTCTATTAACATAGCAATTGTCCTTTCTAAACATCCAATTGAAGATCTATGTATCACAATAGGTCTATGTTTCTTTCCATCTTCCCCTTCATAAGTTAATTCAAACTTTTCAGGCAAAGCAAAATCTATTTGCACAGTAAAAACAGTATCTTCTTTTCCAAAAACATTTCTCATTTGAATGTCTAATTTCGGTCCATAAAATGCAGCTTCTCCATCTGCCTCAACATATTTTAATTTTAATTTATCTACAATATTTTTCATAATTTTTTGAGTGTTTTTCCATGCTTTAGGATTGTTAACATACTTTTTCTTATCTTTAGGATCCCATTTTGAAAATCTATACCAATAATCTTTAAATCCTAAAGTCTTCATCACATATTGAATTAAATCTAAAACATTTTCAAATTCTTTCTCAACTTGATCATCTCTACAAAAAATATGCGCATCAGCTAGAGAAAATTGTCTCACTCTTATTAATCCATGTAATTCCCCAGTTTTCTCATTTCTAAATAAATCTGCAATCTCTGCATATTTTATTGGTAAGTCTCTATAACTTCTTAATTCAGATTTGTAAATCATAAATTGATGTGGGCAAGTCATTGGTCTTAAAGCAAACTCTTCTCCATTTGCGTCAAAAATAAACATATCATCTCTAAAATGATCAATATGTCCAGAAATTTTATACAAATCACTCTTCGCAAGTACGGGAGTTCTTGTATATTGATAACCTCTTTTAATTTCTTCATCTTGAATAAATCTTTCTAAAACTCTTCTTATTGTTGTACCTTTTGGCGTCAATAACGGCAAACCCTTTCCAATAGTCTCATCAATAACAAACAACCCTAATCTTTTTCCTAAGTTAACATGATTTTTCTCTTCAGCTTCTGCTTCTAGTTTCAAATAATCCTTTAATTCATTTTCATTATGAAAAGCAGTTCCATAAATTCTTGTAAGCATTTTATTTTTAGAATCACCCTTCCAATATGCTCCAGCTATTTTTGTTAATTTAAAAAATTTAACATCTTTACTAGAATTTACATGAGGTCCTTTACATAAATCTACAAAATCTCCATCTTGGTAAAATGTAATATCGTTATTTTTTAATCCTTTTAATAACTCTAATTTATATGGTTCATCTTTCAAAATCTTCTCAGCTGCTTTTCTTTGTTTTTTACTTTTAACAAATTTATAATTTCTCTTTATTATTCCTCGCATCTTATTTTCAATTTTATTAAAATCACTTTCCTTAATTTCTAAATTATCAAAATCATAATAAAATCCATTTTCAATTACAGGCCCAACCCCTAACTTAACTTTTGGATATAAAGATTTTATAGCTTGAGCTAACAAATGTGCGGAAGAATGTCTTAATTTCTCTAAATTATCATTAGCCATATTATCCTAATCGTGGAATAATATATAAAATTAACTAAGGTAGTATATCATAATAATATTTAAGAATAACATTCTTTTTATACCAATATGGGAAAACTTGAACTTACAGATGAAGTATTAAAACAATTTGCAACCTTAACAATTCTAAATGAAAGATTTAGAAATATGTATCATCAAGATCAACAACATTTCAAAGACATGGGCGAGGAAGTACAAAGAAGGTATAATCTTGAAGTGAAACCTGTTCTAGAACCTTTTGCAGAAGAATACTCTGAAATCAGACAACAAATGTCAATAAGAGAACATACTTACAAAATGCAGATCGAATAAAAACACAGTAAACTATATAAACAATTTATCTATTCTAATTATCATGTCTCTATTAAAAAACATAGTGGTGTTACTAATACTATTTTCCCCAGTAGCTGCTGCAGAGATTCAATTATCAAATGATATTAACTCAGAATACAATTTAGGAGAGCTATTATCTTATGATTTAGAGATAACACCGGAACAAACAGCAAGTGGTTTCTTAACTACAACTTTAACCTGTAATTCATATACACTAAACTACTTCACAACACCTATTTCATTAACACAAAATCAAGAAGAACAAGTTACAATACCAGAATTAACTCTAACAAAAAATATGCAAGGAACTTGTTCTGTTAATATAAACATAGAAAATTCAAATAGTGAAACAATAGAAGAAACATCCTCAAGGGAATTCCTAGTTTCAAATGAATATAAATTAGATGCATTTCTAAACAAACAAACATTTAACCCTGGAGAAGAAATAGAAATTTACGGTACTGTCAGAAATTCAAAAGGTAATTTATTAGACGATGTTCCAATTGAAATATCAATAGATAATCTAGAAGAAAACACTATAGTAACTAAAGATGAAAAATATTCTTTTAAATTTAATCTAGAAGAAAACATACCTTCATTTGAACATCCAATTATAATAAAAATTAATCATGAAGGAAACACTGCTGAAGAATCAATTGAATTTTACGTTGCTCCAATACCAACTAAATTAGAAAATAACTTAGAAAAAGAAGATTATAATCCCAATGAAATTTTTGATGTAGAGGTAGCATTATATGATCAAGCTAATGATGAAATTGCTAACAACGCTTTAATAAAAATTTACAATTCAAAAAATAAATTAATAGAAGAAGGATATAATAAAATTTCTTTATTCTTAGCTGAAGATGCTATTCCTGGAGAATATAAAGTAGAATCAAAAGAAGGAAAGTTAAAAGCAGAAAACACCTTTACAGTAGCGACTATAGAAAAAATAAAAGCTTCCCTAGATTCTAGTAATTTGATTTTAACAAATATTGGAAACGTAAAATATGAAGATGAAATAAGAATAAACTTAAACGAAGTTGCAATCTCTAAAGAAGTAAGTATTAAACCAACTGAAACAACTACAATAAATTTAGAAGATGAAATTACTCAATCTGGATCTTACGAAATAAAAGTAACTACAAAATCAGATGTCCAAAATCTAGGTTCCTTAGCTTTAACTTACGAAGATTCTTTATCTAAAAAACTATTTAGTCCCATAACAGGTTCATTTGTTTCAATAAGAGAAAGCCTAGGATATGCTCCATTCTTTGTTATATTAATTTCAGTAATAATAGCAGTTATGTTAATCTCCTATCAAAGGAAAAAGAATATATTTAGCTTTAGAAGACAATCTGAAAAAAGAGCTGGTAGAAGATATCTAGAAAATATAAAGGAAAAAAGAGAAAATCCTCCTAAAGTAAGAAGAAGATTTGATATTGATGAACGTGAAGCTAAATCCTTTAGAGATAATATGCTAAAAGATGTTGTTCCTAAAGAGAAAAATAAACCTAATTCTCCTAGAAATAACGAAAATGAAGGATATAGAGCTGTAAAACCTAAAGATGGAGATAAAGGTTTATTCAGTATGTTTGATTAATCTATAGATAATTCATGCTCTAATTTCGCTTTTCTATAATGGGTCTCAAAAGTTATAATGTCTTGTGCATCAACAGGTTCTCTTACATAAGGGTCTTCAGAAAAATCTGTATCTACATTAGGTATACTTGATATAGTTTCCCCAGATTTTAGATGAATTTCTTCTTCAACAAGAGTAGTAGCTAAATCTTTCCAATTATTTCCAGAATAAGGAGAATTTATTCGAAAAATCTTCTCACGATTTAATTGTCCTTTAGACATGTCAAACGTATAAACTCTTACATCAGCATGATATAAACCTTCACAAGAGTCTTTCTTTTCTACTAAATGTGATAGTATTATCTCTAATTTCTCTCCTTTTTTACGAGTAAGACGTACCATACATAGGATAGAACAAGAATATACTTAAATCTTACTATAAAATAACTTAGTTTCTCACTCTAAAATAGCAAATACATACAGAAAGGTTTTTAAATAAAAACACTTCTTTATTATATATAAATATTTATGAGATATTAAAAAAAGGAGGGATATGATATGGCATTAGATTCAGTCGCAGCTACAGGGACATTAATAGTAAGTCCTCTAGTAAGTCTATATAATTCTTTTATTCAAGTTTTTCCTGGAATAATAGCCGCTGTTATAGTTCTAATAATTGGGTATTTTGTATCCATGGGAGTAGGTAAAGTAGTATACCATATACTAGAAAAAGCTGGCCTAAGTCGATATATGGAACAAGCCAGACTTTCAAGGATAGTAGGTGGAATGCGTTTATCTAAAATATTAGAGGAAGTAACAAAATGGTACATATTTATCATATTTTTACAAGCAGCAGTAGATTTGTTAAATCTAGGAACTCTGTCTGTACTATTGAATAGATTTGTATTATGGTTGCCAAATGTAATCGCAGCAGCTTTGATAATAATATTCGGAATTGCTCTTTCGCATATAATTGCAATTAAGATAGAAGAACATACTGATATGAAAGGAACAAGATTATTAACAAGAATATTAAAAATTATTGTTATAATCTTAGTAGTTTTAATTTCCTTAGAACAAATAGGAATTAAGACAGCTGTCATAGAAAATACGTTCTTACTATTAGTAGGGGCAGTAGCTCTAGGAATTGCAATTGCTTTAGGCATAGGTTTAGGTGGAGGATTAAAGAAAGAAAGTCAAGGTATTATCCAACACTTAAAAGATGCTGTAGAGCATTAATTTTTTTCTTTTTTTCTTTTTTATTATTAACAAAACTCTTATAAATACTATATATTCTAAATTATAATATGGCAGAACAAGAACAATTACTAGTTCCTTTAGATGATTATCTTAAAGTAGGCATTCATATAGGCACAAAGTTCAGAACTAAGTATATGGAACAATTCATATACAAAGTAAGAAGTGATGGCCTAAGCGTTTTAAACGTTAAATCAATTGATTCTAGATTAGGAAATGCAGTTAATTTAATCTCTCAATTTGAACCAGAAGATATTCTTTTAGTATGTAGAAGAGAAAATGGCTGGAAAGCTGCAAAAGCATTCTCAAAAGCAACAGGAATTAGAGTTTTCGCTGGAAGATATCCGCCAGGAATATTAACAAATACAAATTTAGAAAATTTCTTTGAAACTAAATTATTAATGGTGGTAGATCCTTGGAGTGAAAAAAACGCTATTAGAGATGCTATAAAAGTAGGTGTTCCAGTTTTAGCGTTATGTGATACTAATAACGAATCTAACAATCTAGATTTAGTTATCCCTTGTAATAATAAAGGTAAAAAAAGCCTAGGTTTAATCTTCTGGATTTTAGCAAGAGATTACTTAAAAAACAAGAAAAAAGATTTCAAGTCTAAAATAGAAGATTTTACAGATGAAGAGTAAACTATTACATTTATAAATTATTATTACTTCTCTAAAAATATGAACTTAAAAATAGAGGATGAATTAAAAAAATTACCTAAAGATTTTATAGTTCTAACTATAGTTCCTTCAGAACATTATAGTGAAACAAATTTAAAATTATTAGACTTCTTAATAAAAAAAGGTAATGGAACTTATATTACAATAAATAAACCATATAATAGTCTTATTAAAAATTTAAAAGAAAAAGGTCTTAGCTTAGATAACTTATATTTTATTGATTGTATAACAAAAGAATTAAGAGAATCTACTCTTGGCGAAAATTGCTCTTTCATAGAAAGTCCACAAGATTTAACAGGAGTAGCTATTGCTTTAGATTCTATCTTCAAAAAAGATGATCATAATTTTATTTATCTAGATTCTATAGACACTTTAGGAATTTACAATGATTCTGAAAAACTAATAAAATTCTTCCATTTCTTAACTGGCAAAATTAAGCTACATAATCTTAGTGGTGCTATTATCGGAGTTCACGAAGAAACAGATAAAAAAGTAATTTCTAAACTAACTCAGTTTTGTGATAAGGTTATAGATTTAACTTAAACTTTTTAAATCTTCGTTTATCATTTCAATAATTTCTGGGAATTCAGAAACAGAAAAATGTCCTTCAATATTATCATAAATTACTACATTTGCATCTTTTAATTTATTTCTATATTTTTCAACATGCGACATTGGAACTACATCATCATTTCTTGAAAATAAAAAATTAAGTTTTTTTGAGTTCTCTTGTAATAATGACAAATCTGATTTTAATTCAAATCCACCAACTAATTCTTCATCTGGCAAGGTATTATCAAAAGGTGGACAAACTAAATATGTTGCAAGGATTTTCTTAGGAAATTTATTCTCAGATAGATATTTGGCTAAAAATATTCCTCCAAGAGATTCACCTATTAAAATTATATTATCATCTAAATAAGGAAAATGTCTTTCAAAATGAATTTTCCATTCTTCATATTGAGCATAATCTTGTAAAGGCATGCGCGGTTTAATTATTTGGAATTTTTCTCCAAGGTTTTTATCTAAATACTCATCACTCCATTTTATTCTTTTTTCAATCTTTATTTCTCTAGTTTTCAAAAAATTAATATAATCTTCTTTTCCTTGAAGAGTCATTCCACCATGAATATAGAATATTTGAAGTTTTTTATCTTCCATAATAAAAAGAATTAAAAAATATTTATAAATCTATTGAAAAAATCCAGCGAGAG
>NZCT01000011.1 GCA_002688355.1 archaeon | reverse complement strand
TAGATATAGATCAAACAGATCCTTGGAATATTGATGTAGATATAGATCAAACAGATCCTTGGAATATTGATGTAGATATGGATTTGGATATAACTTTAAAAACAGAGGATAGTAAAATAAAATGGGAAACTCCTTTTTCAGTTAGCGCAAAAGTAAGTATAATAAATCTAAATGATCCAATATATGCTGCTTTTGATGAAATAAATATTCCTATCACTAAATGGAATGGACCTGAGAGTATACCTAGTGAATATCTTAAAACAATGGTTGAAGGTTTTAAATTTTTTCATACAAATCTTGCATCGGGAAATCAACCACCCTCTTATATTCAAAGATTTAACAAGAATGAATTCAATGGTATAAGCAATAATCCATATAATCTTAATTGTTGCGGAATTGAAACTTTAAAAGATCCTGGAAACTCAGCTGAGACTTGGGTAGATTATTTACAAGAAGAGAGTCCACCTATTTCTGGAACTTCTTGCCAAAATACTTATTTTAGTGTAAGATTAGATGCACCACATATAGACGAAATGCCAAATCCCAATCCAGAAGTAATTAATTATGAATGTTTAATTTAAGATTAGATGCACCACCCAATCATTTATTCTTATGGTGCTAATGTTGTTGTTACTGGTTCTGATATCAATCTCTGTCTAGTAATAGATGACCTTGAGTCAGGATCTTCTAGATCAGAGTAAATAAGGTTATCTTTATTAGGATCAAGAGCATCTTGAAGTAAAACATTTATTTCATATTGTACTGGAACAAGTCTATTATTATTACTTGGTACATTAAATTCATCTGTAACTATATCTGTAACAAAAGTTTCAGAATTGGTAGTAACTGGATTTTCAGCTTGATCTTTGTCATATAAAATGAAAATCTCTTCTATTAGTAAAACATCTGTATTTTCAATAGTAGTTGGGATTAAAGCACTGATCCCTAAATGTTTACTGAGATCAAGTTCATCAATTTTAACATTTGTAAAAACATTCAATAAATCTTCCGAAATAAAAAATTCTTGTTGCAAGGAATGTGTGGCTACAAAAAAACTATAAACAATAGCTAATGTTAAAACAAACAATATCAAACCCATAAAACTATCTAATGAAAAAAAGAATCCTCTTTTACTTTCTTTTCTGTTCCCTATGTTGTTGGTTTCCATACCGTTATACCTATTCTTACTAATTCACCTTCACCATCTACATTATCAGTATCAAGAAAAGCATATCTAAAAATGTTAACTTTATCTTCAGGAGCTTCTGAACTATCAATCTTACCTAAAAGAGTACCTATGTTCAAAGGATCAATAGGTCCCAAAGGAAATCCATAATACTTTCCTCCAATTATTGAACCAGTTTTATCTTGCAAGTAAACAACATATTCAACATTACTGCCTAACAAAATTTTAGATTTATCATATCCATTTACAATATCATCATTAGGTAAGACACAATCATTTCTGTCAAAAATATTTTTAAATTCATCAAAATTTCCAGTTCCATCTAGTTTAGTATCTATCTTAGCATCATCAACAAATCCAATCCTTCCCTCATCAGTAGCACACCAATTACCTATCGCAGGTAAATATCCACCACTCATAATACTATTAGAAATATCAATTCCCTCTCCAAGTAAATCATTAATAACTTTCTCTTTATTTACAATATCACCAATACTTTTAACAAATAAAACACTTATTACAACAATTACAAACAAAGCTATCATTAAATCAATATACCAAAACTGCCCTCTTTTACCTCTTTTTTTAAATAAAAACATTTCACCTAATTTTTTGAAGATACTAAAACAGAGTTTGATCTTTTTATAATTACTTTTTCTCTTGATTTGTACTTTACCATCGTAGGAAAGAATCTTAATCTTCCATAAACTTCTTTGTGTGTTTTAGTCCTATAGGAAATTACTTTTTCCTCTCCAGGATCTATATCCTTTATATTCCAGATTAACATTATTCCTTTATAATCTTTCTTAATTGAAATTGGATGTAAAGACCCATATGAATCTGGTTTATTCATTACTCTTGGAAGCCTATCAGCTAGCCTAATATTACTTACTTTTCTTTTACCTCTGTTCTTAAGCACAATTAAAACTTTAGCTTCAACAATACTTTCATCTTTTCTAACAGTTAGAACTTTTTTTCTTAAAGTTAAGTTTCCTCTAAAATAAGTAAATGAGAATATAATCAATATTAAAATTACAATAAAAATAAGTAAAGGTAAATAATTTGTTTTAATCTCTATGCTAAAATCTTCCCCAGGGCTTATTGTAAAATACCATGTATAAACGTAACTTCCTTTATCATTTTTAATTGTCGAAGGCTCAGGAGCAGTCTTAGTGAAAAGTTTCTCAAAAATTGTAAATTCTTTAACATAAACTTCCTCACTATTATCATTACCATTATTTTTTCTATTTATCTTCGTCCCTCGTAAAAGAAATCCAGAAGTATCTTCTTTAACTTCTTTAATATCAGTTATAGAACCTATTTCAATTTTCTTAGATTCTGAATGAATTATTTTATCATTATACAAAGCTAAAATATTAATATAATAATCTTCTTTCAAGGTTTCTTCTCCAATTTCAGGAGAAAATTGCAAAGTATAATTTCCCCTTTCTTCAAGATCTAAAATACTTTCTAACTTTAGTAAGGAACTATTAGTTTTTATTACTAAATTTTCAAAAGAAGAATCAACGTTATTTGTTATATCAATTTTTAATAAATTTCTTCTTCCAGGTATTAAACCAGAAGGATTGTAAATAAGTTCTGTTTCTATAATTTTATTTTCTTCAACAATATCCACAATAATAGGTTTAATTTCCTCAATAGACGGATCTGTCAAAGAATAAACTTTCAAATTTAGTGTTTGTTTTCCTGGTAAAGCATTCTTCGGAGGAGTTAGCTCAACGTTAATATTTTTCATATTTCCTGAACTTATTTCTATTGCTTCATAATTCCATTCCCAATTTAAATCACTAGGGATGAAAGAAAATGTATCTGTTGAATCCAAATTTTCAATGTCTAATGAAAAAACTGCATTCTCATTTTCCAGAGGCAAAATAGCGTTCTTAACCGAAGTAATCTCTACATTTATCTTAGCATCTACATTATTAGAAATAGCTATTAAAACAAAAAATAATGCAATTATAAGTAGAATTTTTCTCATCATACTTCACATCAAAAGACAGGAAACATATATTTAAAGCTTTTTATCAATTTTCTAATTTGTGAGCTTCTTTACAAAGTTTCTTTATGTTTTCCAAACAAATACATTTATAAATCTTCTTAATGAATTATTAATAAAACCCGTATACTACGTAAAGTAGGAGGGAAACATGTTAGAAAAGAAACAAGTACTAGAATCATTAAAATTAGTAAGAGAATTCTCAAAGAAAAGAAACTTCAATCAAACAGTAGATCTTGTTATTAATGTAACTGGAATAAATCCTAAAAAACAAGAAGAAGCTGTAGATCTATTTATCACATTACCAAAATCCAGAAATAAACAAGTTAAGTTATGTGCTTTTGTTGAGAAAAACTTAGAAGAAAAAGCTAAAGTTTTTGATAAAGTTATAGTAAAAGAAGAATTTGCTAACTTATCAGCTAAAGAAATTAAAGTTATTGCAAAAGAACATAATTTTTTCATAGCACAAGTATCTGTAATGCCTCAAATTGCTTCAACATTCGGTAAAGTTCTAGGGCCATTAGGAAAAATGCCTTCTCCAAAAATAGGTTGTGTAATTAATCCAGATTCTGATTTAGAAGCTCTAAAGAAAAGATTGCAAAATATTGTAAGAGTTAGAACTAGAAACGAATTAATAATAAAAGTAGGCATAGGTACGGAGGAGATGAAGGACGAAGAACTATTAGAAAATATAAACTTAATTTACAATAACATAACAGGATCATTACCACAAGAAGCAAGTAATATTAAAAATGTCAACTTAAAATTAACAATGGGCTCTTTAGTAAGAATTGGAGCTAAAAAAGAAGAAGTTCAAAAATCAATTGAAGAAAGAAAAAAATCAAAGACTAAAAAGAAAGACAAGAAAGAAACTAAAAAATCTAAAGAAACTAAAGAAGAGAAGAAACCTACTAAAAAAAAGGAAACTAAAAAGAAGGAAGCTAAGAAAAAATGAAAGTGGAAGCACATGTTTCAGATAAGAAGAAAAGAGAACTAGATTTAATTAAAAAGAATATTGCTCAATATAAAACATTAGCAATAGCAGACCTTACTAATCTTCCAAGTGCTCAGTTACAATCATTAAAATTAAAACTGAGAGGTAAAGCTTTCATTAGAGTTTCAAAAAAGAGATTATTAAAAATAGCAATTGAAGATCTTAACAATGAAGAGTTAAAAAAATTCTTACCTAGTCTAGAAAATTGTATCCCTGCATTAATCTTTACCGATGACGATCCTTTTAAATTGTATAATTTTATTAAGAAAAATAAATCAAATACATTTGCAAAACCTGGACAAATAGCACCTTATGATATTTCTGTTGAACCAGGTCCAACTCCTTTCCCACCAGGGCCAATTATTGGAGAATTAGGGCAAGCAGGAATAATTGCTACAGTAGAAGATGGAAAAGTAACAATAAAAAAAGAATCTAAATTAGTTAGTGAAGGAGAAGAAATAAATGCTAAAGTAGCAGATGTTTTGGTAAAATTAGGAGTAGAACCAATAGAAATTGGATTAAACATTGTTGCAGTTTATGAAGATGGTACAGTTTATTCAAGAGATATATTAAATGTAGATGAAGAAGAATATATCAATAATATTAAATTAGCTCAACAACAAGCATTCAACTTATCTTGTAATATTGGATATGTAACAGAAGATAATATTGAACTATTAATTAAGAAAGGTGTTATTGAAGCTAAAACTTTAGCAGAAAAACAAAATATTTACACAAGTGATAATGCTAAAGATGAATTAAAGAAAGCAGAAACAGAAGTAAAAGTTTTAGAAGATAAAGCACCAAAATTAAAAGATCTTGAAGTGGGAAAAACTGAAGAACCTAAGGAAGAAACAAAGAAAGAAGTTAAGGAAGAACCTACTCAAGAACAAGTTCCAGAAGAAACAAAGGAAGAGATTAAGGAACCTCAAAAAGAAGAAATAAAAGAAGAACCTAAGGAAGAAGAAGAGAAATCAGAAGAGATTCCAGCTGAAGATTCTCAAGAAGGGAAAAAAACTGAACCAAAAGAAGAGGAATCTAAACCTGAAGAACCTAAGGAAGAAACTCAAGAAAAACCAAAAGAAGAAAAAAAAGATCAAATTGGTTACACAGATGAAACTGTTCAAAAAGCACAAGATATATTAACAAAATTACAAGATGAGAAAATCAAAAATCAAGATCCTAAAAAACCTAAAGGAGTTTGGGATTAACACTTAAAATAATTATAGGAGGAAAACAAAATGGAATATATACACGCAGTATTACTCTTAAACAAGCTTGGTAAAGAAGTTAATGAGGCAAGTGTAAAGAAAGTTCTTGAAGCAGCAGGTGCAACACCTGATGATGGAAGAATTAAAGCTTTATTGTCTGCAATAGATGGAGTTAACATAACAGATGTTATAAAAGACGCATCAGTTCCAGCTGCAGCTGCACCAGCACAATCTTCTGGAGAAGCAAAGGAAGAGAGTAAAGAAGAAAAGAAAGAAGATAAAGAAGAGAAGAAGACAGCAGAAGAAAATGCTTCCGGATTAGCTAGCCTATTCGGATAAGCTAATTCTTTTTTCTTTTTATTTCTAAAACACATCTTTTTTATATATTACTAATAAATCATATACTATGGATACAAAGAAGAATATAGAACAAATAAAAAAAATACGTTCAGAGATTAATCTAATAAAAACAGAGTTAAACAATCTCAACAAAGAAAAAGAAGATTTCTATGATGAAAAGAATAAAATTTCAGAGACTATTTCTAATTTAATAAATGAATTTAAATCCATAAGAAGCACAATAAACAAAGGCAATACAACATTACAAGATATAAAAAAAGAAAGAAAGGATTTAGATAATAAAATAAGAAAATCTATTAACAAAATAAAATTAAAAAATCAAACAAAAAGAGAATTACAAGAAAAACATGGTAAAGACTTTAACCCAGAAGGAATAAAATCAGCAATAGAAAATCTAGATAAACAAGTTGAAACAGAAGCATTAACAGTAGAAAAAGAAAAAGGTTTAATGAAAAAGATTAATGATTTAAAGAAAAAATTAAAATCAGGAGCTGAACTTCTAAAAGTATATGATTCTACAAATCAATTATCAAAAGATATAGATAAACTAAAAGACAAATATAAAGAGATAAACAAATCCTATAAAAAAACCATCAAAGCAATAGATTATAAAGAATTGAAAAACTTAACAAAAAAAATAGAAGAAAATAAAACAAAAAGAGAAGAATTAAATGTAAAAATAAAAAATAAAAAAGACTTAATAAGGACTAATAATTCTAAGATAAGAGATAAACTAAAAATAATTTCAGTGATAGATCAAGACTTACAAAAAATTAGAGCAAATATAAAGGATAAACAAAGATTGAAAACAGAAGAATCTATTCAAGAGAAAATTAAAATAGCAGAAGAAAAAATGAAAAAAGGTGAGAAGTTAACTAATGAAGATATTCAAGCTTTCCAATATGATTTAAAATAGTTAAAATGGATTTTAAAAAGAGTGTGATAAAGAATCTAGTTTATTTAGCTACAATTAGTTCAATCTTGATACCAACAGATTCTCTTTCTTTCAAAACAATAAAAGACAAATATAAAGATCAGTATCCAAATGGAGTAGAGAATGAAATGAATAGGATTATATTCTCTGATCATCCGCTAATTATTGAAGCTGCAATAAATGCGATTCAAGACCCTTTTGTAAAAAAAGAAGCAGAGGATTTTCAACTTCAGCTTTATAAAGGTGTAATAAATGAAGATTTCCCAATTTCTAGAGCATGGAACCATTTTTATGACCCTACAGACGGTAGTGGTCTTCCAATGGTTAATCTTTTAGCTAGAGGTATAGTAAACATTTTTCCAACGTCAGCATTAAAATGGTCAATTGGAGGAGATCCAGAATCTTTAGGAATAGATAATTATAGTTTAACATTAGCAATTGCAAATTATAGAATGGGAGATAAAGAATTAGCATATGAAAACCTAGGACATTTTCTCCATACAGCTACGCAAGATTTAGGCGTAATAGATCATGTTACTGAAAATTTTCATCCTGATGGGAGTATTTTTGAAGATTATATAGATGAATTTTATGTTTATCCCAATAGTAGAGATATCACTGTAATTAGATATCCAAATTTCGAAGATTATGTAATAGAATCTGCAAGTTTCACTTTAAAAGTTTATCAAGATAAATTTGGTAGCGAAACAAGTATTTGGAAAGAAATGCTAACTGGTAATGAAAATAATTTAGCAAACTTAAAATTAACTAACGAACAATTGGAATCAGTAGCAGACATCATTATGCCACATGTAATTGGAACAACAGCAGGAGCAATAGAACATTTTTATGAATTAGTAAACAAATGAAACCCATAACAATATTATTAACATTATTATTTTTACTACCGACAGCAATAGCAATTGAAACTGAAAATTTAAACTATTATGAAAACATAGATGTGGAAGTAAAAATAGGTTCTAAAATTAATATAATTCCAGAATCAAGTGATTATCTTATAGAGGATTTTACTGCAGATTTATCAATATTCCCCAAAAAAACAGATGTGCAATATAAAACAATAAACAAAGAGATTACTTCTTCAACACCACAAGCACTAGAATCAAAAGGAGAATATTCAATAAAATATACATGGAACAAACCAGAAGTTGATAAATTAGAATATGAATACACTTCAGAATTATCTTCTAAAATTAAATTCCCTAAAGTTAATATTAAAATCCCTTTTCCAGTTAATAAAGATAATCTCCCAGAAGGTGTTATACAATTTACAGAAGCAAATGAGTTTATAGAATCAGATAATCCAGAAATTATAAACTTAGCAAATGAGCTAGCTTCAGGTTCAGATGATCTTTATGAAGTTGTTTTTAAGATTTCCCAGTGGACAAATAATAATATAGATTATTCTTTAGAAACTTTAACAGCAGAAATACAACAAAGCTCTGTTTGGGTTCTACAAAATAGAAAAGGTGTTTGTGATGAACTAACAGTATTAACTATGGCAATGCTACGTTCTTTAGGAATACCAACTAAATTTGTTTCAGGATCTTCTTATACAGATCTGATAAATGGTTTTGGAAATCATGCATGGTTAGAAGTTTATTTCCCTAATTATGGTTGGGTTGAATTTGACCCAACATATGGTCAATATGGTTATGTAGATGCAACACATATTAAAATGAAAGAATCAAAATTAGCTAAAGAAAGTGCAGTGAAATATACTTGGTCATCACGAGACGCAGAGATAAAAACAGAAAAATTACAAATAAATGTTTCTGTTACAGAAAAAGGGGAAAAATTAAAACCATTAATAGATATAAAATTAAAACCTCTTAAAAATAAAATTTCAGGAGGAAGTACAGTACCCATAGAAATATCATTAGAAAATAAAAATGATTTTTATATTCCAGTTAGTTTAATTGTAACAAAAGCCCCAACACAGTTATTTAACAATCAAATAGATACTTTACTAAAACCTTCTGAAACTAAAAGTGAGTTCATTACAATAGAAGTTCCAAATGATATAAAATCGGGATTTATTTATACTTCAGATCTAGAAATTATTGATTTCTTTGGTTCACTAGCAACAGCTGAAATAGAATTTTCCCAATCATATGATGATTATTCTAAAAGTAAAGCAAAAGAATTAATTGATAGCTTAACAAAAGAAGAGGAAAAAACATATTCAAGAGACGTTAACTTAGAATGTAATTCTAAAAAAGAAACATACTACAAATATGAAAACACAGGAATAATAAATTGTAACTTAGAAAACAAAGGAAACACAAATATAGAAGATATAGAAGTTTGCTTAGGTAGTTACTGCCAATCTTTAAACATACCAATAAGTAAAACAAAAGAAGTTGATTTTTCTTTTACGTTAGATAGATCTAAAGATCTAAAGATTACCGCAGAAAACAAAGATACATTAAAACATTCATTCATTTCTATTCACGTTTTAGAATCTCCAAATCTAAATCTAAAGGAATTAACATATCCGCAAACAATAAAATACAGAGATAACAGTGAGATATTGTTTACCTTAAATACAGAAGCCAAAGTACAAAATCTAACCATTAACGTTGATAAAAAAGATGTTTTTTATCTAGATATGTTCGAAGATGAAGGAGATTTCAGAATTCCTTTTGAAGGTTCATATTTCTTTAATAAAGAATCTAAAATGATAATATCTTATAATGATCTAAATGGAAAAGAATATTCTTTTGAAAGTCCATTTCATATGGAAGTTACAAATGTTCCGTGGTACCAAAATTTATTTTCTAAAGTTAAAAATATCTTTTAGTAACTTTTAGCAACATAAACAATATGTTTAGCTTTTTTATTACAAATAATACATTTACTCTCTTTAAGAATTTTATCTTCTTTAGGATACAAAGTTCCAGATACATCTGCAGCAGTTTCTTCTTTTAATTTATTAGCACACTTTTCTCCATCTTTTTCAACAGAACAAAATGGAACTTTAATAAAACCTTTATAATTCTCTATTATGTTTTTTAGTTCATCATATGATTTGGCATTTTTAGTTTTATTTTTAAAATACAAATTAGCTTTATCTTCAATATTTTTATCAATTAACTTAGAACTCTTTTCAACTTCTTTCAACAAACTATCTAATTTTATAGATTTTTTCTCTCCAGTTCTTAAAACTATTGTTATTTTCTTATCTTTCGTTTCTTTAGGACCAACTTCTATTCTTATTGGGACTCCTTTTAATTCCCATTCATTAAATTTGTATCCTGGAGAATTCTCTGAGTTATCAAATTTAACTTTATATTCTTTTAATTTCTTTTCAATATCAACACAATATTTCAAAACAGGTTTGTTATCTTTTTCAGAAAATATTATTGGGATTATAACTATTTGTATAGGGGCCATATCAAAAGGCAATATAAGTCCTTTATCATCACCATGTATTGAAATTAAAGATGCCATTATCCTACTTATTCCTGGCCCAAAACAAGTTTGCCATACAAACTCTTCTTCCTCATTTTCATTTTCAACTCTAATACCAAATGCCTTAGAAAAATTTCTGCCTAAATCATGTGTTGACGCTAATTGAGTTCTTTTCCCATCAGGTAAAACAGTATCTGGTGTAAAGGAATTATCTGCTCCAAGAAATTTGTCCCAACTTGGTCTTTTAAAAAAAAGAAAAGGAATCTTAATTTTATCTCTAATAGTTTTGTTACAAATCTCTAAATCTTTTTTAATCTGTTCTAAAGATTCATTATGAGTATTAAAAACATCGTGAGTTTCAAAAAATAAAAATTCTCTCCCTCTTATGAAAGGTCTTGTAGTTTTTTCAGCTCTGAAAACAGAAATTCTTGATTGATATCCTTTAAAAGGTAAATCTTTATAGCTTCTAAACCATAAACTATACATAGGATATATTTGTGCTTCTCCAGTAGGTCGTAAAGCAAATCTTTCTTCTAATTTTTTATCTCCAACTTCACTAACCCAAAATACTTCAGGGTTAAAACCAGCGTGTTCTTTCTCTTTTTTCAAATCTATTTCTTTTACAACATTTGGAAACAAAAATGCTTCATGATTATCTTCTTCTACTTCTTCCTCAAGATATTCATATATTTTCCTTATTATAGAAAAACCAAATGGCATATTAACAATAAAACCTTGAATTCCAAACCTAATATCAGCTAACTTGGCCCTTTCAACAACTTGAGTATACCACTCACTAAAGTTCTCGTCTTTTTTAACAGTTATACCTTTCTTTTCTTTCTTTGCCATTACAGATTAAAACTTAGTATTCTTAATAAAACTTTTGAAAAAACGGGCCTGCTCGGATTTGAACCGAGATCAATTGGTGTCTCCTGAATATGCATTCGAAGCCAAGTATTCTATCCAGGTTAAACTACAGGCCCATAAAATAAAACAGTACTCAAGGTTTAAAAGGTTTTCATAAATCTATCTTTAAAGATATAATGTATTTGGGTTTAATTTTCCTTTAATAAAAGTTCAATATCTTGAGATAAAGTTTTAGATACTGTTGTTAGAACTATTCGAGGATAATAATCTCTACTTATTTTAAAAGGGTCTTTGTTTCCAACTTTCTTAGAAAATGAAATACATCCATCTGTATCAAATAAACCTCTTAAAAAAGATCTTCTTACATTTTTATTTTTAGAGTTTAATATTATTTTAGGAACTTTAACTTTCAAACTCTTATTGCCTCTTGGAAATCCAAATCTAACAAGTTTATCATTGAGAGATTTATCAGTGACTGAAAAACCATATGTGCCTTTTGTCGGGAAGAATTTACCTTTTAAATTTAGATTAAAATTTCTTTTAAATAAAGGAATTATACACTTATCATAATAATCTTTTTCCTCAATACTACCACTGATCTCATATGATGTATTATCTTTACGTAAATGACCATCACCTGCATGAATGCCGCATATTTCTGCTAATTCTGGTGTAATTTTTTGAAGCATTATGTTAAGAAAGGTTCCTTACTTATAAACGCTGCGCGGGCGTCTTGCATATGCAACATTTGTAAGGAAAATATACTTTAGAAGATATATCTTATATCAATTTTTTAAGAATTTTTCTAATAACATCAGGATTAGCAGTTTTTTTACTTATCTGCATAACTTTCCCAACTAAAAAATTAAGTGCTTTTTCTTCTCCTTTCTTTAAATCTTCAACAGCTTTTAGATTTTCCTTCAAAACTATAGTACAAAACTCTTCAACTTTACTAGTATCACTTTCCATTGTTAATCCACTGTCCTCAACATATTTTTTAGGAGAAAAAGACTCAGTCATTAGTTTAATTAAAATTTCCTTAGCCATATTATCGGTTACTTTCTTTTCCTGTATCAACAACATTAACTCTAAAACATATTCCTTCTTTAAATTAACATCCTCAATAGTTTTTTTATTCAAATTTAATTGTCTAATTAAATCTCTTCTTAACCATCTTGCAACTAAAACAGGATCAGCTTCTCTAATACAATATTCAAACAATTCTGCAAATTTTAAATCATAGGCAAGCGCTTCAGCGTCAGCTTTTTCTATTTTATATTTTTTAACATAATTTTCTATTTTAACATCTGGTAATTCAGGTATTTCTTCCTTTATTTTATTTAGCAAAGAACTAGAAATTTCAAAAACTGGTAAATCAGATTCTGTAATATAGCCATAATCATCTTCAGATTCTTTTATTCTTTGTAGTGTCGTTACGCCTTTATCAGCATCCCATCCTCTTGTTTCTCTTTGTTTTACAGGTTCTTTATCTTGTCTTAAAATTTCATACTCAATTGCTCTCTGAATTTCTTTTAATCCAGTAATATTCTTAACTTCAACCCTTTCGTCGTTAGTAGAAATATTAACATCAGCTTTCATACTTGCTTCAGATCTTCTAGTGTAAATTTTCAAATAACCTAAAATTGTAATTAACTTCCTTAAAAATATTCTAACATCTTCCGCGGATGTAAAGTCAGGTTCTGTAACAATTTCTATTAAAGGAATTCCAGATCTATTATAATCAACTAAACAATAAGATTTTTTATGTATTAACGCTCCTGGATCTTCTTCTAAATGAATTCTCCTAATTCTTATATTATCTAAGTTACCTTTTTCTGCTATTGGAACTTCATATTGTGAAACTTGAATATTTTTACTTAAATCAGGATAAAAATAATTTTTCCTAGAGAAATATGTTTTACTATTTATTTTACAATTTAATGCTAGTCCTGTTTTTATAGTTTGCATAAATGCTTCTTCATTCATTGTGGGTTTAGAACCAGGTTGTCCCGTGCAAATTTCACATGTTCTTGTATTTGGTTCTTCATTCCCAGAAGTTTTACAATCACATAATAGCTTGCTCTCTGTATTCAATTGTACATGAATTTCTATTCCTATTTTTACCATTTTAAGTTTTAGACTTCTAAACTTTATAAATTTACTCACAAAGTGAAAATTTCTTAATTATATATTAAAATTAAGGAAACAAAACATTTAAATATCCGTTTATACATATGTTTAAACATGACATTCGAAACCAGAATTAGAAAATGGGGGAATTCATATGGTTTTCTCATTAAAAAAGAAGAAATGAAAAAGAGAAATCTTCACGAAAATGAAAAAATCATAGTCAATATTAAAAAAAGGAAAAATTTAGAAGAATTATTTGGGTTATGTCACTTTAAAAAACCAGTAAAAGAAATAATGCGTGAAATAAAAAAGGGATATGATGATTAATTTCTTCTATGATAGTTACGCCATAATAGAATATATTAATGGAAATCCAAATTACAAAAAATATTTTGTTGAGTATGAAGGGATTACCACATTGTATAATGTAATGGAAGTATATTATAGTGTATTGAGAGAAGAAGGAGAGGAAAAAGCAAAAAAAGCTTTAGAACTCTTTAAACCTTTGATAATCTATCCTTCAATAGAAGATTTAGAAAAATCAATGAAGTTTAGATTAAAACAGAAAAAGAAAAAACTTTCATATGCAGATTGCTTAGGTTATACTCTTGCTCTAAAAAATAAAATAAAATTCTTAACAGGTGATGAAGATTTTAGAGATATACAAAACGTTGAATTCATCAAATAACATTCTCAAAATTATATAATTTATTTTCGTTCAAATAATCAGCAATAAACATTAATCCAATAGGCATCTTATGAAGGTAGCCAACATTAACATTTAAATGCGGTAAACCAGCTAAATTTGGCCCTGCTGTTAAAATATCCATCATATAATTTTCAATTGGTTTTAATTTATTAACATCAGTAAGTTTAGGAGCTGTAATTGGCATAGTTGGACTAACAAGTAAATCTACTTTTTGAAACGCTTTTTTGTACTCTTCAATTATTAATCTTCTTACTTTCATTGCTTTTAGATAATAAGCATCTCTATAACCAGCCATTCTTGTAAATGTTCCTAAAATAATTCTTCTCTTTGCTTCTTTACCAAAATTCTCACTTCTTATTTTAGTAAAGTACTCATTAAAATTTTTTCCTTCAACATCTTCTTCAACACCATATCTCATTCCAGAAAGTTTAGCTAAATTAGTGCTAGCTTCAGCCATTGCTATAATATAATAGCTATCCAAAGAAAATTTATTAGTTAAAGGTAATTTTATTTTTACATAATTTATATTATTACTATCTAAATATTCATAAATTTTATCTTTAATTTTATCCTCAACATTTAAACTCTCTTCAATTATTCCAACTTTCTTAACTTTACTATCCTCTTTTACTTTTTCCTTTAATGACGTAGAATCTTTTTCGTCATGCCCAGGAATAACATCTAAAACTAATTTTGTATCTGAAACATTTTTTCCCATTACACCAATCTTGTCTAAACTATTTGCATAATCAATTAATCCATATCTAGAAACTAGACCATACGTAGGAGTTAAACCAGCAACACCACAAAAAGAAGCAGGACATGCAATACTTCCGCCAGTAGATTCAGATATTGAAACATGAGGGTGTTTAGTTAATCTTGTAAATCCTGCTGAACCTCCACTAGAACCACCAGTAACTCTTTCTTTATCTAAAGGATTTTTAGGAATTTTTTTATCCAATCCAACATTAACATTAAAACTTCCAAAACCAAATTCATCTTGGCTTGTTTTTCCAATAATTACTGCTCCTTCTTTAATTAATTTATCAATAACAGTAGCGTTAAACAACGGTTTGTAACCATTTAAAATTTTACTTCCTGCTGTGCTTTCAACATCCCTAACACAGATACAATCTTTAATAGAAATTGGCAAACCTGCTAGTTTTCCATCTAAATTAACATTATCAGCAAGCTCTAAGGCTAACTCTTCTGAGATATTATTAAAATAATTATAATCTTTATTTATTTTATTAGCTTCTTTTAAAATATCTTTAACAGTTTTTATAACTGAAACTTTCCCATCTTTAACATCATTGATATATTTATTTACTTCCATCTTCAAATTGTTTTAGGCCCTTTAAAAAATCCATCTTTTTTATTTTTAACATTCTTTAAAATTTCATCCTGAGTTAAACACATGCCAGATTTATCTTTTCTAAATACATTTTTAATCTCAATAGGTTGAAAAGAAGGTTTCACTTTATTAGTATCAATTTTATCTAAATTAGAGAAATGTTCTAATACTTCTTCTATCTGTGGTAATAATTCTTTAACTTCCTCGTCATTTAAATCTAATCTTGCGTTCTTAGCAACTTTTAACAGAATCTCTTTATTTATTTTCATAATAAAACAAAACTAAATGATTATTTAAAATTATTTATTATAGACGCTAAGCAGAGATTTCTAATTTATTCTCCATTTCATTAGTCCTATTATTCAATGTTTCTAAAATTAAATTATCATACAACACAATTAATTGTTTAACAAATTTATTATCTTGGTTAATTTTATACAACGTTGCTCTTCCTATCTTTCTAGTTTTAATAACAATCTTTAATTCAAAAAATTTTGGCATTAATTGATTTAGAGTTCCCCAACTTACTCCAGAGTTTAACATATCTGTTAATGTATAATCAAAGTCTCTTCCTTCTATCAAATATTGTAAGACTCTCATTCTCGGAGAATCCCCCACATAATCTAAAAAGATTGATTCTTCTTTCATATTCTTTGTATTAATTACTAATATTTAAAACTTTCGTTATTGTATATTGATGTATAAAAAGTTAAGGAAACTATTATTAATAAGTTATCTTTATTATGATACATGGACGAGATAAAAACATTGAAGAAGCTAATTTTACAAATGAAATGAAGAACATGGATTTTATAGATCAAAAAGTCCGTGATGAAGCTAGTAAAAATATAAGAAAGGATAAAGAAGGTAGGGACGCAATGATTGCTAATACAGAGATACTTATCAACGCGTTAAATGAAGCAGATCCCGAATTATTACCAGCATATCTTAAACTTACTAATAATAACTTAGAACTTTTTGGTTTTCATTATAGAGGTTTAGATGCTGGTAAAAAGAAAACTAGCACAGGATTACCAGGAGAACGCTACGAAGATCATAAAAGATTATTAGAATTAGTTTTAGAAGGAAGCG
>NZCT01000010.1 GCA_002688355.1 archaeon | reverse complement strand
TTATTTACAAGATTATTTTTATTCAATCAAGAAGATGAATACTTTAAAATAGGTTACAATGATGAAAATTCAATGCCTTTAGCACTTTGGAATGGAAGGTTAATAGGCCCATTAAAAATATGGGAAGTTTCTTATCCAAATGATCTAAATGTTCCAGAAGAATACTATGGAACTGAAATAATAAATAAAGAAGTAACAAAAGTAAAGCCTGAATATACTTAGAAATATGAAATCTAAAAAAATAAGTAATAGATGGTTATACATACCTATATTAATTTTAGGAATTAATTTTATAATAAGAATAATAAATCAATCAAAAATAATAAAACAATTTCCATTAGACACTGTAAATGATGTATCGGCTTACATAGCTGAATTACATTTCTTAAATATTTGTGGTTTTCATAATTTTTGTGGTTATTGGTATAATGGATTTACAAATTTCCAATTATCAACACCTGGATGGCATTTCTTTACATACCCTATTTATTTGGTATTTAATGATTACTTAAAAGCCATTTACATTTCAATAATACTAATATTTTTACTTTCTTTTATTGTTATTTATATATTTGGGAAAATAAATAAAATAAATAAAGAAAAAAGAATTTTATTCTTTTTTTTATTATTTGCTAATGCTGCTGCCATAGGCAATTATATAAGATTAGGAAGATTACCAGAATTTTTTTCATTTTTTCTTTTTACATTATTCGCATTTATAATATTATATTATAAAGATAGAAAGTTAGATTGGAAGTTCTTTTCTTTAATTCCAATTTATTCTTTAATAATATTCACACATCCTACATTTGCCGTAATTTCATCTTTCTTATGGATATCAATTCTATTAGTAAAAAATTGGGAATCTAGAGTTATAATTGGAGCCACTATATTAACATCCTTAATATCAATCTCATTTTGGTTAATACCTTATATAACTAATTTTTATAATAGTGGTGGAACCTCAAAACCTATAGGAGAAAATCTTTTAACTTTTGGAGGGAGTTTCCTTCTAGAAAATATAGCTAGCATAATAATTCCAATCATTTTTCTATTTATATTTTTAATATATATCAAAAAGAAGAAATATGACAAAAAAGAGATATTATTTTATTCTCCAATTATAGTTATAGCTCTATTACTTTTATCAAGACTATCTGCATTTATTCCTATACTAAAATACATTTATGCTGATGTTTATATGGGATTTTTAATATTTTTCACTCTTTTTATATTCTTTAAAAGTTTTAAAATAAATAAAAAAGTTTTAATAGGAATTACAATATTAGTTATTTTAAGCGTTTCAATAAACTTTTCACATACTCCTTGGTTTACAGAGCATACACAACTTGAAAAAGATACTTTAGAAATTATGAAAGATATTGATACTAGTTTTTTAATGACAAATAGTTATTCAAAAACTTCTTATAGTAAAGCATACTATTCTTATGCACCTATTTATTTTAATATCACAACACCATCGGGATGGGCCAAAGTAGCTAGTTTTGATTATTATAACAAACTAAGAAGATTTTCTAATAGTGTTAGAAATAAAAATTGTAATAATTTAATAGAAAGTGCTAAAATACTTAAGAATGATTATATTATTTCATATAATGGAGATTGTGACTTTTTAAAGACATGCAATCTAAAGAAGATTAATCAAATAAATAACATTTGTTTATATAAATTTAATTAACGTTCAAATCTATATTTAATTGTATTCTTAATATATTTAATAATAATAGGAAATAAATCAAAAAAATTTATATGAGATTCTCCAGCACGCCTAGGAGTATATGAAACAATCTCATTAACAACTTTATAATTATTCTTTAATGCTTTGATAATTATTTCCGAATCAATAAACCATTCCTTAGAATTTAGATTCATTTTTTTATAACAATCTCTTTTCATTATCTTTGGATTTGCATTTACTTGTTTTATAAATTTAAAAAAAAGAAAAAAGAACAATAAATCATAACCACGAGAGGCTATTGTCTTAAAAAAATCAGATTCTGCTCTATCTCTAATACCTTTTCCTACATCTGCACTAGTTTTTTTAACTTTCTTATATAGATTTAAGATACCATCTGGTTTAATTTCAAGATCACCATCCATATAACCAACATATTCTCCTTTAGCTATTTTTAAACCATTTAAAATTCCCCAACCATATCCTTTATTTACTTTAACATGTACAGCTTTAATACTTTTAAATTTTTTAGCCAAATTATCAACTATTTCAGAAGTTTTATCACTAGATCCATTATTAATTAATATTAACTCATAATTAATATTATTTTTTTTAAATTCATTTACTAAAACCTTTGTTAAAGGTTCTACTGTTTTTTCCTCATCATAAAAAGGAATAACCACAGATAAATCAGGAATTTTCATAGAAAAACTAATTACATTTAATTTTTAAAGATTCCCATTAATGAATAAAATTTATAAAATTACATATAAAATCTAAATTGTAAAGAAAGAAAAAATTTTATCTATTTTTTTGAGGAATTCTATTTTCTAAAATTACTATTTCATATTTCTTTCTTTCCTTATTAAAGCCACCCACAACAATATCTAAATCCCCATCCCCATCTAGGTCTCCTAATTCTAAATCCATATCTATTATATCTGTATCAGATTTAATTATTCCTGTACTATCAAAATAGGTTTCGTACACTCTCTGTTCAAATAGTTTATTATTTTTATCATCCTCACATCCAAAAAGAAATAAACTTCCTAAAGTTAAATACGTAGCAAATTTATGATATAATTTCATTTTATTTTTTTCTCCTTAATTCCATACAAATAATATAAAATTATTCCTTTATAAAGGTTTCCCCATGTAATCACTCTAAAATAGAATCATTAAAATTTCTACAATTTGTCAATACATTTCATATAAAGATTCCCATTAATGAGTTATATTTATAAATTTAATCTCTAAATTATAATCATGAAAAATCCAAAAGTGGTGATATTATGCGGTGGAAAGGGAGTGAGATTAAAACCTTTAACTGATGATATTCCAAAACCATTAATAGAAATGGGTGGAAAACCAATATTGCACCAAGCAATAGATCTATATTCAAAAAGAGGGTTTAATGATTTCATACTTTGTATTGGTTACAAAGGATATCTAATTAAAGAATATTTCAGCAAATTTCCAGAATATAACATAGAATATTCAGATTCTGGAGAAGATGCTACCATGATCAAAAGAATTAATGATATAAAAGATTTAGTAGATGATAAAATAATAGTAGCTTACGGAGATACTTATGCATATATAAATTTCAATGAATTATTATCTTCTCACAATAATGAAAATGCATTAATGACAATGGTAACCAATTCGATAAAGAGTCCATTTGGTTTAATAGATATAAATGACAAAAAAATAACAAATTTTAAAGAAAAACCAACATTAAATTACTATATAGGATATTCAATTATTGAAAAAGAAGCATTCAATCATATTACAAAAGACCTATTAAAAGCTGTAGGTGAAGAAGGATGGACTTTATTTTTTAAAAAAATCATAGAAATGAAAAAAATGGGGGCATATAATCACGAAGGATTAAATATAACATTCAACACACATTCACAAAAGAAAGTATCAGATAATATTTTTAAATATTATACTGATTGGAAACCTGAAGATGAAGAATAAAAATATTTTGGTAACAGGAGCAGCAGGGTTTATAGCATCTCATCTAGTCAGAAAACTAGTAAATTTAGGTGCAAATGTTACAATAATCACTCAATATAAGAGTCTTATTAATAATGTAAGAATAGCCGATGTATGGGATAAAATCAATATAATAGAAGCAGATATAAGAAATATAGATTCTCTAAATCAAATAAAAAAAATAAAACCAGAAATTGTATATCATTTAGCAGCTTATAATCATGTAGGTAATAGTTTCACACATATATCTGAATGTTTTGATGTAAATGCAAAAGGAACTGCAAATTTAATGGAAGCATGCAAAGGATGTTCCAAATTTGTCTACACTTCAACTTCAGAAATTTATGGTTATCAAGAAGTGCCTTTTAGAGAAGATGCAACTCCAAAACCAATATCTCCTTATGGTATAACAAAATATTCTGGGGAATTATATGCAAGGATGAAATATCATCAAGATAAATATCCTGTAGTTGTTTTAAGACCTTTCAATAATTTTGGACCATATCAAAGTGAAGCAGCAATAATTCCAGAAATAATAATTAATTGTCTATTAGGTAGAGAAATTAAATCTACTGAAGGAAAACAAACAAGAGAATTTAATTTTGTAGAAAATATAATAGATGGTTTTATTCTAGCAGCAGAAAAGGATGAAGCAGTAGGAAAGATTATAAACTTAGGAGCAACAGAAGAAATCTCAATAAAAGATTTAATATTAAAAATCCATCAATTAACCAATTCAATTTCAAAGCTTAGTATTGGTTCATCGGAATACAGACCAACAGAAATATGGAGAATGTTTTGTGATAACAAAATAGCCAAAAAAACATTAGGATGGGAACCAAAAATATTATTTGAGGAAGGATTAAAGAAAACAATTGAATGGTACAAAAATTACATCAATTTATATTACAATAAAGATTCTGGCTTACCAAGGTTATCAAATTTAAGAGATTAAAAATGGAAGTACAATATCATTCATATGGAAATATATACGATGAACTAGACATAGAAGAAATAAAAAAAATAATGTCTTCTTATGATAATAAAATAAAATACAAAATAAGAGATGAATTTGAAAAAAAATTTGCTGAATATATTGGATGTAAATATGCCATAAGTGTTTCAAGTGGTACTGCGGGATTACATTTAGCACTGAAAGCAATGGATATCAAAGAAGGAGATGAAGTAATTACCACACCTATAACTTGGGTAGCAACAGCAAATTCTATATTATTATGTGGGGGAAAACCAGTTTTTGCCGACGTAGAAAAAGACACTTTAAACATATCTCCAGAATCAATAAAAGAAAAAATAACAAACAAAACAAAAGTAATAATTCCAGTACATCATTTAGGTCATCCTTGTAACATGTACGAAATCAATAAAATTGCAAAAGAAAATAATATTAAAATTTTAGGAGATTGTGCTCTTTCTATCGGTTCTGAATACAAAGGAAGAAAAGTTGGTAATGAAGAAGGAGATGCCCATGTATTTAGTTTTCATAGTCAAAAGAATATTTCTACTTTAGGAGAAGGAGGAATTGTAACAACTAACAATAAAAAAATAGCAAAATATATAGATATTTATAGAAATCATGGAATAGTATACCCAGATAAACATGAATATAATAATGAAATTCTAAAAACAAATCCTTGGTTTAGAGATTGTATTGGACCAGGATATAATTATAGATTAGGAGAATTTCAATGTGCTGTTGGAATTTCACAACTTAAAAAATTAGAAGAACTAAATAAAAAAAGAAAAGAATTAGTTCAATATTATAATGAATTATTAAAAGATGTTAAAGGAATAGAATTACCTATAGAAAAAGACTATGCAAAATCAAGTTGGGCTTATTATATAATTAAAATAGGAAAAGAATTTGGTATAAATAGAAATGAACTCTTCGTAGAATTAAATAAAAAAGGAATAGGTTGTCACGTACACTATACTCCAATTTATTATTTTCAACATTACAAAGACCTTGGATATAAAAAAGAATGTAAAAACGTTGAAGAATGTTATGAAAAAATACTATCTTTACCTCTTTCTCCAAAAACAAGTAAAAAAGATGTAGAAAAAGTTGTAGAAGAAATTAAAAATTGTAGAAGAAATTAATTAATTTTTTTCAAATATCATTAAAGTCCTTGGATACATTTCATAACTTTCACCCCTATGTTTAATAATCATAGAATTACCAAAAGTTCTTTTAGAAATTAATTTCATATTAAATGGATTAAATTTTTCTAAAATTTCTCCCACACTTAAATAATTTACAACAGTACTATCTCCAACAGTTTCTTCTCTTAATTTTAGATCCTGTAACTTTCTAATTATGCCCATAAAATTTTTACCAGGATTAATTATAACTATCTTTCCATTATTATTCAATAAATTATTAATGTTATTACATGCAATTTCCAAATTAGAAATATGATTTATAGAATGCATCATAATTATAACATCAAACTTTTCATCATATTCAAAATTAGGGTTTGAAATATCCAAAACATCATGATTAGTTACACTAAATGAAAATTTATCTATTCCCTTAAAAATACAATCAGAATAAGTTTTTTTTAAAACATTCATTAAATAACCCGTACCACATCCGAGATCTAAAATAGATTTAAATTTAAGTTTAGAAAGTTCTAATAACAACTCTTCCACATCTGACTTATAAATACGGGATTGATTAAACTTGTTCAACTTTCTTTTATAAGTTAATTCAAAATTATTTTCCATTTTAATAAAAGGTTTAAACAATATTTATAAATACATATGATTCATTTAATCTAAAGGCAATGTATAAGTAGGGTATTCATATGCTTTATTCACTTTATAAATTTCTACAACTTTATTATTTAATTCAAATCTTTTAATTAATTTCAAATCTAATTTTTCAGCAATCTCCAATATATTTTTTGTAGGATATTGTTGTGGTGAATAATAATATAAATCTATTACATCAGGATCAATAACTGGT
>NZCT01000009.1 GCA_002688355.1 archaeon | reverse complement strand
TTTTGAGCAAAGATTTTACAAATAGTAGTTCTAATGTTGAAGATAGACAAGGACATGGTACACATGTTGCTGGTATTGCTGCTGGTAAGAAAATTGATGAAGAGACTTTAAATGGTGTTGCTCCAAATGCTTTGTTAATTAATGCAAAAGTCTTAGGTGATGGTGGTTCTGGAAGTACTATTAGTGTTATTGAGGGAATTAATTGGGCTTTAAATCCTGATGGAAATGAAAGTACGAAAGATGGTGCTGATGTTTTAAGTTTAAGTTTAGGTGCTAATGTTAATAGTGATGGCCCATTAAATCAAGCTTTAAGAGATGCTATAGAAAAATCTGTTGTAGTTGTAGCTAGTGGGAATTGTGGAAGTTTAGGGATACCAAGTTGTAATGGTTATTTAGGTGTTGGAAATCCTGGAAATACTGAAGAGGTAATAACTGTTGGTGCTGTAGATGATTTTGATCAATGGGCTTCTTTTTCAAGTGGTCAAGATTATGGAAGTTATATTAAACCAGATGTTGTTGCACCTGGTGTTGATATCTTAAGTTCTGATAGTAATGGTGGATATGTAAGTAATAGTGGAACTTCAATGGCTACTCCTCATGTTTCTGGTGTTGCAGCTTTATTGTTAGATTGGAATGAGAATTTAACACATAGCGATGTTAAGTATTTATTAGAAAGTACTGCATTAAGATTAGGAAGCCCTGGAAAAGATATTAAATATGGTTCTGGCTTAGTTGATGTTAAAAATTTATTACCAATTGATTTGAATCAGATATTAAGACATAGAATATATTATGATGAAGTTTCTGAACAAAATGAGGATGTTTTAATAAATGTTAATAGTAGTATTGATATTTTAAATTTGAATATTAATGTTGTTGATCCTGCTAATGAAGTTTTTGATGTTGAATTAGAGAAGATTGATAATAGAACTTTTATTATGAGATTTTCAAATACTACTTTATTGGGAACATATAAATTAAATATTATTATTGAAGATATTTTAAGAGAAGAAATAGAATTTAATAAATTCTTTGATGTTATAGAATCTTTTGAAGTGGATTGGAGTATTGAAGATATTTTGTATAATGAGGAAATTGAGTTAGGTAATGATTTAAATATTGCAGTTTACTTGAGAAATGATAATCTTAATCAAGTAGATTTAACTGTTGATATGCAGATTTGGGATAATGATTCTTTATTGTATTCTGAGGATAAATCTAAAGTTTTTGATGGAGAATCTGTTGATCAATTTGACTTTACTTGGAATGCAAATAGTTTAGGAGATAAAATTTTGAGAATAGTTGTTGTTGATGGTGCTAGTAATAATGTTATGGACGAGTTTAATTTTAGTGTTATTAATTTAGGTACACCTAATATAATAAATTATAGTGAAAGTAATGGGGGAAAATATGATCCTTATATTATTGATATGATTATTCAAGATTATGAAGAGTTTGATATTAATTTTGGATTTGTTTCTCCTAGTGGTGTTGGTTTTAATATTACTGAATTTAATAAAATTGAATTAGAAGATGATCTTTATAATGTTGTTTTTGTTTTTACTAATGTAGATGAAATTGGAGAATATGAAATTAGTTTTAGACTATGTAATTCTAATGGTTGTTCTGGAGGAGGGCATAATTTTTTTATAACTGATTATTGTGCTGAAGATAGAATATTATTTATGGAGCAAGAAAATAGTGATGTTTCATTGGACAATGAATGTACTGTTAACTGGAATATTGAAAAATATGGTTATCCTCATTTAGATTATTTAAATAATTTTAATTATACTTATTATAGAGAGAATAAATATGGATTAGATGAAGAGATTAGTTCTTTATTATTGAATTATACTGGAAACTTAATTTTAGAAGGAGAAGATCTCGGTTTAGTTCATGATAATGATTTATTTATGAGTGAAGTTGCACATAGTAAATTTTTAAGTGATGTTATTTTGGATGAAGATATTACCTTAGATGTTGAAGATCATCCTATTTTCAAAAATATGAATAATCTAATATTGGAATATGGAAGATTTATTTACCCTGATTTAATTGAACCTTTGGATGCAAGTAGTTTAGTAAATTATGAAAATGGAAGTTTATTAGTTGTTCATAATGATGAAAATAAAGTATTGTATATGCCATTTAATATTGAATCTGTTTTGAATTATGAGTTATTTTTAGATAATGTTTTGTTATGGTTGTTTGATGAAGGAGAAGATTTGGTGATAAATAATATTGAATATGGTTATTTGATAGAAGGTGTTAATGAGTTTATTATAGATACTAATTTTCAAGGAACTTTAGATGTTTTTATAGATGGTGTTGAATATGATAATTTTGATGGAGAAAATATTTTATTAGAATATGGAGAACATGAGATTACATTTGTCATAAATCCTAATTTTAATTTAAATGAAATAAACTACATTAATAACAGAGAAACCATTAATGTTAATGTTGCAAGTTCTAAAGCTGATATTTTAATTAAAGATTTTGAATACTCTACTAATGGAAATACTTTATCTACTAAAGTTAATTTAAGTAATATTGGGGGTAGTATTGTTAGTGGTGTATTAGAATATTATTTAGATGATGAGTTAGAATATTCTGTTGGTTTTAACTTACTTGAGAATTCTAATGTTGAATTAGATAGAGAATTTTCAATTACAAATGGTTTCCATGTTTTAGAGATAATTGCTGAATTAGAAGATAGAACTGATGATTTTGATTTTGATAATAATATTCTTACAGAGGAATTTTATGTTTGTTCTAAAGAAGATATTTTAGTTGTTGTGGATGATGATTCTGGAGAGATTATTGGGAATAACACTGAAAATGAATTTGTTTCTATTTTAGAGAAAGATGGTTTTTGTATGGAAGAGTGGAAAGAAAGTGAGAATGGTGTACCAAGTTTAAATTATCTAGATAGTTTTGATTTAATTATATGGGGTGCTGGAAATTATTGGAGTGGTGTAATTAATGAAAGTGATTTGGATTTATTAAAAAATTATAGTGGTTTAATATTATTTGAAGGTGCTGATATTTTATTTGATAATAATGAAAATGAAGATTTGAAAGAAATATTACATTCTGAATTTAATAAAGACATAAAATTATTAAATGGTACTTCTTTAAATTTAAATAGTCATGAAATATTAAATAATATTAATGTAATGGATATTGGTTATGAATTTGTAACTTATCCTGATTCTGTAAATGTTTTAAATGGTTTTAGTGTTGCTGAATGGGAAGATGGTGGAAGTGCTATTGTTGTATATAATGATACTGAAACTGGAGAATCTATGGTATATTTTTCTTTTGATATTAATTCGGTTAATGAAGACTCAAGAGAGAATTTAGTTTTAAATAGTGTTAATTGGTTGTTGCAAGAAGAAGAACTAGATGTAATTTATGGTGATGTTGATGGAGATGAAAGAGTAAGTGTTTTAGATGTTATAAAAATTGTTAATCATATAATTGAAAGGAGAACTTTGACAGATGAACGTCAATTAATAGCTGCTGATGTTACTCTTGATGAACAAATAGCTGTAAATGATATTGTAATGATTGTTGATTATATTTTAGGTAGAATTAATGAACTTCCTCATCAAGTACAATCTCCTGTTGTAAATAACTTTGCTTCACCTAACCTTGTAACTGAAAATGTTAATGCAGAATATAAAAATAATAATTTAGTTGTTGATGTTTCAGTTAAGAATGTAGGTAACGGATTATTTTATGAAGAAATTAATAATGTTGTTAGTGTAACTGGGAATAATGAGAATTTAGTAGAAAGTAAAAAAGAAAAACTAAAATTACCTGTCGGAGAATCTAAAACCTTAACTTATGTTTATGAAGATATTCCTAAGGGAACTTATGAAATAAGCGCAAATATAGATTCAGAGCAAAGAGCAATAGAAACTAATAAAGAAGATAATTTGAAAGTAGCTATTGTAGAAATATAATTCTATACTTCTTCATATCTAAAGCAATTTATTTGATGATCATTAACTAAACCAGTAGCTTGCATATATGCATAGATGATAGTTGAACCTACGAAGTTCATTCCTCTTTTTTTTAGATCAATAGAAATTTTATCTGAGAGAGGTGTTTTGGCTGGTATATCTTTTAAAGATTTAAAATTATTTTTAATAGGTTTATTATTTACAAAAGACCAAATATATTTATCAAATGAAGTAAATTCTTTTCTTATTTTTATAAAAGCTTTTGCGTTTTGTATTGTTGAGTTTATTTTTAATTTGTTTCTTACTATTCCTGCATCTTGTAGTAAGGAGTTTATTTTTTTGCTATCATATAAAGCAATTTTTTCATAATTAAAAGAATCAAATGCTTTTCTGTAGTTTTCTCTTTTATTTAGTATTGTACTCCAAGATAAGCCTGCTTGAGCTCCTTCTAGAATTAAAAGTTCAAATAGTTTAGTATCATCATGTAAAGGAAGTCCCCATTCTTTGTCATGATACTTTACGTAAAGAGGATTTTTTTCGTCTATCCAAGAACATTTTTCCATTTTTAGATTAAATTTTAATGTTTAATATATAAAAGCGTAGTGGTAACCTTTAATGGTAACCTTTATATAAATTTTTGTTTTTGTTTTGTTATGAAAAATAATGTTAATAGTTTGATTATTGAAGAGATTAGGAATTCTGAGGAAATATCTACAATAGAATTAGCTAGTAAGTTAAATATTGAAAGACATACTTTAGTTAAGTATTTAGAAATTTTAAGAAGTAAAGGGCTAATTGATTATAAAGAATTTGGAAGAACTAAAGTTTGGTTTGAAAGTAAAAGTCCTTTGATTAGTTTATTTGAGAGTAACGACGAAATAAGTGTACAAGTTAAAAATTTAATTGGTTCTTTAGATGAAGATGTTAATATTTTAGATAAGAATATGAATATTATTTGGACAAGTAATGCTAAAAATATTGAAAATAAAACATGTCATAAAGTTTTTAATAATTCTGACGAAATCTGTGATGAATGCCCTGCGTTAATTACATTGGAAGATGGTAAGGAAAATAAATCTTCGTTGATTAATAAAAATTCTAATTTTGAGATTAAAACTATGCCAATTAAAAGTTCTCAAGGAGAAGTTGTTGGTATTATTGAGAAAATTAAGAAATTATAATTAAAGATGGAACAAAAATTTCAAGTAGATGAGAGAAGAGAATATTTGGATCATCAAGATAGTGTGAAATCTATTAAGGAAAGTGGTGAAGGTTTAAATGAAGATGTTATAAAATTAATTAGTGAAGATAAGAACGAACCTGAATGGATGTTACAAAAACGTTTACAATCTTATGAAATATTTAAAAAATTAAAAATGCCTGGTTTTGGGCCTTCTTTAAAAGAGCTAAATTTAGATAAGATAAAATATTTTGTTAAACCTGATGCTAATAAGAATGCTAAGACTTGGGATGATGTTCCTGATGAAATTAAAAAAACATTTGAGAAATTAGGAATTCCGGAAGCTGAGAGAAATGCTTTAGCTGGAACTGGTGGACAGTTTGATTCTGATGTGGTATATCATAATTTAAAAAAAGAATGGGAAGATAAAGGTGTTATATTTGTTGATATGGATGTTGCTGTTCAAGAATATCCTGAATTAGTTAAGGAATATTTTATGACACAGAATGTTTCTCCATCATTACATAAATTTTCAGCTTTACATGGTGCTGTTTGGTCTGGTGGAACTTTTATTTATGTTCCTAAAAACGTGAAGGTTGAAATGCCTTTGCAAGCTTATTTTAGAATGAATGCTATTAGAGGTGGACAATTTGAACATACTTTAATTATTGCTGATGAAGGAAGTGAGGTAAGTTATGTTGAAGGTTGTTCTTCACCTAGATTTGTTGAAGGAAATAATGCTTTACATGCTGGTTGTGTTGAGTTGTTTGTTAAGGAAGGTGCAAGAATAAGATATAGTTCTGTTGAGAATTGGAGTAAAAATACTTATAATTTGAATACAAAAAGAGCAATTGTAGATAAAGATGGAATTGTTGAATGGGTTAATGCTAATAATGGAAGCAAGGCAACGCTATTGTATCCATGTTCAATTTTACGAGGAGAAAATGCAAGATCAGATTTTTTAGGTATTGCTTACGCGGGAGAATCTCAGAATCAAGATACTGGTTGTAAGGTTTATCATTTAGCTAAAGGTACTTCTTCTGTAATTAAATCTAAGAGTATAAGTAAAGATGGTGGAGTTACAACATACAGAGGATTATTGAGTATTAAAAAAGGAGCAGTAAATTCTAAATCTAGTGTTCAGTGTGATGCTTTGATGTTAGATTCTAAGAGTAAAAGTAATACTGTCCCATATATGGATGTTAAGGAAAGTAAAGTTGATGTTGCACATGAAGCTACTGTTGGAAAGATAAGTGGAGATCAATTATTTTACCTTCAAAGTAGAGGAATTAAGGAAGAAGATGCAATTAAATTAATAGTTGCTGGATTTTTCGAGCCAATTACTAAGGCCTTACCAATAGAATACGCGGTTGAATTTAATAGGTTAATAGAGCTAGAATTAGAAGGATCTATAGGCTAAAATGTTAAATGAAAATTTTATTAAGAAAATTAGTGAAAGAAATAAAGAACCTAAGTGGTTGTTAGATAATAGATTAGACTCTTTTAGTAAATTTAAATCTTTAGATAAAGTTGAGCATATTAAACATGGTTTGAATATTTTATTGAAGTTTAATTTTGATTTAGAGAGGATAAATTCTTTTGATTTAGGAAGTAAGATTATAGAAAGAAATAATGATAATATAGTTGTAATGGATATTAATAAAGCAGTTTTAGAGTATTCTGAACTAATAAAAGAAAATATGTTTTCAACTTTTAATGAAGAAGAAAAAGATAAATATTTTATAGAGCTACACAGAGCTTTATTTTCATCTGGTGTTTTTATTTATGTTAAGAAAGGTTTTAAAATTCAGTTACCAATATTTGAAAATATAGTAAGTTCAAATAAGTTTAGTTATAATTTAATTGTTGTTGAGGATGATTCAGAACTAACATTTATTGAGGATTTGAAAAGTAAAGTTAATGAGTATAATAGTTCTGTAACTGAGATTATTGTTGGTAAGAATTCTGAGGTTAATTATTGTAGTATGAATAATTCTACTAATGGTCATAATTTTAATATTGTAAGAAGTAAAGTTAAGGAGAATGGAAATATTAATTTTTTTAGTGGTTTACTAGGAAGTGGATTTAATAAAACTGAAGTAAGCTCTTTTTTAGAAGGAAATAATTCTAGAAGTAATAATGTTGGAATGTTTTTTGGAGATAAAGAGAAGCAATTTGATATTTATGCTAGAAGTTTTCACGTTGGTAAGAATACTAAAAGTAATATGTTTACTAAAGGGATTGTGAAAGATAAGAGTAAATCTGTTTATCGAGGTTTAGTTCATGTTTCAGAAGACGCGATAGGTACAGATGGTTATCAAAAAGAAGATATTTTAATTTTAAATGATGAAGCTGAAGCAGATTCTATTCCTGAATTAGAAATTAATAATGATGATGTTAAATGTAGTCATGGTGCCTCTATAAGTAATGTTGACAAAGAGAAATTATTTTACCTACAATCTCGTGGTGTAAACGAAGAAGAAGGTAAAAAGTTAATTGTTGATGGTTTTTTTTATCCGTTACTAAGGGAAATTAAATCTGATTTTATTAAACAGAAATTTGCAAAAGATTTTGAGAAGTTTTTAAAAAAATGAAACAAGAATTTGAAAGTTTAAATGTGGAAGAGATTAAGAAAGATTTTCCTATTTTTAATAGAAAGATTAATTCTAAGGATATTATTTATTTAGATAATGGAGCTACAACACAAAAACCTAAACAAGTAATTAATGAAATCAAAAAATATTATGAAGAGTATAATGCTAATATTCATAGAGGAATTTATAAATTATCTGAAGAATCAACTTTAGAATATGAAAAAGCTCATGATGTTGTTGGTAGATTTATTAATGCTAAAGAAAATGAAATTATATTTACAAAAGGAACTACTGAAAGTTTAAATTTATTAGCATATTCTTTATCTTTAGATTTACAAGAAGGAGATGAGATATTAATAAGCAAAATGGAACATCATTCTAACTTAGTTCCTTGGCAACAGATTTGTAAACAAAAAAATTTAAAGTTAAAATATATTGAGATAACTGAAGATGGCTTACTTGATTTAGATGATTTAAAGAATAAATTAAATGAGAAAGTAAAAATAGTTTCTATTGCTCATGTTTCTAATGTTTTAGGAACTATTAGTCCTATTGAAGAAATTGAGAAAATTGTTCATGATAATAATTCCTTATTGATTTTAGATGCTGCTCAAAGTGTGCCTCATATGAAAGTTGATGTTAAGAAATTAAATTGCGATTTTTTAGCTTTTTCTGGTCACAAGATGTTAGGACCAACTGGAATTGGAGTTTTATATGGGAAGAAAGAATTGTTAAATAGGATGAAACCATTTATTTATGGCGGAGATATGGTTAGAGAAGTAACGTATAGTGAAACTAGATTTAATGAGTTACCTTGGAAGTTTGAAGCTGGTACTCCTAATATTGTTGGTGGTATTGGATTAGGTAAAGCAATTGAATATTTAGAAAAAATTGGTATTGATAATATAGAGAATCATGAGAAAGAATTAATTAAGTATGCTTATAATAAATTAAGAGAAATTAAAGATATAGAAATTTATGGACCTAATGAAAATTTAAGATCAGGATTAATCTCTTTTAATATTAAAGGAATTCATGGACATGATATTGCGACTATTTTAGATGAGGAAAATATTTGTGTTAGAGCTAGTCATCATTGTGCAATGCCTTTACATAAGATGTTTAATGTTTTAGGTTCTGTTAGAATTTCATTTTATTTGTATAACACAAAAGATGATGTAGATAAATTGTTATTAAGTTTGGAGAGAGCAATTAAGATTTTTAGAAAATGAAACAAGAATTAAAAGTAGATAGGGATTATGTTGGGGAGGGAATTTATAGAGAGAATATTCTAGATCATTATAAAAATGTGAGAAATTTAGGAAAAATAGAAAATGCTGATTTAGAGTTTCATGATTTGAACCCTATTTGTGGTGATGAAATGACTGTTAGTTTAAATTTTGATCAAGATAAAGTAAGAGAAGTAAAAGTTTTACCAAAAGGATGTGCTATTAGTACTGCGAGTGCATCTATTTTATCTGAGGAATTAAAAGGTAAAAATAAAAAAGAAATTATGAAAATGAAAACTGAAGATATTTTTAAATTATTAGGAATTAAGTTGAATAGTATGAGAATTAAGTGTGCTTTGTTGCCCCTATCAACGGTAAAAAAAGCTATTTGTGGAGTTAAGAATGAATAAACTAGAAATTAAAGATTTGTATGTTGAAGTTGAGGGAAAAGAAATATTAAAAGGTGTTAACTTAGTTGTTAATGGAGATGAAACTGTTGTGCTAATGGGACAAAATGGAGCGGGAAAAAGTACTATAGGTATGGTTTTAATGGGACATCCTTTGTATAAAATTACTAAAGGTTCAATAATTTATAATGATGAAGATATCTCAGAGTTAAAAACTGAAGAAAGAGCTAAGAAAGGATTATTTTTATCATTTCAACATCCTTTTGAGATTCCTGGATTAAGTGTAAGTAATTTTTTAAGATCTGCTTATAATTCAATTAACGATGTAAAAGTTAATGTTATGGATTTTTATAATATGTTAAAAGAGAAAATGGTTTTATTAAAGATAAGTGAAGATTTTGTTAAAAGACCATTGAATGAAGGTTTTTCTGGAGGGGAGAAAAAGAAAACAGAAATATTACAATTAAGTATTTTAAATCCTAAGATTGCTATACTTGATGAGACGGACAGCGGAACTGATATAGATTCTATGAAAGTTATTGCTGATGGATTAAATAAAATTAAAGAAGAGTCTAAAATGGGAATGTTATTAATTACACATTATAATAGATTTTTATCTTATTTAAAACCAGATAGAGTTTATGTTTTGAAAGATGGTAAGATTGTTAAAGAAGGAGATGATAATTTAGTTCATGAGATAGAGGAAAAAGGTTATGAAATATTTGCTTAAAAAATGAACAGAATAACAGTTTTATTAATGCCACAAACTCTTAAAGAACATTTAGAATCTCTTGTATCAGAAACATCAAGAAGATCAGGACAACCTGAAATTAAAATAAGAAAAATTAATAGAGAAATAATATAATAAATTTGATGAAAGATTAGAAAACATCGGAGATGAGGAAGAATATTTTGATGGAGATTCAAGAAAAATATATATTAAAAGAGGACTTGATAATGAATTATATATTTGTATGAAAAATGGAAATGAATAAATTAAGATTTGGAACAGCTGGAATTCCTAGAAGTACTAATGGTGATACAGTACAAGGAATAAAAGATGTTCGAGAAATGGGACTAGAAAATTTTGAGTTAGAGTTTGTTAGAAGTGTAAATATAAAAAAAGAAAAAGCTCCTGAAGTTAAGAAGGCTGCTAAAGAAAATGATGTTATTTTAACATGTCATGCACCATTTTATATTAATTTAAATTCTGAAGATGTTAAAAAGTTTCACGCTAGTATTTCATATATTACAAGTTCTGCAAAAATATTAAGTTTATGTGGAGGTTATAGTGTTTGTTTTCATCCTGGATATTATCAAAAACAAGATCCTAAAGTAGTATATGGAAAAATAAAAGAAGGAATAAAGAAAATTGTTAAAGAAGTTCAAGAATATGATAATAAAATTTGGATTAGACCGGAAACGCAGGGAAAGCCAACACAATTTGGAAATCTAAAAGAAGTTTTACAGTTAAGTCAAGAAGTAGAACAAGTAATGCCTTGTATTGATTTTTCACATATGCATGCTTATACTAATGGAAAGTACAACACAACAGAAGAATTTAATTCTATTTTACAAGACGTAGAAAAGACTTTAGGAAAAAAAGGGTTAAATAATATGCACATTCACCTTACAGGAATTGATTATAGTGAAAAAGGGGAGAAAAAACATTTAATTTTGAAAGATTCAGATATGAATTATAAGGATTTAATTAAAACTTGGAAAGATTTTAAAATAAAAGGTGTTGTGGTCTCTGAGAGCCCTAATATTGAAGAGGACGCGTTACTAATGCAAAAAGAATATCTAAAATAATATTTCTATCTTAATAATATTTATATACGTTTCAAGAATCTTTTTTATACATGCATAAAAAATTTATAGTGGTTACAGGAGGAGTTCTTTCTGGATTAGGAAAAGGCATAGCTGCTGCGAGTATTGGACTACTGTTACAGCAATATAAAGTTATACCTATAAAATGTGATGGATATCTAAATGTAGATCCTGGGACTATGAATCCTATTGAACACGGAGAAGTTTTTGTGTTAGATGATGGAGGAGAAGTAGATATGGACTTTGGCCATTATGAAAGGTTTTTGAATGTAGATTGTAAATCTGACTGGAGTTTAACCATGGGAAAGATTTATAGAGATATTATAGAGAAAGAGAGAAAAGGAGATTTTCTTGGGAAAAATGTTCAATTAATTCCTGATGTTACTGATTTAATACAAGATAAATGGGTTGAGATAGCTGAAAAAGAAAATGCGAATGTTACGTTGATTGAAATTGGGGGGACTATTGGAGATATAGAAAACGAATTGTTTGTTGAAGCTGCTAGACAGTTGAAAAAGAGAGTTGGAGAAGAGAATATAATCTATATTCATTTAACATATGTGCCTAAACCATTTGGAACAGATGAACAGAAAAGTAAACCTACTCAACAAAGTATAAATCTCTTAAGAGAAAAAGGAATCTTTCCAGATGTGATAATTGGAAGATGTTCTGAGGTTTTAGATAATAAAATTAAAGAGAAGATTTCTGTTTATTGTGATGTGGATAAAGGAGCTGTTATAACTGGATTAGATGTTAATAGTGTTTATAAGATTCCTATTAGATTTAATGAAGAAAATTTATGCAATATTATAAGTAGTAAATTGAATATTAATGTAAATTTAAATTCTGAATATGATAAATGGGTTAATTTAACTGAGAATTTAGAAAAACAAGAATGTAAAGTTAAAATTGCCATTTGTGGAAAATATACAAAATTAAAAGATTCTTATGCAAGTATTGTAGAAGCTTTGAATCATTGTGGTGCTCATTTGAATTGTAGCGTAGGAGTAGATTTTATTGATTCAGATGGGTTAAAAGACGTAAGTATGATAAAAGATTATGGTGCTGTTATTATCCCTGGTGGATTTGGTAAGAGAGGTATTGATGGAAAAATTAATGTTATTAAATATTGTAGAGAGAATAATATTCCTCTTTTAGGAATTTGTTATGGTATGCAACTTTCTATTATTGAATATGCTAGAAATTTATGTGGTTTAGGAGATGCAAATTCAACAGAAATAGATGAAAATACTAACAATCCTGTTATAGACTTAATGCCTGGACAACGTAATGTTCAAGGAAAGGGAGCTACTATGAGATTAGGTTCTTATCCTGCTATTTTGAAAAAAGAAAGTTTAATGGAAGGAATTTACAAATTAGATAATGTTAGTGAAAGACATAGACATAGATATGAGGTAAATCCTAAATTTCATTCAATATTACAAGAAAAAGGTTTGATATTCTCTGGAATGTCTCCAGATAAAACTTTAGTTGAATTTATAGAACTGAAAGATCATGATTATTTTGTTGGTTGTCAAGGACATCCTGAATTAAAATCATCTTTAATGAAACCAGCACCATTATTTTATGGGTTAGTTAAGAAAGCTTTGGAAAGGAATGGAAAGACTTAATAATAGTTTTTTCTAAAAAAATAAAATGACAGAGGAAAAGAAATATAAATTATTGCATGATAGACCAACTTGTATAGGTTGTGCTGCTTGTCCAGCTGTAGCTCCTGATTTCTGGGAAATGACAGAAGATGGTTTAAAATCTGATATTAAAGGTGGTAAGAATTTAGATAATGAGTGGCAAGAACTAGAAATAGAAGAGAAAGATGTTGAGGTTAACAAAGAAGCTGCTGAATGTTGCCCTGTCGATTGTATTCATATAGAAGATAAAGAAGGTAAGAGGATAATTTAATATGTTTCTATTTTTAAATCTTTGATTCTTGAAAAATGTTTAACATTTCTTGTTAGAAGATTTTGATTATTTTGCTTTGCTATTGCTGCAATCATGATATCTTCTATACCAATTATAGATCCTTTTTTTATTAAATCTGCTTCAATTTCTCCTGAAAGAAACGCACTTTTTTTGTCTAGTTTAAGTGTAACTAAAGAATTTAATAATTTATGGATTTTTTCCTTTTCTTTCTCACTTGCATGACTTAAGCTAGCTCCACTTACTAGTTCTACTATAACTGGAGATGCAATTGTTATTATATCGTCTCTTTTATTAAGATCCTCTTTTATTTTTTTCACATCTTTGTTTCCTCTTAATAGATCTATTAGAAAGGAAGTTTCTAAACATACCATTTTAGATTTTCAACTGTATCTTTAAACTTTCTATTTTTTTAATGCGTAATTTTTTATTGATTTCTCTTGTTCTTTTAATATTATCTTCAATTTCATCAGCTGTTTTTTTAGTTAGAATACCATAAAATTCATCTAGTTTTACTTTCCCTGTTATTTTGTTTATAATATCTGAAAAACTTTCTTTTCCATTCTTTCTTGAAGCTAGGCTTTCATATGCTTCTTCTGTAATGGATATTGTCTTAGTTGCCATATGTGTATGTACGTGTATGTAGTATATAAATGTTTTGATTTTAAGTAGATTTTGTATTCATATAGAAGATAAAGAAGGTAAGAGGATAATTTAGACTTTTCAGCGATAGGTTTATATAGGTAACTTTTCATTATTATTATACATCATGCCCGGCATGAGAATACTCATTCGAGCTTTTGACAATGTCAAGCTATGAAATCCTGAGGTTAGTGTTTCGGGCTACATATTAATAATCAAAAATTAAGGAAAATATAACAAATCAAGAAGAACAGAGCTTAAAATTACATTTCATTTAAATTTTTCATATATAAGAGAAAGAAAATAAGATGGATAATAATACTATAAAATACGTTAAATTGTGTTAAAAATATTGTTATTTTAGCTTTGTTCTAAGATTTATGGAGGAAAAAATGGCAAAGATTAGCCCTGTAAGTGCTAAATATATCGTTCACACACAAATTGATATTGAGGGAGCAGTTGATAAACCAGATGTTATTGGTGCTGTATTTGGCCAAACTGAAGGTTTATTGGGAACTGATTTAGAACTAAGAGAATTGCAAAGAAGTGGAAGAATAGGCAGAATTGAGGTTAATGTAGATATTAAAGGTGGAAAGTCAAATGGTATGATAATTATACCTAGTTCTTTAGATAAAGCAGAAACAGCTATAATTGGAGCTGCTTTGGAAACAATACAAAGAATTGGCCCTTGTAATTCTAAGGTTAGAGTTGAAAAAATTGAAGATGTTAGAGTTAGCAAGAGAGATTTTGTAATTGAAAGAGCTAAAGAATTATTAAGGAATTTTACAGATTCTGTATTACCGGATTCTCAAGAATTAAAGGATTTGGTTAATGACAGTGTAATGATGATGGATATTGTAGAATATGGTAAAGAAAGATTAGCTGCTGGACCTATAATTGATGAAAGTGATGAATTAATTGTTGTTGAAGGAAGAGCAGATGTTTTAAATTTATTAAAACAGGGAATAAAAAATGTTATTGCATTAAATGGAACTAATATTCCTGAAACAATAAAGACTTTATCAAGTAAGAAAGAATTAACAGTGTTTGTTGATGGAGATAGAGGTGGAGATTTAATTATTAAAGGTTTAATTAACTATGGTGTTGAGATTGATTTTGTTGTTAAGGCTCCTGATGGTAAGGAAGTTGAAGAAATAACTAAGAAAGAGATTCATAAAGCATTAAGAAGTAAAATAGCAATTGAACAAATTAAAATGGATATTGCTAGAACAGATGCTCAACAAGATAGAATGCCTGAAAGAAGAACTTTTGATAGAAGACCTCAATCTAGATTTACTAGAGCACCTGTTTCGAGACCTAGGTACAATGCACCAAGTAGAGTTCAAGTAAAAAAACCAACTATTTTAGAAAATAAGAAATATAAAGATTTATTAGATGATTTAGTTGGAACAAAAGGAGCTTATTTGTTAGATGATAAGTTGAATATTCTTGGAAAAGTTCCAATAACAGAAGTTGTGAATAGTGTTAAGGAATTAAAAAATGTTAATTCTGTTGTTCTTGATGGAACGTTAGATAAAACAATGTGTAGTAATTTTGAAGCTAACAATTTAAAGTATGCTGTTGCTATGGTATCTAAAGTGAAACCTCAAGAAACAAGTATTGGTATTTTAACAAGCACTGACTTTAGTAGTAAAGTAGCTAAAGCTGTTGCTGCTTAATTTCTTTTTTATTATAATAATTCTTAAATACTTAGATTGATTTTTGTAAGTATGGGAAGTATTGAAGATTATGTAGAAAGTTTACCCTCTGAGAGAAAAGATATTGGAAGTTGGAATGATGCTAGAAAAATATATTTAAAATCTTCTGATTTAAATGATTTTCAAAGAATAGAACTTGAAGGTGCATATGGATTATCAAGAATTGGAATTAAGATGATTTATGTTATTGGAACTGGAGAAATTGTTGCTGGTGGGGAAGATGTAAATTCTTTGTTTTATTTTTCTACTCATGTTACTATGGATTTCTTTGAAGGAGACAAGAGAAATGCAGATAAGATAGATGCTATTCCTTTAGACAGAATTGATGAGATCACATTGCTTAAGAAAGTTCCAGAAAGTACTTATTCTAGATCTTGTGAAGAAGATAAAGTTTAATTTTAAATAGATTTATGATTTCGAAAGTATTAATAAGTTTAATTACTATATACTAGGGGTGGAAAAATCTTTACTTGAAAATAGAATTGAGAATAGCACAGTTTCTGATAATGATATAAATAGACATCACATTATAGGTTTTATCTCTTCTTTGATAATACAAGTTTCTTTGTTGTATAATCTTTCAATTCCTGGAATACAGACTAAACCAATTGGAAATTATATTCCTTCAGAAGAAGAAATTGTTGTGGATAAGAAACCTCGTTCTGTTCCTGGCCTACTTGGGAGAAAATAGTAATAGTTCCTGATTCTACAAAAGGACCTTATTCTATAAGAAATCCTAATATATATTAATAATATGTATTATAATTGTATTTTCGGCTCTGCTGAAACCTTTAAATAATTAAAAGAATTGGATGTCAACTTGAAAGAGGTGACATCCAATGATAAATAAAAATGATTCTAAA
>NZCT01000008.1 GCA_002688355.1 archaeon | reverse complement strand
ATATAGGGGATGTTGCTTTGAAATGTTATCGTTTATTTTTTCAAAGGTTATCTGTGTGATGTTTTTAGAGATGGGGTTTAGATGGGTTTAAATTAGTGGTTAGTGCTAGGGATTTGTTAACGGAGGTTATGGAAGTGAGGAATCTCTAAATTTATAATTAATCAAAGATTTAAATAATCAATATTTCTTGTTTTATTATGCAAGATAAATCATTCATAATTCTCAATCCTGAAGCATATAGGTTCAAAAAAGTAAAAAAACACTTCGATAAAAATAATATTAAATATTATGTTAGCTATGAAAAAGATTATCTTATTGAAATAGTAACTAAGAAAATAAATGAGGGAATTGAAAGATTTGTCCTTTGCGGAGGAGATGGAACAATTAATAGATTCATAAATTCAGTGATGAAACTTCCTGATAAAAATAAAACTATTTTTATAGGAATTATTCCTTGCGGAAGGGCTAATGATCTTGCAAGATATATGAATATCCCTTTAGAAGTTGAAAATGCTCTTAAGACGTTAGATAAAAATGAAGTAAAAACTATTGATCTAATTAAAGTTAATAATAGCTATCTAGTAACTGGCGGGGGAATAGGACTTCCTACAGAGATAGTTAAAGATTCTAATAGATTTTCCTATTTCCCCTTAGGAAAGATTATAAAAAAGATTTTAGGAGATCTAATTTATCCACTAATTACTCTTAAGAAATTTATTCTTGGTTATGAGGGGATAGAACTTGCCTCTAAGGATGGAAAAAAACTATTGGGGATTTACATTTTAAATCAGCCCTTCATAGGTAAAAGGTTCAACCTAGCTCCAGAAGCCAAAAATGATGATGGCATTTTTGAGACAAAGATAGTTAAAAATCCTCCATCATTAATCAACAATTTAGTCACTATGTCAAAAGGTATGAGTGGAAAACTTTCAGAACTTGAATGGGTTAAGGAAAAATCTTCAAAGGGATTATCTTTTTCTATAAATAAATCATCACATTTTATGGGGGACGGCGAATTGCTTGTAAAAGGAGATACATTCAAAATAGAAATTGTGCCAAAGGTTATCCCGTTAATTTGTTAGATTAATATCCTCTAAGATAAATCTCGAATAAAAATGAACTCTGTCCTTGCTATGGAGATTATTTGATGTGAAATTATCCATAATTAGATTTTTATTTTTTATATGTTTAAATCTTGGAACAAGATTATTCCAATAACAAATCTTTCCATTTTCTTTAGATAATCTAGCAATTTCTTCCATTAGATCCTCATATTCATTTTGTGAATTAAGCTCAAAAATATCTGAAAGATTAAATTTAGAAAATTTATTATCGCTTTGTTCTTTTATATATTCATTAACGCTTCTATTAATAAATTTTATTTTATTCACAGATCTTTTTAATAATTGAAAATTATCTTTATCTAAATAGGGATGATATTTAAATGGAGCAAGAATTTTTCCAGTAAGGATATATTGCATAAAATAGTTAGTTTTTATGGGAATTTTTGTCAATGCATACTTAGTTTTCATAAAATAATGGTTAGATATATTCTCTTTTTTTGAATAATTAAAATATTCTTCATCCCTTCCTTTTTTAATACCTTTCTTGGAAAAAAATAATCTAAAAATTAACCTAAATCTCCAAGTATCCCAATATTTTTCATAGTATTCTTCCTGATTTTCTAAAGAACCTAGTCTTAGGAACTGATTTATCCCCTTTTTTGATATTATTAATGGTAGAAAATATTTTCTAAATCTTTCTAGATATCTTTCAAATTTTCCGCAATGAATTATGCCATCTGTTATAAAACTTCTATTGTCTTCCCAGTAATCTATTTCTTCCTTAGTTAAATTTACTTTTATTTTATCTAATAAGCTTAATCTATTCTCACAAGTATTAAACCCTAAAAACTGAATAAATTCTTCAAAATTAAGCGTTTTTATAGCTGCTATCTTTAACTTAGTAATATATATTTGTTCTTTGTTAATATCTATTCCTATAAGGTTCCTAGGATTGTTAAGAAGTATCGCAAATAAGTTCTCACCTCCAGAAACTATAGATAATACATCGTCTTTATTAGATATATCCAAAGCTCGATTTAAAACTTCAGGATCTTCCCAACACATACTATAATTTATACCCATTTATTTGAATAAAAAAGCAATTATAAAAATCTTTATAATCATACATTGCGACATTCATATATGAAATCTGTTTTAATAACTGGATCAACGGGGTTTGTGGGAAAAAATTTATTAAGATCATTAGTAAAAGATACAGATATAGGAAAATTTTATCTATTAGTTAGAAATATAGGAAAAGCTAAAGTAACTTTATCCGAGATTATTAAAGTGACAGATAAATTGGGTAAAAAAATTAAATTTCTAGAGGGAAATATTATCTATGAAAATATTGGTTTATCTGAGGATGATATGCAAGCAATTAAAGATATTAATGAGATTTATCACTTAGCAGCAAATATATCTTTGTCTATTAAGGATAAAGAAGAAATATCTAAGGTTAACCTTGATGGAACCGTAAATCTATTTAATATAATCAAGGAATTTAAAAATATTAAAAACATTTTTTATTTTAGTACGGGGTACGTTTGTGGGAAGGGAAAACAAATTGTTAATGAGGATTGGATAACTGACAGGGATAATTTTCGAAATCCCTATGAAAAATCAAAGTATCTTGCTGAGAGATTTATTAAAGAATTTATTGATAGCCATAATATCCCGATTGTTATTATTAGGCCAACCATAATCGGAACAAGAAATAATTCTAAGTATAAAGAACTAAAGTACCAAACAATTTATTATTATGCAACTGTCCTAAGGGAAGCTATCTCAATGCAAGGTGATGATAGGGAAATTAGGCTGGTTGGAAGATCGGATATAACTTTCAATCTAATAACCATAGAAGATTTAATTGACATTTTGTTGGAAATAAGAAAATTAGGTAAAAAATCACGGATCTATAATTTAGCAAGTAATTCAAACTTTTCAGTTTTATCCTACCTTGATGGAGTAAAGAATGCTACTGGATTTGGTTCAGATTTTAATTTTGTTCAAGATATTCATTTTGATAATGAAACTTCTTCAGAAAATCTTATCAATAGAAAAACTGAAAGTTATTTTGAATATGATCTAGATAGCTATTTGGATTGGAATATTGAAAACACGAAAGATATTAGGAAAAAATTAAATATAAAAGATCGTGGAAATAAATGGATTAAAGATCACATTAATAATTTCCTGTTGTTTGATGAAAATGAATTTACTAAAAAGGTTTAATATATATCAAAAAGAAAGATTTCAGATATCAATACTGGTATTTACAACAATATCTGTTGTATTGAGCTCTGCTGCAGTAGTATTAGGGCCTGGAGATGTATTATCTAATCATATTTTGGGAATTTTCATAGCATTAATTACCTCTCTGTTATTTATGTTCCATATTAGAGTTCTAGATGAACATAAAGACTACGACTTTGATACAAAGTATCATATGAATAGACCTGTTCAAAGAGGGTTAATATCATTAAAAGAACTGTTAACTCTTAACATAATTGGATTGATTATTCTATTCTCAATTAATGTTATTGTCTCAACAAAAGCCACAATTTTTCTTTTATTTGCATTTGGATATACATTAATTGCTGGAAAAGAATTCTTTATTAAAAACTGGATTAGGAAAAGATTTTTTCTATATAATTTAGTGAATCTTCTACAATTATTATTTTTGCAATTTTATTTATATTCAATTATAGAACCAAATTTTTCATTTGGTAATCCAATTTTAAGCATCCACTTTGTTTTTGTTCTTTTTAATGTAGGTCTTTTAGAATTTGCTAGGAAATTGAAAACAAAAGCAGAAGAAAATGAAGCTCAAGATACTTATTCTTCTAAAATTGGAATAAGGAAAGCTTCTATGATCTATGCTGCTATTTGTTTAATAGTTTTTGGGCTGTTTACACATATGTTCTTCGAAATAAACAACAATGTCTTGTTATTTATAATAGGTTTAGGAACTCTGAATATTGCAATATTTTCAATCATATATTATGCATCTGAAAAACATAAAAATGGATCAATGATCCTTCAAATTTTTGCTGCATTATATTATATAGCGATGCATTTATTATTGGTAATTTCTAAATTATAAAATGAAAAGAGGAATAAGAATACTCGTACTAATAGTCACTCATATTTTATTAGCTATGCCTCTTAGGTTTATTTTTAAGATTGAAAGTATCATAGAATGTAATTTAAATAATAATAAAAAGTATATTATTGTAGCTAATCATCCATCAAAACTAGATCCTTTCATAATTCTTGCTGCTTTGCCCCTCAAAGAATTTATTAAATTGACGCCCTATGTTTTTGTTACATCAGAAAAATATCTAAAGAAATGGTATTATAAATATCTTTTAAGGATATGGGGATGTGTTTCAAATATTGAAAAGAATGGTAAGAAACCTCTTGATTTGTTAAAGGAAAAGCTTGAAAATGGTGAAACAATCTTTCTGTTTCCTGGGGGAGAATTAGAAAAAGAAGGGAAATCTAATTCTCCAAGGGTTGGAGCAATTTATTTAGAAAGAGAAGTCAGAGATTCGATGTTACTGCCCATAAGTATTAAGGTCTCAAACAAAATTTGTTTAAAGAATATGCTGAGAAGAAATATTCAAACAAGAATTCACGTACAAAAACAATTTAGACATAACGAATTTAAGAAAGATCTTCAGCCGTTAGCTGATGAAATATATAATAAAATAATGTCATAAAAAAATTAAAAAACAATGCAACCTCTTAAAGAACATAAGAAAAGATGGATAGTAATTTAGATATTAAACAAATGTATAGGCTCCCTTGGACAAAGAATGATAATCCTAATGGATGGGTTGAAGTCACAACTTTTTGTCAGTTAAAATGTCCTGGATGTTATAGGGGTCTAGCTGAAAAAGATCCTAAAAGAGAACATGGAAATTTTGAAAAAATAATATCTGAAATTGACGCATTTATTGAATCAAGAAATATCCAAACATTATCAATAGCTGGGGGGGAACCCTTACTTTATCCAAAAATTAAAGAAATTATTGAGTATGCGCATTCAAATGGAATTAAGACCAAGGTCTTTACTAATGGCATTTTGTTGAATGAAGAAAAATTAAGGGAGCTTAAAAAAGTAGGGGTTACAGAATTTGTTGTCCATATAGACAAATATCAGATTAGGCCTGATATAGGGAAACTAGAGGACGTTAATCAATTAAGACAAAAGATTTGTGATACATTTAGAGTGGTAGGGGGTGTAAACCTTGGATTCATAATCCCCGTATCGGGTAGCGACTATTCAGATTTGTCTGACTCTATAAAAATCTGTAAGGAAAACTCAGATGTCGTTAATCTACTTGTAATCTCTCCTTATAAAGACATACTCACTAATAAGGAGAAAACATTTGTAGAAAATAATTTGCAAAATCCAAATATAAAGAATCTTTCTAATTACATATCTAATAAATTCAAAAGTAAACCTTGCGCTTTTTTAGGAAAGCTCCATAATAAAAATCAACCTTCGTGGATATTTAGTGTCCCTGTATTTTACGGAGATAAGATTATCGGTTATCTAGACTCTTATTTATACAAAAAATTCCAGGAAAGATACAGATATAAGAAAGGTAAATATTATATCACAATAAAAGGAAACAAGATCGACCCTTTTTCTCTCTTTAAATTAATTTATAATAAAAATGCTTCAAAGATCTTATATAATTATCTAATAGAAAAGAATAATAATCCTTCAAGTAAACTTACCTATCAGGTAGTGTTAATTATAGATGGTCCAAACAGAATTGATGGAAAATGGAGTTTGTGTGATGGATGTCCAGACGCAATATATCATGATGGGAACCTTGTACCCTCTTGCCTCTTAGAAAGAGTAAAGACAGGAGAAGATATTTTTATTTAATATTTTTCTTATCCGTTTTAATATTAATTAATTTTTCAGAATTTTCAATTTTAATCTTTGGAGTATCTTGGCTACAACATTCATTCATATAATTCCCAGATACGTTTTTTCTATCCTGAGATAGTTTTCTCCAAAGGTTTGGCAATGGCTCTTTCAATATATTTCCAATAGGTTGAGCGGTAAAATCACATGGACACATTTCTCCATAGGGGGTAATATAAAAATAATTTCTTCCTGCAGAACATCCAAATGCCATCTGACTTCTAAAATGGGCATAACAGAAAATTCCTGGAAAAGATTCATCTTTATTATATTTATCAACAATTTGAAATAATCTTTGAAAATCAATTTTATCATTTGATAAGTCGACTCTGTGAGAATACATGCCAATAGGCATTGTATCAAAAACAATTAACTCATTAACCTTTAATTTTTTAGATAGTTGAATCATCTTTTCAAAATTTCTATTCTGTAGATCTTCTTGCGTAACTGTCGTTGAGATCGCAGTTAATAGTCCTAACTTCTGACATTCCTTAATTCCTTCTATTGCCCTCTCAAAGAGACCAGGAAGCCTTCTAAATTTATCATGTTTACTTGGAACTACAGAATCTAAACTGACAATAACTATCATTATTCCAGCATCTTTTAATTCTTTAGCTTTTTCCTTAAGAAACCATCCATTGGTATATACTGAAGAAACTGTCTTATTTTTATCTAGCGAACTTATTAAATCAGGCAAATTATCGTTAAGTAATGGTTCTCCTCCTACAAAGTTTATCACAGATATTCCAAAATCTTGACAATCCTTAAGTATCTTTTTCATTTCATTTTTTGAAACAATGTCTAGCTCAGGCTTATGCATGGTATTTCCATAAAAGCTACAATGTTCGCATTTAGCATTGCATATGTCTGTTACCCCAAAATTAACTACTCCAGGCAAAGGTTCCTGTATCATATTACTAATTAATCTCCTTGCCATGGTATTTGCCAGAGGTTTACTAAAACCTGGAGCTAAAAAAGCTGAATGAACTGGTAAACCATTATACCATCCAATTACTTTGTGATGTCTTATACAGTAATCTAAGAAATTATCGTTGATGGCAGTAGTATAACTGCCAAGATTCCTTATAGAAGAATAAAGATACCTCAATTTTTTTAACATATAACAATTAGGAGAAGCTGTTTTTTATAGTTTCTGTTGTTTAATAAGTTCAATTTGGTTGAAAGGCATTCTTTACTTCCGAGGTCATAAAATAATATATTAGGGCCCCGTAATAGATAATTGGGAAAAACCTAAGAGCTATCCACAAGATCTCAAATAATCCTCCCAGTCCTCCAGTTGAGAATGAATAAAATGAATTCTGTACTATGTTTAGTATTATCATAGAGATAGCAACAAAAATGATAAGCTTTCTTCCTATTGGTTTGTATCTAATGACTGCAATAGCACCTATGAAGGCTATAACATTTACAATCACTGAGACTATAGCTAAAATAGTAAATAGTATTGAAGAACCAAAGATACCTCTAAGATTGCCTCCCTGAAATATGAAAATTGAGAGAAAACCTGCTCCAAGAAATCCAGTGACCAGGCCAAGAATAGGCCTAAGCAATTCTATTATTCCTACAATTCTTACTAATTTTGGCTTGTTCTGATTCATTTTATTCACCTTTTTTATTTATTGGGATAATTCCATTAAAACAAAATCCTACAAGGCCCACCATAGAAGCAAATAATTGTATTATTGGCATGAAAAGTTGATAATTAGTATGTAATGGGCAATTAAATGATTGAACATTATATTGGCCAGCTAAAAATAATATAGAAAATGTCATTGCAAACAATAAAAGTGGTAAATATTTTTTAGAGATCTTTTTATTGTTCATTAGTGTAATTCCAGTAAGTAAGATTGTACCAGTTCCCATAAAATCCAAAAGAGGTAATGCATTAAAAATAGATGATCCATAAACTATAACAAGACATACAACAAATAGAACAACAGGGATTAAGAAGATTATACCTCCAATGATTAAGACTCCCTTAACGAGCTTTTCCACTAGACTGGATGAACCAGAACCCCTATTATTCTTTGGTAGTTCAGGTTGAAATCCCTGATTCGCTATTGATGGCTGATATCCTTGGTTCATTTTTTATCAAATAAATAATTTACATATTTATAGAATGAGAGTATTAATGAGCAAAATATTGGTACAGCATAGATAGATTCAACTGGCAAGTAAAGAACAGGGAATACAATGCCACTTCTCATAGTCTCAAGTAAAAATTCTGCATAACCTCTGAGACCTGCAGAAATCATAATAGCCTCTACTGGAATAACTAGCGCACTAATGAATAACAGATATAAGAAAAATTTCTTTTTCTCTGATGTCTCTCTATAAAAATAATCTACTGCTAAAATTGCTAACATGAATGCATTCACCCATCCGAGTGTTAAAACCCAAGTTACATCTCCATAGATGTAAGCCCAAGAATCAAATCCTGTGTTTAACCACATAGGTTCACTAATTATCTCAAATAAAAGAACACCTAAAAATAAAATTATAAATTTTCTTGTTACATTTTTATAACCTTTCCGAGTCATAAAAAACCATATAACTATGGTAGTTATTATTATTCCAAGTTCATATAGTAATACTCCAACACCCATCTACTTTGATCCTCCTTTTTTCCTTACATCATTCTTCTTAGTCTTTTGATTATTGTCTAAAATTATCTGCCAATAACGAGCAAACGAGATAGCGAGTAACATGAATACTGGAATGTAATATATTGCTTCTATTGGAACACTTCCAAAAATTGTAATTCCGGAAAAGGATTCTAATAACTTTGGATGATATTGTATGGTTCCACGGCTTGAAGATATAGCTTCACCAATTAATCCAGTTATTAATATTGGGATAAAATACAATCTAAATCTAGCTCTCTCTGAAAACTTTGGAAAAAAGAAATCTATGATTGCCATTGAAACAATTACCATCGTAGTACGGCCTAAGGTAATTATCCAATTAACTCCCTGATAAAGGTAAGACCATTTTGCAAGGCCTACCGTTAACCATAAGGCTTGAGTAAAATATTGAAGCAAAAGAATACCTATAAATACAATCACAAAGTTTCTTAGAATTTTCTTATCAAATTTTCTAAGTATTAACAATGCAATTACTGCTATTACAATAACTGTTAACTCATATAAAGTCATCCTTTAACCTCTTTTAATAATAGTTAAATGACAATTAAGTATTTAAAGATTATCTTTTAGATATCTATATGGAAAATGAGGTAAGTAAATTTGAGATTTTTTTGTTAAATAGATATATGGCTTCTGAACTTTCAGGAGGGCTACATCTTGGCAGAAAAGCTAGGTCTGTTAATGATCCTTATTTAATCAAGCAACTTACCTGGCATTGTTTAGAAGAGGTGAGGCATGCTATGGTGTGGCAAAGACTGATTGGAGATTTAAATGCTCCTTTAAAAAATATTCATGATTCTCAGGGAGACGAATATTTTTCACATCTTGGTGAAATTAAAGATACATTAGATTTACTCGTATTTACCCATATTTTTGAGTTGAGGGTTCCTTTCCATTTTTCTATGCATGCTAAATGGACAAAAAACGATAAGATAAAAAATGTATTGGAAAAACTGATTCCCGAAGAAAAACCTCACTTAGAATGGATAAGAGAATATCTTAAAAAAGAGATAGATAATGGAAATGAAAAAGTTAAAGAGTCTATAGAAAAATTCCTGAAATTGGAAAAAGAAACTTATAATCACGACTTAGAAAAATTAGAGAAAATGGGAGTGGATGGTGAGAGTTTTGCAAAATTAATCAAGGACAATCTTAGTGAATTTGAAAACGGTAAAAAATGGTGGGAAAAATAAATAATAACATATCCTATTCTAAGTCTGAAATTGGTGGTAAGGCTCATAACCTAATGATTTTGAAAGAAAAAGAATTTGACGTTCCTGATTTTTTTGTGATCCCTCATACTCAGATTAAAGGTAATAGATTTGAAGATCTATCTACTAAAATAGTTAATAGTATTAAGGATAAGGATCGTAACTTTATATTAAGGTCTTCAGCTATTGGTGAAGATAGTTCAGAGAATAGCTTTGCAGGAATGTTTGAGTCTACTAGAGTTAGAGATAACCAAAACATAGATGAAGAGTTAAACAAGGTTTTAGAGTCTGAAAATTCTGAAAGAGTATTATTTTATTTAAAATCTAAAAATATAAAAGAAAAACCAAGATTATCAGTCATAGTGCAGGATTTTATTGATGGAGATGTTTCTGGAGTAATGTTCACATCCTTAATCAAAAATGGTAAAAAGGGAACAATGATAAACTCTAACTTTGGATCTTCATCAGTTGTAGATGGATCGGATAGTGATAGTTATTTCATTAATAGGGAAAATATCCTAAGCAAAAAAGTTATCAATAATAAGCCTAGCTTGACTGAGGAGCAAATAAAATCTTTAATCAAACTCGGAAATAAAATTGAAGGAATATTTTCTAGTCCGCAGGATATTGAATGGACCATAAAAGGTTCAAAAATTTACGTAATACAAACCAGGCCTATAACTTCTAAATTAACTAAAGATTTGCGAATCTGGGATAATTCAAATATAGCCGAAAGCTTCAGTGGAATTGTCTTACCATTAACAGCATCATATGCCAGATATGCATACAAGGAAACATTTACAGATTTGGCAAGAAGATCTTTAGTAAGTGAAAAAAAGATCAGAGAATATGACGATGTATTTGAAAATCTACTTGGTTTCTTTTATGGAAGATTCTACTATAATATGTTAAACTGGTATAAAATGATAACTCTATATCCAGGTTATGAAAGAAATAAGAAGAACTTTGAGGATATGATTTCTGCTAAAAGTAGACACCAGTTTGATAATGACTACAAAGAAAATGTTTCAACCTATTTTAAAATTAAATATTATTCTACATTAGTGATAAGATACCCTTTTTTTGATAGGGAAGTACAAGATTTTATAGCACACGTCCAATCATATAATTCTGATTTCAACAAAATCGACTTAGAGAGTATGAGTTCTAAGGAGCTTCTTAACTTATATTACGAATCAACAAAACAATTACTTAAAAAATGGAGCATTACTGTTGAAAACGATTTTTTGTTGATGACTTTTTTTGGATCGTTGAGAAAATTCTGTAAAAAGAATAGACTAAAGGAAGAAGATTTCTTGAGTTTGGTTTCAAATATTAAAAACGTAGTTAGTGCAGAACAAGTAGATCTATTGAAAGAATTATCTGATGATCTAAAAGACCATAAAGATCTATACAATCTTAGCAAAAATAAGGAATATAGCTCATGTCTAAGAGAAATTCATATAAATCCTCAATATAAGAACCTTAAATTAGGAATGAGCAAATATCTAGAAAAATATGGGGGGCGATTTGCTAACGAATTAAAATTAGAATCTGAAGATCTAGATACTAATCCTGAATTTATGATAAAACTTCTCGTTAATTATTCAAATACTGATATTGCAAATGATTTTAAGGTACAGCTTAGGGATTTTAATTTGTCTATAAAAGAATCTATTAAACTAAATTTTCTCACAAGAAAGATAAAACATTATGCTAGGAAGAGAGAAGAATTAAGATTGCTAAGAGCTCAATCATTTGCCCTTGCTAGAAAACTATTTATATCAATTGGAAACAAATTTATGGATCAAGATATATTAGATAATGCAAGAGACATATTTTACTTAGAAGTAGGGGAGATAATAAGACAAATAGAAGGATCTAGTGTAACTGTAAAGTTGAAGGAGGTGGTTAAACTGAGAAAGAGACAATATCTAGATTTTAAAGATAAGGAAATTGATGATGTATTTTTTACTGAAGGAGACCCTTATCTCTCCTTGCCTTCAAAGTCTTCTGAAAATAATCAAATGAATCTTAAGGGAGAGGGATGTTCTCCAGGAATAATAAAGGGGAAGGTAAAAATCTTAGATTCTTTTGAGATTCCAGATAATGAAGAATATGATATTATTGTTACTAAGCATACTGATCCTGGTTGGACACCTCTATTTGGATTGTGCAAGGGGCTTATAGTGGAACATGGAGGATTGCTATCTCATGCAGCCATAATTTCTAGAGAACTTAATTTGCCTTGTGTTATAGGTATAAGAGATGCCACTAGAAATCTTAAGGATGGTCAGATTGTTACTATTAATGGATATACTGGAGAGGTAAAGATTCATGAATGAATATGAGATTAAAGAGTATGAATTTGAAGATAATCTTCAAGAGGATTTTATTTCATTAATGAAAACTATTTATGATGGCTATACCTATAGGGATTATCACATTGCTGTAATAAAAAAAACAATTAGCAAAAGAAATCCATCATTTGGTTTTGTAACTATTAGAAATTTCATTGCTTATAAAGAAGGGATTGTTGTAGGCCATATCTCTGCTATTATAGATAAAAGACAAAAGGATAATAACTCTCTGATTGGGATTATTGGATTTTATGAATGCATTGATGATGATAAAATATCTTCACTATTAATAAATAAGGCAATAGATTATTTGCATGAAAATAAATGTGTAAGAATTAGAGGGCCTATCAATGTATCCATTTGGAGTACATATAGATTTGTTGTTGATCAAAAAGATAATGATTCGTTTATATTAGAACCTTTAACAAAAAATTATTATATTAAACAATTTTCAAATGAAGGTTTCAAGGTTATTGAGAAATATGGTTCTGCTCAAAGGATAGATTTCAATACAATTTTACCATTTGTAAAAACTGATTATGAGTTTATTTTAAACGAAGGATATAACATAAAGACTCTAGACAAAGATAATTTTACTCAAGGCATATTATCAATTAAGGAGATGGTCCAAGAGATATTCAGAGATAGTAATTCTTTTATAGAGATATCCAAGGGAGAGTATCTATATTTGTACGAAGATTATGAAAGAATGTTAGACCAAACATTTATACAGATTATTTCTAACTCTGATGGAAGGGACGTAGGTTTCTGCACAAGCATTATTGATCCCTTGCAGAAACAAACTATTGTCCTTAAAACAATTGGAGTATTGCCTGAATATCAGGGTAAGAGAGTTGGCGCCGCACTTTTGTATGAACAACATAAAAAGGCTCAAGAGCTGGGAGCTACTAAAGAAATATATGCTTTAATAAAAATTGGCAATATAATTACAAAACTCCCTTATCCAGGAATTGAAGTCATTAGGAAATATGTTTTGATGGAGAAAGATTTGTGAATAAGCATTAATCTTGATATTAAACCTTACTAAACAAACAGATGATTATTAGGGGGTTGTTATCGTTTATTTTTTCAAAGGTTATCTGTGTGATGTTTTTAGAGATGGGGTTTAGATGGGTTTAAGATTAT
>NZCT01000007.1 GCA_002688355.1 archaeon | reverse complement strand
TTGGGCTGAAAAACCTATTGCATTTTGTTCGGCATGAATTTCATATCTATCACTAAACTCTTTATGTTTTTGCTTATCAATTTGTTCATCATGAAATTGTTGCTTACAATGAATTTGCCCTTTAGCAGTTCCATTCCATCCTGTTGAAATAATTCGCCCTTCACGAATAATTAGCGCTCCAACACTTAATCTGGCACATGTAGAACACTGTTCTACGTTGTTTAATATTCCCCTGAACAGTTTACTATAATCTGGCATTACTTACTTTCAAATAATTTCTTATCTTTTTCATTTAATGAATCATAATCGTCAAATCCAAAATGTTGAAATTCATTTGGTTCTTTTACAGGGATATTTAATTCTTTCAAACGCTGATAGTCTGTACAGCTTTTATTAAATTCACGATAGACTTGATTTTCTTCTTTTTTAACTTCCCAACGACCACAACCATCAAATAAGTTACTAAAGTATTTTGTCATTCCTTCTGGACCTTCCATATACACACAGCGCTTTACTTTATCACAAACGGGTTGTAAAAAATTTGCTAGTAATGGAAAAATATCTGCAATCTGTTCTCTAATTAACCAGTGTAATGCAACAATTCCTTCTTGTTCACATGCCATAAGTCGTCTAGCCATTTGACCTTTTAACGCTAAATAATTCATTCCAAAAATATATGAATGATTAACACTTTGTGGTAAAAAAGCTCTTCCTGTCTGCCATGATGATTCAGAATAATTGATAGAATCTTCATAAAGATCTTTTGTCTTTTTAATCCACTCTTCAACTTTTTCTTTATATTCTGGTTCTTTATCCATTCGTTCCGTTACATCATCATATAATAAAATATCAGCATCTAATTTATTATTATCTCGGGTTCCAATAGACATAAAATGTGCACCAACTCTTGCTCTAGCATGTTGATCAAAATCATGTCTTGATAAACCATTAACTTCAAATTGAAATTGAATACCTTCTGATGCTTGTGGTAAAGTATTACCTGTTAAATGTGACAATGCTAATCTATAACGATTTTCTGGTGTTAGCTTTTCCCATTTTTGTGTTGATCCCGATTCATTATCACCCCAAGTTGCTGAAACAGCTCGAGCAATAATTTGATAGGGATTTTTTGGATAATCGGTCATTTTAACATAAATTGATGTTATATCATTTTTATATTTATAAGTTTTTTTCGGTGACTGGGATGGTAATGTTCCCATTGCACTTCTAAAATTTTCAATATCTTTTTTTGTTATTTTTGTCATCTGTTCCCCTTTTCTAATAATATAATTTAAACATATTTCTGTATATTTGAGTCCTTTGATTTTACAAAACCAAATTTATTTTTAGAAGTTTTAAATACAACAAAGTCTCCATCTTTGATGTCAACAATGTCTTTTGAATTAAACACTGTAACATAAATTTGTTTTTCATCATCTTCAATAATTAATTTGTAATACTCTCGTCCGGTCTTTTTTGCCTTTTTGAGAATAATATCACTAATAACACCACAGAGAATAAAAGCACCTTTTTCTTTATCTTGTAATTGTTTTGGACTATTTATCTGATTAAGTAAATATGGTGACTCATTTTTAATTTTTTCATATTTTACTGTAAAGGGGTGGTCTTCAAAATAAAATTCAAAATATTTTTTTTCAAACTGAAACAACTCTTGCTTTGTCCAATCTTCTATTGATTGACTTTCTGTTAAAAGTGAATCAACCTTTTCTTTGATTGATTCTTTCACTTTTTTCTTTTTCGAACCAAGAAGAACCAATTCTAACAATTTTGAGTTTTCAAACAATTCACTGAAATACTGTAATCTACATAATGGTTCAATAGTTCGTTTTGAAATTTTGTTATCAATGATTAATTGTACTAATTCATATACATTATCAATAGTAGATTGATTAATTATTTCAATGTCTTTTGTTTGCATACCTTTTACTTTATTTAATCCAAAAGTAATTGCATCACTATCATAATCAACTTCAAATTTATTGCTGGTTTTCTTAAATCTGAACGGATTAACTTTTATTTGCTGTTGTTTTGCCTGCTTAATGTGCCAACTTAATTCTGAACTTGTTGAATGATTGAATAAAGATGAGAAATATTCTTTTGAATAATAAACTTTTAACCACATTGAAATATACGCATTTACAGCATAACTTAATGAATGAGATTTATTGAAGGAATATTCAGAGTATTTTCCAAGAATCTTCAAAAGCCAAACAACATTCTTTTCACTGACACCATTTTTTATAGCTTGACTTTTAAATTTATTCATCATCTTATAAAAATCTTCATTCTTTTCTTGATTTCCTTTATGTAATAATTTAAGGACCTTTCTATTTTTATCAGCTTCAGCTAATGAGAATCCACCAATTTTCTGTAAAATAAACATAATTTGCTCTTGAAAAATTGGTACACCAAATGATTCACCAACAATATCCCAAAGATCCGGATGGACTTTATCTAATTTTAATTTTGCTTTTTGTGGATTTTCTCTGTTTTTTAAATAAGTTCCAATACCACCCGCTTGAATAACTGCAGGGCGGAATAGTGCATTGATTGATGATAAGTCAACAATATTTTCAGGTTGTACCATTTTAATTAAATTGATCATGTTATCAGAACCAAATTGAAAAATATCACGACAATTTCCCTGTTTAAATTCATCATAAACTTTGTTATCATCTAAAGATGATTTCAAGATTTTTTCTTCAATGTCATATATTTTATACTTTTTTTCTATTTTTTTAATAGTATCATTTATAACAGAGGCTGTTTTTAATCCTAAAATGTCCAATTTACAATAACCCAATTCGGCTATTTCTCGTTCATCACCACCCTCCTGAACACCTGTGATAATTTCACCTTTTAATTTAAGCACAGGAACTTCTGATCTATTCAAATTTTTATTACTAACTAAAATACCAGAAGCATGTCGTCCAGTTTGGCGAACCATTCCAATAAAACGATTTCCTATATTAACAAATAGTTCTCGATTTTTATCAATAAAATCAAGTAAATCATATTCATTCTTTTTCTTTGCAATTGTCTCAGCTTTTTTTAACTCACCCTCAATTTTTACTATTGTTTTTTCATCATTAAAATATGAAGTAAGACGATTTGATAATACAAAATCTAATTCAAAAATTCTACATAAATCTTTTATTGTTGTCTTTGCACCGAATTTACCAAAATTAGCAATATGACAAACTTTCTCTTTACCAAATTTTTCTTTCAAATAATCTTCAACTTTTTTCTGTGTAACTGAATCGATGTCTAAATCCACATCCGCAGGATCAACACGGGCAGGATTCAAGAATCTTTCAAAAATCAAATTATGACGAATTGGATCGATTTTGGTAATATCTAAAACAAATAAAACTAGAGAACCTGATGCTGATCCTCTTCCAGCACCCGTTGCACCACCAACCTTGTAAACAAAATTGTTCAATAAATCATCAAGAATTAAAAAGTAATCAATAAAATCTTTTTCAACAATAATATCCATTTCATATTTAAGACGTTTACTATATTCATCAATTTTATCATTTGGAATTAAACCATTATCAACTTTTTCTTTCCATTTTATTTTTAACTTTTCTAGAAACTGCTTTTTACTTTTTGATGTTTCGTCATTAAATCTTGGAAAATTATTAGGATATAATGGTAATTCAATATTAATTTTTTCAGCAATTTCAAATGTTGATTCAATTGATGTTTCTAAGAACTCTTTATCAATTCCATATTTTTCTGCTAATGTGTATATTTTGTCTACTGATTTAATATAGAGATCTCTAACAGTATAAAACCATTCAGATTCTGGATAATTTTCTACTGTTCGTCTTCCTTTAATTACATAAAGAAGATATTGAATAAACCAATCATCTTTATATGCATAATGATAATCAATAGCTAAAACAGGTTTGATTCCAGTTTTCTGATAAACTTTTTTATAGAAATCATTAACAATTTTCTGTTCTTTTAATTGATTCAACATAATTTCAAGATAAAAATCTTTTCCAAATTTATCTTTAAATCTTTTAATTAATTGCAGTGCTTCAATTTCTTTGCCATCAACAATTAAATGATTGAATTTTGATTGAAGACAACCTGTTGTAACAATGTTATTATCGTCTAACAAATTAAAAACCATTTCAGTACTGACTAGTGGTTTCCTATAAAAGTTTTCAAAACCCATATTTGATAAATAAATCAAATTTTTAATACCTTTATAATTCTTTGAATAAGCTAAAAGATGATTATTTGATGCATCAATTTTATCATTTTCTTCTTCTAATTCACTTTTACTTTTTTTTCGTTTAGCTTTTAAAAATCTTTCATTATCATCGAAGTATAAATCATTAACATATAATTCGCATCCAATAATTGGTTTGATATCATGTGCAATACATTCTTTGTAAAACTTATAAAACGATGACATATTACCGTGTTCGGTTAATGCAACAGCATTAGCACCAATTTCTTTTGTTCTATTAATTATGTCATGAATTCGTGTTACACCGTCACCTTGACTATATGTGCTATGTCCGTGTAAAGGTATGTATGTTTTATGTTTCAATTTGTCTCCTTTTTATCCCTAACTACATAAGTAATATAAGCATAAATAGTGGTTACTCCAAAGGCTTTTTTTTATTTTTTTTGCTTTTTTTCTCTTTATGCAATGATGTAATATGAACATGAATTTCTTCATTTTCTATTATTATTTTATTTTTTTTCAAGTCATCTCTTAGTGTTTTTGTTAATAGCATATAAGTTTGATTATCATATAAAAAGTTTCGATCAAAATGTTGGCTTCTTACAAATACAAATAAATGTAAAACATTATCACGTATAATAAACTGCATCAGTGATAAACAACCAGCTAAATCTTCTCTTTCGTCATATTCCATCTGTATCACAAATTGTCTAGAATGTTTATCAAATAAGAGATAATCTATACCCGATTTGACTTTCTCTAATAATTTTTCTCTTTCAATTTTGTCAGCTAAAGATGCTGGATTGATTTTTTTATTAAGAATGTCATCCTGAATTTCAGTCTGATAATTAAAATCAAATATTTCTTTAAAATCTTGATTATTGATTTTAACAAAATTACAGTTATTATTATCAAATTTTTTATTTATTTCATTAAATAATATAAGCATTTTAGATTAAATCCAATACGGTTTTTTGTTAATATTATTAATTACACTTTTACAAGTTTTAAAAATTCCCTCATCGATATCAATATAATCATCAATCATATCTGTACTTAATTTAGTTGTTCGTAATTTTACATCACACATATTATGATAATGTAAATAATCTTCATTCGGAAAAAATTTAATAGATTTATTTTCATCACTAATTGAATTGAGAAACTTTTCATCATCAATAAATTTAGAATACTGAAATTTAATTTTTTTAAAAAGCTCAAACCAATTAAGAGAATTATGATAAGATTCACCAACATTAAATGTCTCAAACCAAGTATCATATTTAATAAGTCCTAAAACAATTTTAGCAATATTTTCTACACGAATATATGATTTTGTAATTTGTTTATCTAATAATATATCAATCTTTGTTGGTTCAACATAATAATTATAATATAAAGCATAGATTATTTTTGTCAATGCACTATGTAAATCATCAGGATAATCCCCAAAACCAAAGACAGGTCTTATTATCATTTTTTTAGTTTTACATAATTTCTGTACAATTTGTTCACCAGCATATTTTGTTATTCCATAGAGTGTTTGTGGGTCTATCTTTGTTTGTTCAGTCATTACACGATTCATTGAATAGTCTTTGGGATCAAAAATTGCTGTTGTTGAAAAATATACTAAATCAATATCATATTTATTACATAAATCAACAACGTTCTTTGTTCCCTCGATATTAGTTTGAATTGTACCTTGTGGATCAAGTTGACAAAAATCAGTTCCAACAAAGGCACCTGAATGAATAATAACATCAACTTCTTTCCAAAATGTTGGTGTGATTTCTTTAAATAGAAGATCTCTATCAAGAAAATTAATTTCAGGTTCGCGTATAGAAAAGCTCTGATGTGTTTTTAATGGTTTTAAATTGTGTTTATCATCTAATTGACAATTCATTACTTCAAAATTTTGATCATAATAACGAGCCTGCCATTGTATTGCAGTCGGAATTGTTCCACTTTCTCCTGTAATAAAAATTCTTTTTTTCATATTTTTACCCTTAATAACCTATACTTTTTAAGTATACTTTTAATTTGCAAAATATAATTTTCTAATGTAATCCCTCGATACGAAAAGCAATAACTTGGATGATAAATTTTTTCTAAATTTTTAATCATATTTTGTTCTAGAAAATTATAAACTTGATTTCCAGCCGCAATAATTAATTTTGGTTTACAAAATTCTATTTCACGTTTGAAATGTTGAAAACACTGTTCAATAGTTTTAAGTCTTACCTTATTATCATCTGTTGAACATTTTACAAGGTTAGTAATATAACATCTATCAAAGATTTTAAAACGTTTAAAGATCTCCAAAAATTTTGCATTTTTGTCTTGCTTGAAATTTCCACCTCCACCAAAAGGATGTCGTAAATTTGTAAATCTTTGTTTTGATGGATTTAAACCAACAATCATTATATCTGTTGTTTGATTGATTTTGGATAACAGCTTTCCATATCCCTTTTCTTCTTTTGTATTATCATTGACATCTAATGAACATAAATTACAAGAATAACAATTTATAATATCAGTTTCAATCTCATTAATCAGAGTAATTTCAATATTCCCTCTACTGTATGTTTGATATTATAATTACTTGTATTAATTTTTTTAATTTCAATTTTATGTTCTTTCAATTCTCGAATAATGTTTTCAAAAATACTAATATGATAATTGATATCTTGAATTTTTAAATCATCTTCATTGTGTTTTTGAAAACGTTTTTCTAAATCTTTTTTATTTGCTTCTAAATATATAAAATGGTAATCTTTATCTCTTTGTAACTTTTTCATTTTTTTAATAAAAAAACTTTCATCAATAAAACGATTATAAATTCTATTATATACAATTTGTGATAAAAATGAACGAGCAACAACTAATATCCTTCCATTACTTTGTTTAACAATTTCAGTTTTAATAGAATCTTTTCCAGTTTTATCAACACCATTGAGATGAATAATCGCATGAACCATTAAATTAATTTCATCTTTTTAAGTTCTTCAATAAGTTCAACTGTATTATTAGTTACAATAACATCTTTGTTCAATTTACCCTTATTGGCTTTTTCCATTTCAGTTTGATCATTAAACATTAAAACATTATTTACTAAGAACGTCTTAAATCCTTTATTAGAAAGTCTATTAACATTTCCTATATTGTCATCAATACAAAATTTGACTTGTTGTGTATCAAAATTTTGAATGATATATTTTTCTTTTTCCTCGTCCCAAAGAATTGCATCAAAATATAAATCATTATCTTTAAGCCAAGTCAAAGTATCACTATAAATTCTAAATATTTTCTTATAAGGACGTGCTGTTAAAAGAATAACAAAATATCCTGCACGTTTTAATTCTTGTAACAAAGCTTTTGCACCTTTGACTACTGCCATATTTTTCTTAACACCAGATAACCGATAATCTGATTTAATTGAATACATTTCTCTCTGCTTTAAATTTTTTTCAACAGCTGGAAGTGTTTTATAATTTGTATCATATTTTTTATTAACAAACTCAATATATCTTCCGGGCCAATCTGCCAAAATTCCATCAACATCAACAAAGACGATTCGTGAATCTTTCTTTTCTTTTATCTTCTTCATTGTCTCTTCTTGTTTAAATTTTGCTTCAACAACATCAGATTTCTCAATAAATTTTTCATAGATATCTTTCATTGAAAATCCATTTATAATCAATAAACCAAATAGATATTTCATTACGTCAATACCTTCTTCTAAGATATTATCATTATATGTTTCACCTATTCGTTTTTGATGCATTTTCCAATCAACTTCATTAAGTATTTCAGTTGCTTCAACAATCAATGACAAAATATATTCTTTATTCCATTGAATTAAATCTTTTTTATTATTGACAATATCACTAAGTTTTTTATTATGCTTATTGTGAAAAAAATGTTCTGTAAATTTTTTCTGTCTATTAAAAATCTCCTCAAATTTATCCATTTAATTGTTTTGCCCTTCGAATTACGTCATTAGTCAATATGCCGTGATACCATTGAGCAAATCTACCTACAAATTCTACATCTTTAAATTTTTTGAAATTTAATTGATTTATTATTTGAATATTTAAATTAGCACTATCCAAAATTTTATTTCCCTGAATTGATTGTTTTGATTTTGGCAACTTATGTTTTGTTTCATATACAATATAATCATCCATATAAGTTTTTCTTGTATATTCTTTATCAACTGAATAAATATAATCATAGCCTTCACTAAGAAATTTTTCTTTTTGTGATTTGAATTCACATTTATAAAAATGTTTCCTTCCCAATTCAAAAACTTCTGGATTAAAAATAGGTTTTTCTAAAAAATTATTAAAGATATTAAGAGGGATCGTATTATAGAGACTGTCATATAAAATTGTTTCTTCATTAGAAAGAAAAATCTCTTTAGTATCTAAATTGATGTTTTCAACAGAATTATTTATTATAGTTTGCTTTCTTTCTCTAATAGTAGAAAGTAAATATTCAGAAAGTATTTCAAAACTTTTTCCTGGATCTAATAAATTAATAATAACTGGAAATTGATTCCTACCTCCAGATAAAAAAGAGGGTTCTACTTTTGTGGTATTTCTTGTAATTAAAGAATATTCTCTCTTGAAATTATCATCTGATTTTGCATGAACTTTCTCATTGCGTTCAAAACCAATTCTAACTCCCCCAATTCCCCATCCACCATTTAATGATTGAACCAACTCTAATGTATCATCATCACACTGAATAACTCGTGGACCTAAATTAAATTTACTATTTATTTGCCCTTTGATTTCTTTTCCAATTAAAATGGCATCAGGGTGATAATAACCAAGCATTAAACCTGCCATTCCTGTTCCTAATATAACCTTCATTTATTTTTCCTCCATAACTATAATATAAAACATTTTAAGTATAACTTTTAATTTAAAGTTCACATAATCCACTTTCACATTTTAAATTCACAGTATATCTTGAAGCCGTCTTTAATAATTCTTCTTTATCTATTTCTCTCCAATCAACTGCTTGTAATGGTTCATCACCTCTACTCCCTGCTTGATAGATTGTCATACCTTTCAGATGGTCAGCAAAATCTAAAACTAATTCTTCAAGTTCCTTTGATGTGAAGTTGGCAGGTAGATTGATAGTTTTACTAATTGAATTGTCTACAAACTCTTGTGCTGCCATCTGAACAGCCAAATGCTCTTCTGGTGTAATGTCATAAGCTCCTACGAAATTTTTTATATTTTTTCCACTTTCAACATATTCAGCAAACATCGAGTCCATTACCAGTTCTTCATGAATTA
>NZCT01000006.1 GCA_002688355.1 archaeon | reverse complement strand
TCTGGAAAAATCCCCCACAAATGGTCTTTAAGTTAGTATCATTTTTCTTGTAGTTTTAGTAATGTTGATTTCATTGTTTTTTCTTTTCTCTTTGCGATCCAATAGTAACCAATTTCTCTTGTATTGTTGGTTAATAAAACTATAATCTTCCCAGACTTGACTCTTGCTACTCTTCCGGCTCTCTGTATTTTTCTAATTTCTGAGCTTGATCCTTGATCATACATGATTGCTACAGTTCCACCAGAAATATCTAACCCTTCTTCCCCTACTGAAGTTGTACAAATTACGTTGTAAATTCCTTCTTCAAATCTCTTTATTGTTTCTACTTGTTTCTTTTGTGTTATTCCAGATTTTTGGCCAACTAATTTTACTGCGTGAATATTATCTTCTTCATTTAGAAATTCTATTATTTCATCTATAGTTGCTCTGTAATTTGCAAATGTTATTATTCTTGCTTTTGGATTTTCTTGCAATTCTTTTCTTATTAATCCTTTTAACATGTAAAGTTTAGGGTGTTTTACATCTTTTTCGTTTAATTTTTTAGTTAGTGTAATTGCTTTTTGAACTTCTTTAAAATTTAAAATATTTTTAGCTGCTTTTGATGTATCTGTTTCTAATTTTTCAAAGAAATTTGATAAAGGTTTTAGGCCTTGAGTTTCTAGTAATTCCGAAGCGTAATCTAGTTTTATTAGAAATGCTGTTAAGGATAAACCATAAAATGTTGAAGGATTTTTTCTGAATAATTGTTTTCTAAATGTATTTTGTAGAATTATTAAATCTTTTTTACTGATTATAGATAATGGTTTTGTGAACCCTACTTTTTTTAGATCTTGTAATTTTTGTTTGTAAACGTTTTTTAGTAATAAATTAATTTCTTTTAATGATGTAGGTAAATCTACATTTAACCAACGAATGTTTTTTTCTTGAATATGTTCTTTAATGTCTTCTTCAGTTCTTATTTCAACAGCGTCTATTAATAGATTATCACAGATTTCATTTATTTTTTGTTTGTTTCCACCTGGGGAAGCTGTTAATGCTAAAATTCTTGGAAATTCAGAATCTTCTGTGTATTTTTTTGTTAAGAATGTATATGCGTAATTTCCTACAGCTCTATGGGCTTCATCTATTATTAATGCTGAGAAATTTTTTAATGAGATTATATTTTTTGAGAGATCTTCTTTAACAGTTTGAGGTGTTGCGATAATTAAATTTGAATTTTTGTATAATGATTCACGCTCTTTTGGTTTTACTAGACCTGTTAATAATGAAATATTTTCTTTTCCTATGTTTGTGTTTTCTATGTAAGTTTTTTTATGCTGTTCACATAATGGTTTTGTTGGAGCAACTATTAAAACTTTAGAATCTTTTATTTTATTTAATCTGTATAGAGATAATAATAATGCATTTAGTGTTTTTCCAGTTCCTGTTGGTAAGACTACTATAGTATTGTTTTCCTTAGATGTTTCAAAGATTTCTAATTGATAATCTCTTGGTTCTATGTTTTTTAGTTCTAGCATATTCATATGAAAAAAGGTAAACTTATATAATTAATTTATTTAATAATTTTAAGATGTTATCCAAATTTATGGGGATTTTAGATATTTTATTGGCGTTTAGTTTGATTTTTATTAAAATGGATGTTTATCTTAAATTCGTTGTTTTTTTAGCTGTATTGGTTGCTATTAAAGCATTTATATTTTTTGATACTTTAGTAAGTGTTGCAGATTTTATTAGTGTTTTAATAATAATTCTCTCTATTATATTTGGGGCGAACTTTTTTTTGATATTAGTGGCTATTTGGTTATTACAGAAAGGAATCTTTAGTTTGTTTAGTTAGAATTAAATTGGAATAAATCTTAAATGATCTTTCCTTTTCTTATTCCTGAATAAATGTGACAGAAGATGATAAGACAACTTAAGACCTCTATATTGTATTGTTCTCTTATTTTCATAAATATTTTTGAGAGTTTCTTGAGCAATATAAAGATTGAGTTTAAAATATTCACTAAGATTATCTCCTTGTGTTTTCTCAGCCAATGCAATGAGTTCTTTATATCTTGGAATTATTTTTTCTTCTAATCCTTGTTCAAGAGCAGAGATTGCATATTCTATCGGAATCTTGTTGTTTAATGCTAGTTCATGAACTCTTTCCCATGAATATACGTCTCCTTTTTTTAAAGAATCTAAATTTTTCCTAGCAATGTTGTCTAATCCCATATTTAAGAGAAATTAAAAAATTTTATAAATTTGATTATAATTTTGATTCAATATACCATAAAAATAAAGCAACGAGTAATATTGCAAAAACTATGGAAATTATTAAAGCTACAGTTGTTGATAAAATTCCAATTAATGTTAATGTTGCTATAGATATTGTTAATGTAAATATATAAAGTACTCTTGAACCAAAGAATATTCTTGCACCTATTAATGTTGAGAAAGGAATTAAATTCCATACAATTATCCATGTGTTTATCCTTACGCCTAAATTTATATTTAGTAATTTGAATAGAACTACTAATAGGAAATGTGAGAAGATTAAAAGAAAAGCTATTTGCCCTATTTCTTTTTCCGTTATATTTGCGTAGGGTCTTCCAATTGTTTTTGTATTTTTTATATCAAAAGTAAATAATGCTGTAAAGAACGCTTTTCCGTTTGAGATTAATGTTATTAGAATTGCTAGAATAGGCCCTGAGAAGTTCGCATGAAAGCTTTTTGTTTTTTTCCAAGTAACTGGATGCAAATTAATAAATTCTTCTAGAGACCAGAGTCTAAATGTTGGTGAGACCCCATAATGTTTTCCAGAAAATTTTAGGACAAATAAATGAACTAGGATTGATAATGTTACTAAGACTAGTGCAAGAATAAAATTTATTGCATAATTACTAGCGTTAAAAATTTCAGAACCATCATTAAATGAAAATATTACCGTTAGTAATAGAATTATTATTAATATATGTTTAGTCTCTTGATAAGAGTTTGATAACCTCATTTTTATGTCCTGCACCTATTATTACTAATATTTTTTTATCTGGATGTAATTCTTGTAAATTTTTTAGTTTATTTGTGATTATATGATTACGTTCTTCTATTAAAACTTTATGAATTGATGGGTAACTTTTTTTAACACGTTTCATCATCTCGTTTATGATCTTTTCAGAAGGAACTTTTCTTAAATCTATTTTTTTTACTAATTTATCTTTAACGAAAAATCCTTTTATTATTTCTTTAACAAAAGTAAATTTTTCTTTCCAAGTAATTGCTTTTGATAATCTTTTTAAAGTAACTGAGATTTCTTGATCTACTAATGCAACTTTTATTTTATGTTCATGAGCTAATTGAATAGCTTTTTTCATTTCAGAACCTGGTGAAACTCCGACTAATTGACCTAGTTTTTTTTCGATGTATGAACCAATTAAATTAAATAAAAATCCTTTTACTCCTAAAACGCGAATATCTGAGAGTTTTATTTTTCTTTTTGGACCTATTAAGGATACAAATCTTTTTTTATCTAGCTCTAAAGCTACAATATCTGGTTTTTTTGTTAGTATTTCTGTTTCTACTTCTTGAATAGATTCTATTGAAATGTGAGAAGTACCTATAATTGTTATATTTTTTAATGTCATTTTCTAGGATAAACTTTAAATAGTTAAAAATACTTGTTTTTTATATTATATTTATTTAGAAAACAAAGGAGGCTTTAAAATGGTATTGAAAGCAAAAAAAATGAGTGATTGTATGAATATGAAAGTATTTACAGATGAAGGTTTTTATTTTGGTGAAGTTGAAGAAGCACAGTTAGCATCTAATAGAATTCATGGTTGGAGAATAAGAGCTACTAAAAATTCATACTTAAATAAGGTCTTAAGCGGCGCTAAAGGTGTTATAGTTCCACATAATCTAGTTAATAATATTGGAGATGTATTTATTGTAAGTAGGGCTGCAGTTCCAAATTATGGATTAGACGAAGATGAAGATGAGGATTAAATAAAAAAATATGGTAAAAAGAGAGGTTGGTAAATGTCCTCGCCGTTAACAAGGGCAATTGATTTTTTTAGAGACTTTGGAGTATTCGATGTAATACTTCCATTTTTGTTAGTTTTTACTATTGTTTATGCTATTCTAGAGAAAACTATGATTTTAGGTAGTGAAGGGACTGAAGATAAGAAAGTTCCTAATAAGAATTTGAATACTATGGTTGCATTTGTAGTTGGACTATTGACTGTTGCTGCTACAAATGTTGTGGGTATTATTAATGAAAGTTTACCTAATGTTGTTTTGTTGTTGGTAGTTTCAATTAGTTTTTTATTATTAATTGGGGCTTTTATGGGAACAAAAGAATTAGACTTTTCTACTGGACATCCTAATTGGTATAAGGGATTTGTGATAGCTTTATTTGTTGGTATTGTGTTAATCTTTTTAGGAGCGATAAGAGATTCAAAAGGGAAAAGTTTTTTAACTATAGTTTATGATTATTTTATTAGTAACTTTGATAGTACTGTGATTACAAGTATAATTGTTGTAACTATTATTTTAGTTGTTATCATTGTTATTACTCGTGGGCCTAGAAATGGGAATGGGGGAAATGATGAAGAGAAAAAGGAGGATAGCTAAATGCCAACTGATATAGCAAGTTTATTTTATCAATTACAAGGAATAGGATTTTATGAATTTATTTTACCATTTTTATTAGTATTTACAATTACTTTTGCTATTTTAGAAAAAGTTAAGATTTTTGGAGAAAGAGATTCAAAACCTAGAACCAATATCAATGCTGTCGTAGCTTTAATAATAGGCTTATTTTTTGTTAATAATTTTATAATAATTTCAAGATTAAATTATTTTTTACCTAAGATATCTTTATTTATCATAGTTTTAGTTATGACTTTGGTTTTGTTTGGAATATTGGGTGCTAATGTTAATAAGGGATTGGGACCTATAGGTTTCCTTGTTGGTGCTGTTATATCTATAATTTTTATATATTGGTCCTTAGCGCCAACGTTAGATTTGGAATTTTTAGTTCCTTATTGGGTTCAAATATATTGGCCCACTTTATTAGTTGCAGCTATAATACTAATAATAATCTTTGCGGTTGTTGGTGGCGGTAGACAAAGTGGAAGTCTTGGAGATACTGCTGAAAAATGGGAGAAATTGATATTTGGTAACAGAGATTAAAAATGGCAACTGTTTTAGATCTTGGAGTGCTAGAATTTTTTACACCTGTTTTTTCATTAGGTTTAGTTATAGCTGTTACTTATGCAATTTTAGATAAATTTAAGTTATTGGGAGAAAATAAAGTACCTAAATTATTTATCTCTTTTTGTGTCGGAATGTTGTTTATATTTTCAGCAGATGCTGTTAGATTTATTAATTTTGTAAGTCCTTGGTTTGTTGTATTTTTAGTCTTATTGATGTTTTTATTATCTGCATTTTTATTTATGGGTGTACGAGATTCAGAGTTGCAGAAAGCAGTTGAGGATCCTAGAGTGTATTGGCCTGTTTTGGTTATTGGTATAATTTTATTTTTAGTTGCTTTAACACAAATCTTTGGCGATAAGCTTCCAGGTTCGGACCCAGATGATGAAAGTAGAGTTACTGTTGGGTTAAATGCAATTGTTCATCCAAGAGTTTTAGGTGCTATTGTTGTATTGTTAATAGCATCTGTAGCAATTAAATTTATTTCTGAGAATGTAGTTAAACCCGAAGGATAGATTATTTTCTCGTTTCTAAATAATTCTCGTTAACTTGATCCCAATTTATAACGTTAAAAAATGCTTCAACATAATCTGGTTTTCTATTTTGGTAGCGTAAATATGCTGCATGTTCCCACATATCGATTCCTAATATGGGAATTTTTCCTTCACTTATTGGACTATCTTGATTTGATGTTTGTACTATCTCTAATTCTCCATTATTTACAACTAACCATGCCCATCCAGATCCAAATAAAGTTAAGGCAGTGTTAGTAAGCTCTTCTTTGAATTTTTCAAATGATTCAAACTTTGTGTTTATTGCTTCTAATATTTCTCCTTTACATTGTGTGTCTCTTTTTAGCATTGGCCACCAAAATGAATGGTTAAAATGCCCTCCTCCATGATTTCGAATTGCAGTTCTTATATCTTCAGGAATAGAATTTAGATCTTTTAATAATTCTATAACATCTTTAGATTTTAATTCTTCATTATTTTCTAGGGCTGCGTTTAATTTATCTATGTAAGTTTGATGATGTTTTGTATGATGTATAATCATAGTTTTTTCATCGAAATGTGGTTCTAGAGCATTATATTCATATCCTAGTTCTGGTAAAGTATGTGTCATTTTGTATATTGTTGATAGTAGTATTTTTATGTTTTATTGTAATGTAGTTTATACTAATATTAATCTTGCTAATCCTAAGAACACTAAGAATCCAAATACATCTGTTGCTGTTGTAATAAATATTGTTGCAGATGATGCTGGATCTTTTCCTAATTTTTTCATTGTCAATGGAATTATTACTCCAAAGAATGCTGCTACAATTAGGTTGATTACTATTGATAATCCTATTATTAAACCAAATAAAGGATTTTTACTCCATAAGATTGCTATGGCTGCAACTAGAATACCATTAATCAAACCATTCATTATTCCAGCTAGAACTTCATTTATTATAACTTTTTTACTTGTTTTAAGTTCTATTTCTTTTAACGCTAGACCACGAATAACCACTGCTAGAGTTTGAGTTCCTGCGTTACCACCCATTCCTGCAATGATTGGCATGTAAATTGCTAATAAAATAAAGGATGAAATTGTTTCCTGAAATAAACCCACTACAGATGCTGCTAGAAATGTAGTTCCTAGATTTAGAATTAACCATTTATATCTATGTCTTACTTTTTCTTGTGGGGGGTCTAAGATATCTTCTTCATCACTAACGCCTGCAAAATCATAAAGGCTATTAGATTTTTTTTGTATTACTTGTAAAATATCAACAGAATAAATTATACCTAAGATACTTTCGTTATCATCTAGGACAACTATTTTGTTATGGGGATTTTTCTTTAATAGATTATTTACTTCTCTTTCGCTTTTATTATATTTTATATGTGGAACTTTTTTAACGTAATTATCAATCTTTTCAGATTTGCCATGCAAAACTAGAGATTCTCCAGGAACTTCACCCATTAGGAAACCATTTTCAATTACTAGTATAGCTGGAAATTTACCAGTTCTTTTTTCATGTTTTTTTATTAATAGAGATACTTTTCCAAATGTTATTCCTTTAGAAATTTCTAAGTATTCTAAAGACATCATACCTGCTGCTGTTTTTGGATTGAATTTTAATAAGAATTCTACTTTGTCTTTAATTGTTTTATTTAAATTATCAACTACTTGATCTTTTCTTTCTTTGTTTAGATTATGTAAAATATCTATTGCTTTATCTGGATCTAGGAATTCCAGTAAATTTACAATTTCTTGATCTTCTAAATTATGTAAAATTTCTTTTTGCAGTATAGTTGTTAAGTTTAATAAAATGAAACCTTGTTTGTTTTGATTAATTTTTCTAAAGGTTTCTGTTCTATGTTTTCTTTTAGAATGTATTAATTCATAAAGTAATACATTATCCTCCTTTTTTTCCACAATAGTTAAATTATGTTTTTGTTTTTTAAGTTTGTGTTTTTTAAATAAACCTTATATATGGAATTAATTTAATTATATAATGAAAAAGAATAAAATTAACATTTTTATTAAGAGTTTTTTATTTGTTTTTATCTTTTTAATTTTTCTTGTAAGTGTTTTTGCGTTTACTGTTATTATAACTGAATTTAATCCTGATGATGTTTCGAATTTGGAGATTTCTATTCCTGTAGATGTTTTAAACAAAGAGGAACCATTTTCTGTTATTTCTTGGAATGTTGGTTATGCTGGCCTTGGAGATGAGGCCGATTTTTTCCTTGAAGGAGGTAAAATGTCTAAAGGTGAGTCAAAAGAAACTGTGCGAGAACATTTAGAAAATATTTTAAATTTTTTAGAGAAAGAATCTCCTGATATTTTACTTTTACAAGAAGTTGATGTAAAAAGTAGTAGAAGTTATTATATTAATCAAATTAATCAAATTAAAAATTCTTTTCCTAATTATTTTTCTTCTTTTGCTTTTAATTATAAAATTTTATTTTTGCCTATTCCTTTAAGTGATCCTATTGGCTCTGTTCAATCTGGATTGTTTTCTTTATCAAGTTTTAAAGTTAGTAATGCAAAGCGTTTTAGCATAGCAAGTGTTGAGAATTTTCCAGATAGATATTTTCATTTAAAACGTGCAGTTCTTTTACAAAATGTTGAATTAGAGAATAAAGATTTATCAATTATTAATATTCATTTATCTGCTTTTGTTGGACAAGGAATTAGAGATGAACAACTTTCTTTTTTGAGACAATTAACTTTAGATGAAAGAACTAGAGGTAATGCAGTTATTGTTGCTGGAGATTGGAATATGGAACTTCCAAATGTTCCTGAATTTAAAACCAAACAAGAATATCCTGAGTTTTTAGATAAATTTCCAGAAGATTGGGTTCCTGAAGGTTTTAGTTTTGTTTTTGATAAAGAAATACCAACTGTTAGAACAAATGAACAACCTTATGTAGAAGGAGAGAATTTTAGAGCTATTGTTGATGGATTTTTAGTTAGTGATGATGTTAAGGTAATTGATGTAAAAACATTTGATTTAAATTTTGTAGATTCTGATCATAACCCTATAAAGATAGAATTTGAAATTGTTTAGTATTTTAGTAAATTATTTAAATTATTGAATCTATTTGTTATTAAAATAAAAAAGAGGTGTGATAGATGGCATTTGGAATTATTGAGACAATAGCGTTTATTGTAATTTTAGCTTCAGTTTTGAAATTGATCGTTTTGGCAGTATCTCCGAATTCTTGGATGAATTTTGCAAGGAAATTGTATAGTAAACCACAAGCTGTTTCTTGGATTTCTCTAGTATTGGCTGTAATTGTTTTGTACTACCTTAATCAAGCTGGTATAACTATTTTGCAGATTTTTGCAGTGTTGGCTTTTGTTGCTTTGATTATTGTTGTGGGTATGGCAAAACATATTGGTGCATTCATAAGTTATTATGAAGAACAAGGAGCAAGTAACATATTAAAGGAGCAATGGCTTTATACCTTAATCTGGGTTGCTTTATTAGTTTGGGGAATTAAGTCCCTTTTCTTTTAATTTTTTCATTTTCGTTAACTTTTATATATGGAATAATGTTTTATTAAATTAAATGAAAATTCACCAAAAAATTGTTAATGAACTTGTAGAAAAATATAAGAAAGATAAATCAACAATAGCTATAAATTTATTTGGAAGTTTAGCAAGAGGAGAAGAAAGACCAAATTCTGATGTTGATATTGAAATAATTTCAGAAAATGTAAGAAAATGGAGATTATTAAAAAAGAAAAAATATGGAATTGAAATTGATTTAGTAATTTGCCCTAAAGAACATTTGATTTATCAATTCGAAAAGTATCCCTATTTATGTTATGATTATCTAAATGAAAAAATAATTTATGACCCTAAAGATTTTATGAAGAACTTAAAGAGAAATATCAAGAAATATTTTGATAAGAATTCTAAAATTGTAAAATTTTGGAAAAATAAATTGAAAATTATGAAAAAGAATAAAGCTATGGGACAAGATCCAAAAGATGCTATAAAATCTTATGATGAAGCAGAGATTAAATTTTCTAGAGAACATAAAGTAACAAGGGATTATTTTAGAAAATAAAAAAAGAAAAAGAATTATTCTGCGTTTTCTATACCTTTCTCTGTTACTTTGAAAATACACTCAGATTCTGCATGATATGGAGAATCTATCATTTTTGCCACTCTTGTTCCCTTTTTGCCTTTTCTTAGATATAATCTATAGGTTGAGTTATGACCCACTATATGGCCTCCTATTGCTGCTGTTGGATCTCCAAAAAAGACATCAGGACGAGACATAACTTGGTTTGTTACATAAATAGCTATACTATATGTGTCTGCTAATTTTAGTAAGACATGCATATGTTTGTTTAGTTTTTGTTGCCTATCTGCCAACTGGCCCCTTCCTGAAAAATCAGATCTAAATAAACTCATTAAAGAATCTACTATGACTAACTTTACTGGAAGTTTGTCATTTTTAATTAAATCTTCTACTTTTTCAGCAACTAACATTTGATGGTCAGAATTGTAACAGCGTACAACACGAATACCTTTTAGAATTTGATCTACGTCTAAACCATTATTTTCTGCTATTTGTTTAATTCTTTCTGGTCTAAATGTATTTTCTGTATCTAGCCATACTGCAATACCATTTACTCCACCTTGTTCTTTTGGTAGTTGTACATTTATTGCCAGCTGGTGAGCTATGGCACTTTTTCCAGCACCGAATTCCCCATACATCTCTGTAATAGCATTTGTTTCTACTCCACCTCCAAGTAAATTATTTAGATTTTCACTATTTGTTGATATTTTCCCTATGTTTAATCTTTTTTTAAGAACTTCATCTCCTGTTTCAAAACCCATATCTAATCTTTTTCTAGCTGTGTTGATGATTTTTCTACTTGTTGCTTCTGTTGTTCCAGCTATATCAATAAGTTCTGCTGGTGAGGCTACAGCTAGAGCCATTAAAGTATCAAAACCTGCATCTATTAATTTTTCTGCTGTTGCTGGACCAACTCCAGGAAGATCAGACACTGTGAATTCTTTTTCTTCTTTTGTTGTTTTTTTTGTTTCAGTTTTTACTTTGGGAATTTCTTTTATTTCAATTTTTTCTTCTGGTTTTACCATCTGAATATTTTCACTCATTTTCATTATCCTCCTTATTTAATAATAATTCTTCTTGAACTTTATTTAGAATTACTAAGAGTTTTGCTATGTCTTGTTTTCTTATGTTTAAAGTTTCATTTCTCCAAACATCTTTTTCTTTATCTTTCCAAGATTTCTTTAAACTAACTGTTTTAAATCCAACTATTTCTCCATTATTTTCACGTTCGTTAAACCAAATTGCGGCTTCTAAAGAACCAGATTTAAATTTCTTTATAGGTCTATTTGCCATTTTAATTCCTCCTTTGCTTTCGCATTTTTTTCAAATTTACCTTAAAATAAGGTGTAAATATAGTAAAAGATGGAATTCTTTATAAATGCTGCGCGGGCGTCTTGCACATGCAACATTTGTAAGGAAAATATAGGTTAGAGAATATAGGTTATTGAATTTATACGTATATGTACGTATGTTTATGTTAGAATCTTTAGTAAAAATGATTTTAAAACTGGAAATTTGATTAATAAAACAGATGCTGTTAGTATAAAAAATAGAGATTGATCTACTATGCCTCTTGTTTTGAAGAAGAAACTCATTTTAAATTGAAAAGGATAAAATAATCGAATTCCACGAGGAGTAAGAGCATCTAGTAAAATATGACTCCCAGAACCGATTAAAAAGGGAATATAGTAATTTCCAAAGAAAGTGTTAATTAAAAAACTTATAATAGCTATGAAGAAAATACTATGAATAAAACCACGATGTTTGAATATAAATTGTATAATATTTGAAAGAGGTCTTGTTTTATAACCTATTTTAGAATGTTTTTCATCTATATCTAATAAAATAGCTGAGAAGACTGTTATTAATGTAAATAAGTAAATGTTTAATTCTTGGAAGTAGTTAAATGTTAGTAAAGCTAAAAATAATCCAAATATTGCATGTGTTTTGAACATCATTTTATTTAGAAGGGGATAAAAGTATATATAATGCTTTTTAGAATTAGTTGGCTTCTATATTTTCTACTGTATTTTTTAGTTCTTTGTTAGTATCTATTGTGTCAATGTTATTTGCAATCATTTCAATATCATTGCTAAATGAATTTCTTACAACACGACCATTGATAGAATATTGATTCCCTAGAATATCTTCCTTTAATTTTTCATAATTAATTTCTCCAGAATCATTTGCGTGACCATTCATTAAGGAATTTGCTTGATCTCTAAATGCTACAACTTTAATATTTGCAGAGCCGTCATCTAAATAGAAATTTAAAACAGGTGTTTTTTTAACACTAGCGTTGGAGTGTTGTAAACAAGAACCATTTTCTACTTTTTTATTACATTCTGAACAAGCATCATAATAACGAGGTTCAAACATGTAAACTAAATTTCCATTTATTTTTGCGACTTCTTGTTCTTTTACCTCATTTATTTTTTTTAACTCTATTGTGTTTTGTATGGAAAAACCATTTTCTAGACCTTCTGCTAAGTGCTTTGGATCTATTGTGATCTCTTGATTTGAAAATTCTATTGAACCTTTGTTTCCAATATGCAATTCTTTTAAGTTATTGTAACCTTGTTTAACATATGCGTTTTTAATATCTAGAACTTTGTCTTTTGCTATTTCACTTTTCTCTATTAAAGAAATATGATTTGTATCCCATAAGACTAGTCTAGTAACTCCTGTTTCATCTCCTAATGTTAAGGAACCTATTTTTCCAGATCTTCCATCTTTATTGTATTCTCTAATATCAAAAACATTTGCTACTTTGCCTATAATATTTACAGCGGACATTCCTGGAATTAGTTTTTCTATTTTTAGATCTTTAGGAATATTTTCAAAGATTTTTACATTTAGTTCATTTGCTAGTATATGGGCTGCTCCTTCTTTAGAAACTAGATCTGCTAGTTTTTTTAATTTTTCCTCTACTCGTTGATTTATTTCATCTTGAGTTAAGTTAGTAGAGTCTTGTATTTTTCCTACCACCTCATTATAAGAAAGATTAAACATTTTCATTAAGGAAAAATTAGTTGTCCTTTAAATAATTAATTGTTCTTTAAACTAGTTTTTAGAATAATGAATTTAAACCAGTGTTTTTCGTGTCTATTTTAAAATTAAAATTTGATGTTTCTACTTTATTGTTTAGAAAATACGTTGTTTTTATGTCTGTGTTTATTGTTAATATGTTATTATTTTCTTGTTGATTTTCAAAGCAAGTTTTTAATTTATTGTTTAAAATACATGATCTTAATTCAGATTTTATGGAGTTTAGTTTAGTAAAGTCCAGTGGTATCTTTGTTATAGTGGCTTCATTAGAATAAGTTGCATCGATTACCTCATTTTTTGTTTTAAATTCTAGAGAACCAAAGTTTACTATTAAATCATTATTTTCTATTTTGATAGAATCTGCTTCTGTATTGTAAAATTCTAATTCTTCTTTTAGTAAATCTATGTAATTTTGTTCGAAGTTTGGCTCACAATTACTTGAAAAAGACCATAAATTGTTACATGACTGTAATATTGCACTATTTTGGAAGAATTTTTTATTTGCTTTATCTATAGCGTAATTTAAGATTATTTCTTTATTTAATACGTCTAATTCGTAATTTTTATATAAGTTTGTTACTGCTATTTGATTTTCGCCTAAAGATTGTCTAAAGTTATTTAATTCTGAATTATCTGAAAAATTTAAGTAAGCTGCATATGAAAACACTATTAAAACTGTTATAAATAAAAACTGCAGGAATCCCCACTTACCTTTTTTATTCATTCTATTATGTATCTCCTAAATTTTATTTCTATTTCTTTATTATTTTCATCTTTGAATGTTAAGGAAGAATCTTGTTTGTCTTCTAGACCTAGTAAACCTCTTCGAGTTCCACCTGAAAAATGTAATTCCTTATTTTCATAATTAATAAATAATTCCCAGAAACATTTGTTTTTTTGTGGTGCGTTTATATCTTCTTGGCAGTATGTATTAAAGATTTCTTTTGTGTTTGTTTCTATAGGTAGTTCATCTTTAGTGTTTAATAATTGGAACATTTTTATTTTATTATTTTTGTAATCTACTGTTGATCTTAGGTAATTCATTAAAATTATTGTGTCTTCATTTGTTTCTGAAGTTTTAATAGTGATTTCTATTTCATCATTTGAGATATCACCATATGTAAAGACTAAGAAGAAAACTACTAGAATTGTTGTGATTATTATTGGCATGAAGATTAATGTTATTCCTTCTTCTTGGGCTTTTTTGTTTAGCATTTTATAGTGTGGATCTTCTTAATTTTGTTAATTCTATTTTTAGAGTACCTTTCTCTATGTTATTTGAATCTTCTATTTGTCCAATGTAATATTCTCTATTATCACAGTATAATTGATTATTATCAAAACAGAAAACTTTTTGTTGTTCTATTGCTTCATTTATTACAATTATTTTTTCTTGATCTTTATAATTTAAAGAGAGTTTCATTCCATAGATATTATTGTTTAGACAATTTTTTATGTTATCTTCGTTAAATTTTTCTAGATCTATTGAGCCGGGAATTACTCTATTATTTTCTTGAATTGTAATGCAATCTGAATAGAATAAAGTGTTTTTAAGTGTGAATGATTCTATTTCTGAAATGTCAGTATTTTTTTTAGAACCATTATCTACTGCAAAAATTAGAAATAAGAAAAACATTGCTACTGTAAATATCTTAGGTAATGAAAGAAACAATTCTTTAGTTGCGTTAAAATCTCCTTTTTTATTAAGCATTACATTGATCTCCTTTTTCTATGGTTATCTCATTGTCTGATTTTGTGAATATTATGTTACATGTTTCATCTTTCTTTTCAAAATTTTTTACTGAAGAATCTAAAATGTATTTGTCATTTGTAAAATAAGGATAGGTATTTTTCCTTTCTATTTGATTCCCTGATTTTATTTTTGTTTGGCTTTCTTTAAAATCAAAATTATATTGATGATTTAAGTTGTATTTTATTTCTAGGTTTCCAGTTGGTGTGTGAATTGTGTTTACTAACATGGAAGTATCTCTTACAATAAATTCTTTTAATGCACCTGCACCTGTTAAATTTTTTTGAACTATATATAATCCAGAGATTAAGATTATTATACTTAGAATTAAATATGTAACTAATAATAATTGTACTGCTTCAGATCCTTTTTTATTCATATATTTTTTATTGTTTAATCCTTTTTAATATTTACTTTAGTTGAATTATGTGTTAAGTTCTCTAAAAATAACATGCCAATGATCTTCTTCTTCTACATAGGAGTTTGAACCTACTCTGTATCTCCTACCTGAACTTATTTGTTCTGATGTTGCGGAATTGGAAAGAACATAGTTTTTTAATTCTGAAGTTTTCCTTAGATCTACTATTGATTTCCCTGGGCCATGTGTTTGATGTCCTCCTTCTGTTCCACCAGTAATTACGATGTCACAATCACAATCTTCTGTTAATTTAACTAGGAAATCTATAGCTAATTGTGGTAAACCTTCTAGACTTGTACATCCTGTTGTTTGAGTTGCCTGACATGCATTAGGATGGTTGAAAGAAATTCTGTTATTGCTTAATGTTTTTAATTCATTTCTAATCTTTATTTCCTCTTCTGGATTTGGAACTCTATTTGCTGATTCTTGATTTAAATGTGCTTCATAAGAAAGAATTGTATCTATAAAATCTGCCATTTCCTTGTCATTATGTTTACAAACTTTAAAATTATTTTTACATGTGCTTTCAAATCTAGATGAACTGTAATAATATGCTGCTAATGCAAATTGTTTATTTTTGTATCTCTCTATTAATAAATTTATATGTTCAGATCCTTCTTTAATGTTTAAATCTGTATTAAATCTTTGATCTATTTCTATTATTTCTTGTTCTTCTTTATCTTTTATTTCTTCTCTTAAATTATTTGAGTATTCTAGATTTAGTTCTTTATTGTCACAATTTTTTAGTTCGCTTTGCTTAGATGTTTCGAATATTTTTAGATTGTTCAAAACTGCAACTTCTGGTGTTATCGACATTAAACCAACGGAAGCACAATCTGAAATGAAATTTTTATTACCTTTTGAGACTTTTGCAATTAGAGATATTATTAAATTTTTATTATTGCCTTTTATTTTATCTAAATGGGGTTCTATATTTTTTGCTTCTTCAGCTGGAATAGGAATTGGATTTGCTTTATATATTTCTGTTTCTTCTGAACCATAATTAAAGATACTAGAAAGATAATCTAGGTTGGGTAATACAACAAATATAAGAAGACCTATGGCAATTAAGATACCGAAAGCAATCCAGATTAATTCAAGAGCTCCATTTTTATTCATTTTATTTCGTTATTGCATTAGCATCTATTGTTGATGCAGTTTTTGAAGCCTGATCTGTTGTCGTTGAAATTAAATCTGTAAAACCTTCGATTAAGCTAGCTATTTGGCTTTTGAATGCAACAATCAAGACAACAAGAACTAATAAAACTAATATCGCTATTGCTATTGTTTGTAATGTTAGTTCTGCTTTTTTCATTATCTTGAAAGTGACTCTTCAGGATTTTCAATACATAATCCTCTTACACCATCACAGTCTTCAACACCTAAATGACTAGAGTAACAATGTGCTTTGATATCTGCTGATCCATCACCATCTTCGTCAACATTTATTGTTTTCCTACAATAACTTGATGCTGCCTTTGCACTATCTGTTGTGAATGCTTGTGCTAATCTACAATCAGCACTACAAATTTCTATATGATAGGGTAATGGGTCTGGTGTAACACCTCCGCCTCCTGGTGGTTTAAAAGATCCTAAAAAGAAAGCAACCATGACAACAAGAACAACAATGACTATAATAGATATAACTATAATATTCATAGAAAGTTCTGCACCTTTTTTATTTTTTAGCATTTAATGCACCTCTTTAGTAATATATTTGATAAAGATAAATAATAAAGTTCTTATATAAATTTTTCTATTATTTTAGCATTTGTTTATTAAATCAAAATTGTTGTTATTTACTTTATTTGTTAACCAACATAATTGATCTCCTTTTTTGTAAACGTTATATTTGTATTTAAAATCTAAATCAAACCATAGAGAAATATCTATGTATGGTGTTTTTTCATTGAATTTTATTCTTTCATTTGATTTTAATTCATTTGATTTAAAATCATTATCAATGTAACAATTTAAATTATTTATTTCTGCACTATCCATAGTTATTTCATTTCCACCTTTGATGTTTAGCATGAAAATTTTAGAGTTATCTGTTTTTATTGCATGATGTTCTGCTAAGCCATTAAAACTTATGGAGCAACCACATTCGGCTTTTTCAGAGGAGAGACAAGTATTAATGTCTTCCATCATAACATCAAAATTTGAAATTGCTTCTTCATTTAAAGTTGCAAAATCAGGTCCATCATATCCAAAACCAAAAATTTCTTTTAGAGGTTCCCATAATTTACTTGAAGTTGAATTTAATACAGCTAAAATTGTTGCTAAAACAAATAGTATTAGTATAATTGCTCCAATTGTTTTAAAACCTAAACCTTTTTTGTTCATCATCTTTTAGCATTAAAAATATCTTTTAATTTTTCTATTAGATCTAATATTTTATCTTTGAATGTAAAAGCAAGTAAAACTAATACTGCAAGAACTATGAGTGCAATAATTATTTTTGATATTTCTTCCCATCCCCATTCTCCTTTTTTAGTTAACATTATTATTTACCTTCTATGTTCTTGAAAAGTTCAAAATCTTTTTCATCTTTTAAGTTTATTATTACTGAATCACATGAATTTTTGAATTGCTCTGGATCATCGTTATATAAAATTAGTGTTGGTACTTTATCTCCTGCTATAGTTAAAAGTGTGCCTCCCATACCAATTGCGCAACCTAAAAGGGATCCCCCTGGTACTAAAATTGGCGCAAGTGAACCACCTGATACAAGACTGATTAAACCACCTAATTTTCCACCGGCTACTATGCCAGCATAACATGCTCCACCTGTTAATGCTGCTGCTGGAATTGCAGATATAAGTCCTTCTTCAGTTATATCGTTTGGATTTTCTTGCCTAACTGCTGTTTTTGTAATTGAAAACATGCTATATAAATGATTATTTTGAGTTAGTTTGAGTTTACCTGTCCCAAAGTCTATTTGATCACTTGCTCCTTTTAAGAAAAAATCTATATACTTGTCTTTTTTATTTGGAGTAAATTCATTACTTAAAAATATTTCAAATTCATCAATATCTATTTCTTGATCTTTTACATCTTCATCTAGGTAAATATCTGAACAGACTCTACAGTATGAATTTCCAGATCCAAAATCTAAATTGCTATAAAAATCTATTTCTCCTTCTCCATACTGTCGCCAACAATAATACATATTATCAGCTATTTTTTTATGTAAATCATTTTGATCATTTACATCTTTCTCTTTTATTTTTTCTCTTGTAGTTATACAAGGAGAATTATCAGTATAGATATTTCCATTTTCTCCAGAAGGAGGAATGTCTATACCTAAAAAATTTAATGTTGCACCTTTTTTAGCTGCTTGAAGAGTTATCCAAGAAGTGCAAGCTGGATTTTCAGTACTTCCTAAAATGTAAAATTGATAACCTACAATTGTTATAATGCCCATTGCAATTATTGCAAGAGTTAGTTTAACTGCGAAATTCCAGCTAATTGAACCTTTTTTATTTAACATTTTATTTTACTTGTTGCAAGATTAAAACAGAGATTATGATAATTACTAATATTATAAAAACTAATGTTACTATTTTTTCAGAGAATATTCCTCTTTTATTCATGGAAATAAAATAAAAAGGAAGTTAATAAATATTTCTAAGTTTAGATTGAACCAAATTTAATACTGCTTACTAATAAATTAAAGATTAAAGTAACGACTAAAGCTACAATAAAATATAAACCTAGGCTTGTTAGTAGATTTTTACTAATTCTGTGTTTTTCATTTAATTTATCTACACCATTTTCAATGCTATTAACAAGGAAAGTTAGAATTATTGTCATTTGAATAACGTAAACTCCTACTATTAATTGTAAGTAATAACTTGGAATAATATTTGGAATATCAAATAGAGAAACGATAGCACCTAAATTTGCAACTTGAGTATTTGCAGAATCTGCACCTTGGGTTAAAGATCCTCCTGATAATAAAGAACTTAATTTTCCTAAAATATTTACTATCATTGCTGTTATTCCGACTACGATGCCGGCAATTATTGGAGTGAGAAAAGAAATTTGACTTTTCATACTTGAGATTACTTCACTTAATAAATCTTTTACGCGTTCATTTACTTGATGGATTCTGTTAACGTATGTTGAAATACTTATTAATGATCTTGAGACAATTTCTGGACCTTTCTTTGTTGTTTCCACAACTACTTTCATACTTGTTTCTATTAGTGAAGAAGGATAATACCAAATTGCACCATAATCTTTGTTAAAAATAGCTTGATCTAAAGAAGTGCCTATTTTTTTTATATTATTATAAACTTTTGAGAAGAAATTTCCTGTTGGTGTTCCTTTCATACTTTCTCCAACTTCTCCGAAAGCAACTTCCATTGGGATATTATCTCCAACTCTGTTTCCTAATTGAAATAAACCTCCTGAGAATTCTAGCTCTAGTTTTTTAGTTTCATTTCTTAATATTATTAATTTTCTTGTTCTTATTTTATAATATAAGGCAATTCCTATTGCTATACCTAATGGGAAAAATAAACTTAGTAAAACAGCACCTGCACCGAAAGGGCCGTAACATGTTTCTCCTAATGCACAAGGTTGGCCACCTTCTAATCTATAATCTATGAAATTTGAACCTAGGAATTGGAAATCTACCCCTGAAAAATGAAGTAGTAAAGGAAATACTCCTATTATTGCAATTGTAAAACCTAAAATAAGAGAAATCCAAAAAGGATTAATTTGTAATTCTCTTTTTCCTAGGTTAATAATTAAATTTTGATATTTACTTAGTTCTGGGTTCTTCTCCATTAAATTAGATTCTGAAAATCCTGTTGGTCTTTTTGCTAAAATGTTATTACCGATAATGTAAACTACAAAAGGTAAGATAATATTGTAACCTAGAAACAAAGCGAATATTTTTATTCCTGCAGCTGTTTCTATTAAAGATCCAAATAAAGGCAAAATAACTAAACCTAAAATTGGTAGGATAATTCCTAACATGTGTAAAACTGTTATAGGATTTTTTAATTCTTGAGCATAATGGAGCATTTTTTCGTATGTTCCATCTAACATAACGTCAAGAGCTTTTTCTAGAACGTTAACGCGACGTTCTTCAGCTTTTTCATAAAGTGAACCTTCGATTAAATGAAAAGATTCTACGAACTCAAGGTTATAATCACGCCAGGAAATTAGATAAGCATCTAAGGATTTTTTAAGTGTTGAATATTTTCCTGTTTGAATGTCCCAAAAAACTTTTCTTAAATCTAAAGCTAATGGATTTCCTATGTGTTCTATCGCGAACCGTAAGCCATGTTCTAAATTAGAAGTATGGCGCATAAACATTACAATATATAAAATACATAAGACCATTTGATTGCTTGCTCGTAAACGCCATTTGTTAGCAATATAAATTGGAATATTTGTTAATGGTTTTAGAATTAAAACTGAGATTAAGATTAAGATTAAAGGTATTAATAATTTTCCTATTGTAAAATCAGATGTTAGAATTGAAACTGCACCAATTAAAAGACTTAAGAAGACTAAAATTATAACTGTTAAAGTTGCAAAAGAAGCTGCACCTTCTGGGTTAATGTTTAAGTGGCAAGTATCAATATTTTTTTTAAGTTTTATATAATCTTTTTCTTTTGGTTTTATTTTTATTAATCTTTCAGAAGAGTTACATAAATTTTCATATGCAGATCTTTTTCTTGATGTTAGTTCTTTTTTAAAAAGTAAATATTCTTTTGAAGAGCCTTTGCTTGGTCTGTAATTTTCAATAGCTTGTGGAGAAATTTCTGATTTTACTTTACTTTCTAGTTTCTCTTTGTACTTTGCTAAAATATCATCTACATCTTTTGGCATTATTTTCCTCTTTTAAAATTAAACTGTTTGTTTTTTAATTTCTCTCTTTAACCAGTTTTCCCATTCAAAAAAGATTTTTTTATTATCTAAATTACCAGTTTCGTTTTTAACTTTATCACTAATTTGATGGAACATGTCATTACTTAAAATTGTAAATTTGGCTTCTAGTAAATCATTTCTTTTTAATTTTGTTGAGTAGTTTACTATTGCTTCTTTTATTCTTGCTCTTAATAAAATATTATTCCAGACCGCGTCCCAGTTTCCAACATAATCTTTTATATTCCCTGCAATGGATTTTAAGACATTACTTTCTCCATTAATTAAATCATCTGTTGGTTTTAGTGTGTCTTCTTTTGAATCATATTTCATTAAATCTATGAAACCATTCTCTTTTAGAGGATCATCTTCCCAATGTTTTCTTACTTCTGTTATACTTAAGATTCTTCTCCATTTGTGTAATCCGTCTGCACTTTTTACAGGGTTACTAACTATAATAATATCTGTGGCTTTGAAACTTGTTTTTGGAACTTTTAAATCATTAACAACTCTATCATAAACAGAATAAGGATCTGCTCCATGGATTGTTCCAGCTACTACGTTAGCTAAAGCTCCAATTCTCATTGCTTCGTAGAGTGCTAGGGCATCTGTAGATCTTATCTCGCCTACAATTAATGAGGAATCTCCCATTCTTAGACTTGTTCTTATTCCTTCATCAGCTCCTAATTCTGCGCCACCTTTTGTTAAAGCGCTTCTTACTTTCATTGATTGAATATTGTAACCTAATTTTCTTAGAGCTTTGCTTGGTAATTCGTCGACGTCTTCAATATTAATAATCCTATACTTTCTCATTATTTCTACCATTGTTGAACCTAAGATAGAAGTTTTACCAGAAGATCTAGTGCCTGCAAATAATAATGATCTTCCGCCATCAACAATAAAACTTAGTAAGCCAGCTGCTAAAGGATTCATCATTTTGTTTTTAATAAATAATGGGTACGTCCATGGGTTATCTCTATGTCTTCTTAGAGCGTAAGCTAAACCAGATGGACTTAATGGTTTTGAGATTATTGCTACTCTAGCACGAGACCATGGTAATTCTAATTCTGTATCTAGAACTGGGTTTGCTTCGTCTAATGGTCTTCCGGAAAGTAATCTAAATTTAGTTGCCCATGATTCTCCATCTTCTTTTGCAGGGTAAATATTTGTAACACATTCATCATAATCTTGATGTACAATAAATATTGGAGTTTCTCCTATTGGGGAATTTATAGAGATATCTTGGACTTTTGGATCTTTTAATAAAATTTCAATTTGTCCAAAGCCTATTGTATAACGAACTAAGATTTTTGCAAGATCTTCAGATTCTTTGTAAGATAATTCTACATTTCTAGATTCAGCAAGTTCTTGGATTAGATCTCTGCCTATATTGAAAAAATTTGATCTTACTTTTCCTGGATCTGCAAATTCTTCTTTGCTTGGAGTGTGTTCTACCATAGCTTGTCTTGCTATATCTAGAATTTCATATTTGTCTTCATCTATTTTAAATTCTGGAGGACTTAAATGGTAGAGATATTTTATATTTCCTGGAGTTTTGAAAATATTAACTTCAGTTTCTTTGTCTAGAGAATATGCATCCATTTCTTCTCCATCTAGAGGAGGTGAGGCCATTAATCTTGTGAACATAAAATCTGGAGTAATTAAAGGACGAAAGACATTTTTATATATTGATCTTGAACCAATTATGTGTCCAGATAAACTATCTTTTACTAATTTGATTATTGTTGTGTCATCTAATAAATTGTATAAATATTCTAGGATTTGTAAGTATTTTGTTCTTAGATCCACTTCTTCAGGATTTTTGCTTTTCTTAGTTGCTATTCTTTCTTCTCTAATCAATCTTTTTACTTCTACATAAGCGCCAATTGGATCAGATCTTAATAAATTAATAATTATATTTTGTAAATTATTTTTCCAAGAGTTTAAGTAAAGATCTAAACCAGGGATTCCGTTTAGTAAAGATAAAGTTACTACTTTCTTTTGCCTTATTAAAAATTTGTAAATATTTGAAATTTCTAATATTATTTGAGTTTGTTTATAATCATAAATGTAATTTCTTCTTGCTTGGAAAATTATTCTGTGTACTTCAGGATTTTCAACTAGAGCGTCAATGACTAAAGCCATGGTTGAGTGAGAATTTTCTATACTTGGGGCTTGAGTAGAGGAAGTAAAATTTATTTTTAGAATACTTTCATCTCCTTCTCTTGTAACTGTGAAGATGTCTTTTTTAGTTTCTTCCCTCTTTTCTTTTTCTTTCATAAGAATTTAGAGTAAAGTTAATATAAAAATGTTTTTAATTTTATTATTTTATTTAGTTGCAAATTTAATTGTTGATTCTGCTAAAATTTCAACTGTATCAAAGATTTCAGTATTTACATCTTTTTGACTTAGTAGAATAGGAATATCTGTGCAACCTAGAATTATTGCTTGTGCTCCATTACTTTTTAATTTTTGGATAACTTCTTTTAAAATTTTTTTATCTTTTTCTAATTTTTTCCCAGCTAAAATATTCATAATTACTTTTGTTACTTTAGTTTGATTTTCTGGAGAAATTATTTCTATTCCTAATTTTTCAAAATCTTTATTATAAATTTTATTTTTAATAGTTGTTGTAGTTGCTAGCAATCCAACTTTTTTATATTTTCTTGACTTTACTTTTTTGGCTGTTTCTTCTGTTATACTAAGAAATGGAATTGAAATTTTTTCTTTTAGATGTTCATAAAAATAGTGAGCAGTGTTGCATGGCATTACGATAAAATTTACGCCTATAGATTCCAATTTTTTCGTTCCCTTTGTTAAAATATTTGAAGTTTCTTTAGGTGATTTTAGATTATTAACTACATCAGGAATAGGAAGGTTATAGATAAATATTTCTGGATAATCTTCATCATATTTTGCTTTGTATTGTTTCTGACATTGGATTATTAACTCATGATAAAAAATTGCTGTTGATTCTGGTCCCATACCACCTAATACGCCAATAATTTTCTTTTTCATATATTTGATTCCAATAATTAATTTAAAAATGTTTTTAAAATAGAAATTAATCTTTTTCTTGATAGGGTGTGATTGTTAATTTTTTCTTTTCTGGATCATAACTGATTTTTCCCATAATTTTTCCAGTATATTCTGGCAATTGAGTTTGAGTAGGTTGAGAATTCATTGTTCTTTGTTCTAATGTTTCTGGATTGAAATCATTACAATAAGCTTGTTCATGACTTAAACCAAGGTAAAACTGTGCATTCCATGAATCATGAAGTTGTTTTCTTGTTGGCATGAATTTTTTATGGTTAATTAAGATATAAATCTTTTGTTTTTAAAATAGAAAATATTTATATATAAAGAATGTTTAATTTTTTATAATTAATAAAAGAGGTAATATGGAATTTCAAATTGATCCTGCAGAAAAATTAAGAATTTTAGAGTCTAGATATTCTTTGATGAGAGATAGAATGCTAGTTATTAATCAGAATATGATTGATCAATATAAAAAAATTAATATGGAAATGAAATTGGTTAATGATGATGTTAAAGATATGAAAAATGATTTGAATGAATTAAAAGAGATGAATAAACATATAATTTCTGAGTTGCAAACGTTTGCTAGAAAAGAAAACTTTAAAGTACTTGAAAAATATATAAATTTGTGGAACCCTTTGAATTTTGTTACAGAGGATGAAGTTGTTAAATTAATAGAAGAAAGAGGTGTTAAAAATTCCAGAACAAAAAGGAAGAAAAAGTAATATTGATGAAAATATTGAAGCTTCTTATAAAGAAATAGCAGATACTGTTAATCAAGCTAAATTACCTAAAAAACAAAGTGATGATAATATCTTATCTGAATTGGATCAGTTTTCTGGACCTGGAAAACCTAAAAAACAACCTAAAGTAAAAGAACCAATTGTTAAAGAGGAAAATGTTGAGCAACCTATGGATGAATTAATAAGTGATGCGCCTTCTCCAATGGAAGAGGGAATGAATTCTTTTCAACAAGCACCAGCTCAAGGATCAATGAGTTCTGATATTCAAGAAGTTGCAGAATCTATTGTAGATGAGAAGTGGCAAGAATTAACTGCTAAGTTAGGGGATTTTAATATGTGGAAAGATAGAGTTGAAAATGAGATAACTGCTGTAAAGCAAGAGGTTATAAGAACACAATCTAATTTTGCAAATTTACAAAGGGCTGTTTTTGGTAAGGTTTCTGAGTATAATGAAAACATTTCTGGATTAAATACTGAAATGAAAGCATTAGAGAAAGTCTTTGAGAAAATAATGCAGCCTTTAACTAGTAATGTTAAGGAGTTAGGAAAAATTACTCAAAAACTCAAAGGAAAATCTAAGAAATGAAATTTTTATTTGGTATTTTTTTGTTGTTTAGTGTATTTGTAATAATTGGTTGTGGTTCTAATGAAATTCAGGCGACAACTACAACTGTACATGAGAATGATCATGGACATGATGAAGATGATGATCATACTACGGAAACTATTGTTGAAGATACAAGAAATATTATTGAGTTTTCTGATGGAAAATATAAACCTTCAACATTAACGATAAAAAAAGGAGAAACAGTTATTTTTCTTAATAACGATATAAGTAGTACTTGGCCTGCTTCTAATATTCACCCAACACATGGACAGTACCCTGAAGAAGGTGGATGTATTGGAAGTAATTTCGATGCTTGTAAACCTTTGAAGACTGGTGAAAATTATTCTTTTACATTTACTGAAGTAGGATCTTGGAAATTTCATGATCATGTTAAACCAAGCGCTAAAGGATCAATTATTGTAGAAGAATGGTTTTGATAGATACTGATTTTGGTGTGAAGTTAGTTTTTATTTTAGGAATTACTAATATAATTGCTTTATTTTTAGTTTTGTTATCTTGTAGATGTATGGGTTCTGTTAAAATTATAAATTATTTTTGGAAATATGAATGGTTTAAGAAATTTTATAGTTTGCATTGTTATTATTGGTGGTTATTTGTAATATCTGTTTTATTGCATGCTGTTTTTGCTTTTATTGTGTTTGGAAATCCTTTTTAGCGGGCAAGCAGGGATTTGAACCCTGGTTATAGCCTCCGCAAGGCTATGTACTATCCAAGCTATACTACTCGCCCTTATCTAACTGAATCATACTCTTTTTTTGTGGGTTTTATGGTTTCTTTTATCCAGAAAAATGCAGTTTTAAATATACCTCTAGATTCAAATCTTCTCATTGAATTTATTATGTATGTGTTTGCTATTGAAAACTTACCATAATGTTTAGCTCTTCTAACAAAATCTTTATCTTCTTTTTTTGTAAGATTTTCATTGAAACCATTTGTTTTTTTGAAGACATCTTTAGTGCAGTAAATTATTCCTGAAGTCCATGGTAACCATAATAGTAAATTTTTAAATGACATTGCTATTTTGTATTTTAATTTTTGAGAATCTGGTTTTACTTTGCAAGTTCCTATTACACTATTTTTTAGAGAAAGTTCAATTTCTTTTAATGTATTTTGTGTTAATAAAGTATCTGCATCTAAGAATATTATTATAGATCCTTTAGAAGATATTGCCCCTATATTTCTTGCTTTAGAAACCTGTTTTTCTTTTTGTAAAATTATTTCGGAATATTTTGAAGCTATTTTTTCTGTGTTATCTGTGCAACCATTGCAGACTGTTATAATTTCTATATTATCTCTTTTAGGTATTGATTTTAAAGTATTTTCTATGTATTTTTCTTCATTATAAGCTGGAATTATTATTGAAAATTTCATATGCCTTAGAAAAAGATTTATAAACTTACTTAAAAAGGTTTTTTATATGGCAGAAAAAGCTCAAGTATGTAATTCATGTAAGAAATCAATTTTAGATAGTGGATCGATATTTAAATGTCCAGAATGTGGAAAATCTGAAATTGTTAGATGTCGACATTGTAGAGAAATTGCTGCTAGATATACATGTAGTAAATGTTCATTTCAAGGACCTAATTAAAAATGGCTGAAGTAATTATAACATTTAAAGTAATGCCGGATTCTCCTGAAACAGATATGGAAGAATTGGAAAAAACAGTTAAGGAAAAAATTTCTAAATTTGCTGGTAAAGCTGAATTTAAGAGTAATTTAGAGGAAATAGCTTTTGGTTTAAAGGCATTTAATATTACATTTGTTATGGATGAAAATAAAGGTAGTACAGACAGTTTAGAGAGTGATATAACTAATCTAGAAAATGTGAATTCTGTTGAAGTTACTGATATTAGAAGAGCTTTAGGGTAAGTTCTTAAATAGAAAGTTTTATATATATGTATATTCATATGTATAGTATGGCAAAAACAATTATGATATCAAATGAAATGTATGATGAATTGAAGTTATTAAAAAGAGATATGAGTTTTACTGAGCTTTTTAAAAATCTTTTGAATGATGATCTAAAAAAAGGATCAGGATTAAGAGAATGTCTTGGTATTCTTAAGAAAGATGAAGAATGGAAAAAAATTGAAAAAGATCTTAAAAGAGGTTGGAAATCTTGGACAAAAAAATATGCCTAGATACTGATACTGTTATTGGAATTCTTAATAATGAAGAGAGAGCTGTAAGCATAATAAATTTTATTGAAGAATTTGAGATATTTATATCTGTTATAACATTATTTGAGTTATTATTAAGAGAAACAGATTTAGAAGAAATAGAAATATTTAGACGAAAAGTTAATGTTTTAGATTTTGACGAAGAATCTTCTAGAAAATCTAGTGATATTCATAAAGAATTAAAGAGAAAAGGAAAAATTATAGAGTTTAGAGATGTTTTTATAGCCGCAATATGCATTGTTAATAACTGCGAATTAGTTACTTTTAACAAAAAACATTTTGAAAACATTAAAGAATTAAAATTAGTTTAATTGTTGTTACTTCTTAGTTATAAATAATAGAAAGATTTATAAAGGATAAATGTTTAAAAATAGTAATAAAAATGGAAGAAAATAAAAGCCCTTTATCAGAGGAACAAATAAAAGAATTAAATGAAATAGCTAGTTTACCTCAAGATAAACAGAAGGAAAGATTAGAACCTTTTTTAAAATCACTAAACCCTGAGCAAGTTGAATTTTTAAAGAAACAGCAAGGACAAGGACAAGAATGTTTATTTTGTGCAATTAGAGATAAAAAAATAGAATCAAAAGTTGTTTATGAAGACAATAATATTTTAGCGGTGCTAGATGTTAGTCCTGCAAATAAAGGACATGTTTTAGTGATGCCAAAAGATCATATTGCATTTTCTACAGAAATGGAAGATGTTGGTCATTTGTTCAATGTTGCTAATCAAGTGTCTAAAAAAATATATGAAGTATTTCAAACAGGAAGTAATATTTTTGTTGCTAACGGACCTGAAGCTGGTCAAAGATTAAATCATGTTGTTGTACATGTTATTCCGAGATTTAGCGAAGACGGTATAAACTTTCAATGGGAAGGAAAAAAAATAGAAGATAAAGAAATGGATGAAATTTTTGGTAAAATGAAAATGGAATCTATTGGTAAAAAGGAAGAAGTTAAAAAAGAAGTTACACCTGAAGAAAAAGAAGTTCAAGAAAGTGAGCTAAAGAAAAGATATGATTCTTGGTATAATAGAGCGCCTATCTAAAGGAAAAATAATAATATATTTCCGTAAATTAGTGTTACAATAAAAGCTAGTAAGAATGATGGTATGAATGGTATGCCTTCTTTTACTATAACATACTTTAAATTTAATTTTTTAATTTTTTGTATTTGTTCTATTGTAACTCCTAAAGATTTTTTTGAATAGATTGTTTTATCTTTAGATTTTATATCTTGATTAATCCAATCACCTTCTGTTAGTTTGTTTGTTTTTATTTTTTTAATCATACAGGATTTTTCTATTATTTTTATGTATGTAATTAAATAAGGAGAGATTAGTAAAATGAATGCTAGAAATAAGATTAATAACCTTTGTTTTGGTTCTTTTATTAAAAAAGATAATGCTAAAATTATTAATGCAGAAATTAAGTAATGTCTTGTGTTTTTACTTTTTACTTTTTTTAATTCTTCAATAAATGTTTTTCTGTTTTTAATGGCTAGAAACATGCTGTAAAAAATTCCATAAAAGGAACCTAATAATAAAATATTAATGAATAAACTTGCTAAAATTGGGATGTTTAAATTTGGAGTAAAGTAATTTAATAATGTTTTTGGATATTCTGAAAAAACTATACCTAGGGACATAAGAACTTTTGAATCTCCACCGCCCCATTGTTTAGTGTAATACATAAATAAAGCTATTGCGAAGAAAACTGTAAAACCGATAAGGCCATAAATAATTGGTGTAAAAGATCTTTCTATGATTGCTTGTAAAATTTTTATGAAAATTACTGTTGATAATAACGAATAAGATAGAAAATCAGGAATTTCTCTTTTTTTGAAATCTGTAATTGATGCTATAATTAAAGCTATTAATGTTATTATTATTAGAATTATGTCTAAATTCATATTTATTGATAATAATAGTGTTTTATAAATTTTGTTTTTGTTAGATTCTTATGATAAACGTAATTGGAGCAGGATATATTGGGAGTTATACTTCATATTTACTAGCTAAGAATGGATTTAAAGTTAATGTTTATGAAGAACATAAAGAAATAGGTAAACCTGTTAGAGATACTGGAATCGTTACAAGCACTTTGAATAATTTGATAAATGTTCAGAAAGATTTTATTCAAAATGAAGTTACTAAAGTTAAGATATTCTCTGGTAAAGAATTTTTAGAATTAGATGTTAAGAAAGAATATGTTTTAGATAGAGTTGAGTTTGATAAGTATTTGTTGCAATTAGCGATAGATAATGGTGCTAAATTATTTTTAGATCATAGATTAGTTGATTTTAACAAAGGTAAATTAAAATTTTCTAATGATAAAGTAATTGAAAATGAAAAATTAGTTGGTGCTGATGGTCCTGGTTCTTTTATTGCTAAGAAATCTGGATTAATTAAAAATAGAGAATATTTAATTGGAAAAGAAGCAAGAGTTAAGATGAAAATAGATGAAAATGCTTTTGAAGTTTATCCTAGTTTAGTTAATGATTTTTTTGGGTGGGTTGTTCCAGAGGGAAATGGAATTGTTAGGATTGGTATTGCTAGTAAAAATAATATTAAAGAACATTTTGATAAATTTTTGAAAATGAAGAATGTTAAAAAAGTACTAGAACATACTGGTGGATTGATTACTGTTTACAAGAAAAATTATAAATTTTTTAGAGATAATATTTACTTAGTTGGTGAGGCTGCTGGTTTGGTAAAGAATACAACTGGTGGAGGAATTTTAACTGGAATGATTTCTAGTCAAGAATTGTTAAAATCTTTTAAACAGGGAAAAGATTATAATAAATTAATTAAAAAAAGATTAAGGAAAGAATTGTTTTATCATGATTTGATTAGAAAGAGTTTAGATAAATTTTCTGAGAAGAATTATGAGGATTTAATGAAATTATTGAGTCAAGATAAAGTTACTAATTTAATGAAAACAATGAATAGAGATTTTCCAAGTACTTTTGGTTTTAAATTGTTATTAATGGAACCTAGATTATTGAAATTTGGTTTGAAATTGATATAAGAATAGAAATTTATATAAATGATGTATTCTTTTTAGATATATGGTATGGTGGAAACCTTGGGAAAAAAATAAAGCTTATAGTGAAGAGACACAAGCTTGGCAGGTAAATTTTACAAAAGATATTGAAAGAATTCTTGAAGAAATTGTTGTTTTACTTAACAAAGATTATGGGGTCTATCAATTTTCATTGCATCAAGGAGATGCAGGTATACCAAATCCAAAGAAAATGCGTGGCAATTCGGCTAAATGGACTGTTAAATCAAATAAAGAAAAATTCCATATTTATTGGTTTAGAATTTATACTGAACCTTATGTTTTTTATAATGATAAGGAAGAAAACTCTCAATGGATTGTTCAGTTTGACTCTAATTCTACAAAATTTAAAAATATAATAGTAAGTAGCGAAAAAAATTATACTAAAAAAGATATTGAAAATACAAAAAATGCTATACTTGCGATTGCATCTAAAGATCTTAAAAGTTTAGAAGATAGAAGATAATTTTTTTAACTACAATTAAATTTAAATAATTTCTTTTTGTTTAACTAATATGGATAGAGAAAAAATTGTTAATATTGTTATATTCTTGTTAATTTTTATATTTATACTTTCATATTTTAAACCTAGTTTAATATTTTCTGATACAACTTTGAACGGTGGAGATAGTGGAAGTCATAATTATTTATTGCAAATTATGCAAGAAAATTTAGCTAAAGGAAAAATAACAAGTTGGAGTGATGGTTGGTATGCTGGCTTTCCTTCATTTAGATTTTATTTTCCTTTTTTATATATTTTAGGAGCTTTACTAAGTTTAATGTTTAGTTTTAATGTTTCTTTTAAGATAATAACTATCTTAGGTAGTTTTTTGTTACCAATATGTGCATATTATTCTTTTAGATTAATGAGGTTTAAATTTCCTTATCCTATTTTGGCTAGTGTTTTTACTTTGCCTTTTTTGTTTTTAGAAAATAATTCTATGTATGGAGGAAATATCCCAAGTACGTTAGCTGGAGAATTTACATATAGTTTTTCTTTGGCTTTAGGTTTATTATTTATTGGTTTGTTTTATAATGGAATCAGAACTAAAAAACATTTTATTTATAGTGTTTTGTTATTATGTGCAATTGTTTTAAGTCATGTTATTCCTGTTATTGTTTTAACTTTTTCATGTTTATTATTTTTAACTTTATTTAGAAAAGAAGAATTTAGATATGGATTTTTAGTATTTGTTTTTGCATTTTTATTAATTGGTTTTTGGACAATACCATTTTTGTTTTATGCTGGTCTAACGACTTCGTTAAATTTTATTCCTGATACTAGTTTGAGTTTGTTAACGCCGGAAAATATTTTGTTTTTATTACCTATTGCAATATTAGGTTTAATAGCTGGAATAAGAAATAATGATAAGAGAATAATTTTATTTGGTATTTTTAGTTTTGTTTCAGTTTTATTATTTTTATTTATGTCAAAAGGACATGTTTGGAATGTTCGGTTTTTACCATTTTATTATTTAGGTGTGAGTATGCTTGCTGTTTATTTTATTGGTAATTTATATGAAAGGTTTAATTTTAAATTGAAATATTTGATTCCTATTTTATTATCGATATTAGTTCTTGGTTTAGTTAACGTGAATGTTGGTTTTGTTGATGATTGGATTAAGTGGAATTATTCTGGTTTTGAGGATAAAAAAGATTGGGATGTTTTTGATGAGATGAATCTATATTTAGATGATTTAGAAAAGGGAAGAGTTTTTCATGAATATTCTAAAAGTCATAATGATCATTTTGGAACACCAAGAGCGTTTGAGTTAATACCATTTTTTACAAATAAGGGAACAATGGAAGGTTTGTTAATAGAATCTGGTATAAACAGTATTTATCATTTTGTTTTACAAAGTGAAGTTTCTAAGGATAAAACGTGTCCAATTGCTGGGTTAAGATGTGGTGGAATTGATATAGAAAAGGGTTTTGAACATTTAGAGTTGTTTAATATAAAATATTTTGTTGTAACTTCTGATGAGATTAAAAGTTTAATTGGTAATGATAGTAGATTTACTTTGTTAAAGGAGATTGATTTTATTAAAATATATGAATTAAATAGGGAAAATAAATATGTTGATTATTTAGAGTTTGAACCTGTGGTAATGGGTAAGGAAAACTTTAGACAGAAATCTTTAGAATGGTTTAAGAGTAATGAAACTACTGAAATTATTTATTCTAATGATGATGTTTTATATTTTGAGAGAGTAGATAGTGTTAGAAAGATTAAAGAAAAAGAAATTGATTATAATAATTGTTTTATTGATGAAGAATATAATGTTGATAATATAAAATTGAAAACTAATTGTATTGGTAAGCCTTTGTTAGTTAAAGTTTCTTATTTTCCAAATTGGAAAGTTAATGGTGGTAAATTATTTGCTGCAAGTCCTGCTTTAATGATTGTAATTCCAGAAAAAGAAGATGTTGAGATTTATTATGGAAATACTTATATTAATGTAATTAGTATTATTCTTTCTATATTAGCTTTAATTGTTTTAATATTTTATAGAAGACTAAGAATAATAAGATGAAATTTTTGAGCATTATAATTCCTGCACATAATGAAGAGAAAAATATAGAAAAAACAATAAGAGATATTTTTTTAGAGGTTAGAAACGTTGAAGTTATTGTTGTTTGCAATAATTGTTCTGATAAAACTTTTTATGTTGTTGGGAAGATTGAAAATAAAAATATTCTTAATCTTGATATAAATAAAAATATTGGAAAAGGTGGAGCTATTTTAGAAGGTTTAAAGTATGCTAAAGGAGAATATATAGGATATGTAGATGCAGATGGAGCATTTTATGTTGAAGATATTACAAGATTAGTTAAGGAATTAAAAGATTATGATTGCGTTATAGGATCTAAATGGATTAATAATAGTTTTTTTAATGTTAATGAAGGATTTTTTAAGAAAATATTTGGAAGAATTTGGAATTTGTTTGTTAATTTTTTGTTTAACTTAAAAATTAGAGATAGTCAAGCTGGAATGAAGTTTTTCAGAAAAGAAGTTTTAAAGAAAATTGATTTAAAGAGTTTTTATTGTAGGGGTTTTGATTTTGATGTTGAACTCTTGCATAAAGTTAAGAAAAAGAAATTTAAAATTAAGGAAATTTTAGTAAAAATAAAGAATCTAGATAAAAAAAGTAGTTTTTCTTACAAAAGTGTATTTTTTATGTTTATTAATATACTAAAATACAAGTTTCTTAAGAGTAAAAAGGTTTAAATAATATATAAAATTAGTATTTCAGTTTAATATGGTGAAAAGAGGTATTAATTTGTTTTTGATAGGTGTAATTCTACTATTTATTTTAGGTATTTTTAGTGTTTTTAATGTAAATGCTCAGAGTTTTTATATTATTCATGAACCTTTAGATAGTGTTGAATTGGGAGATACTGCAAATATAACTGTTACAACTAATAGTCCTGCTTCTTTTAATGGAGTTGGAGTAAAATATAGAATTGGAAGTGGTGGTTATGCAGATACAGAAACCAGAACTATGTTTTTAAAAAATGGCAAGTATAGTCATAATATTGATGCATTAAATTCTCCAGGGATAATAAGATATTTTATTTTTGCAAGAAATGGTGTTGAAGCTGTATATTCTCCAGATGATCTTACTGGATATCAATTACTTGATGGACAAGGTTACTATGAGATTGAGGTTGGAGATGTTTCTAGTGTTCCAGAAGATGAATTGCAACAAGGTGCACTTTCTATTTTTTTAGATTCTCCTGATAATGTAAATATTGGTCAAAGTGTTAAAGTTGAAGCAAGTATTAGCACTATTAAATCTGGTGGAAGAATATTGCCAGGAGTTTATTTGTATTATAAAGAAAATGGCGATATTAAAACTGAAGGTTATGATGATTCTATACTTTT
>NZCT01000005.1 GCA_002688355.1 archaeon | reverse complement strand
TGCATAGAATATTAGCTTACAGAAATGTAGGCATAGTAAGATGTTTTATGAAACTTGTAGAGAGGGTTGAAAATGAAAGACATGAGGAGGAATCAAAATGAAATGTGAATATTGCGAAAAAGAGAAAAACAAATTATATCATACTTTTAAGTATGGTTTTATTTGTTGGAAATGTTTAAATAAAAAAACAATAAAAAAACAGAAATGTATGAATGAAAATTGTAATAAGGAATTTGATTTAAAAATACCAAATGTTATGAGAAAAGATAGATGTAATCCTTGTTTTCAATATTTTAGAAGAAATCATCATGATAGAACCTCTTTTCCGAAATCAAATTCCTTTCTAAATAAATTAAGAATGGAGAGAAAATCCAAAAGAGAAAAAGATTTGCATAATCATCTAAATAAATTAAGAATATTAAGAAAAGCATAAACTTTTTTTCGTATATCCAAAAGAGAAAAAGATTTGCATAATCATCTGTATATAAAAAAATGATAAACAAAAAATGTAAATTTTGTGACAAGGAAATTGAAGGTCATACAGAAAAACAGGTAGAACATTTAATGAATGTTCATATTATTACTCAACATAAAGATAGAATAATAATACAAAATGACAAATAAAGAATTAATAGTAAAAGGTGATGAAGTAAGTGAACCTTATGTAGAAACTCTTGAAAAAGTTATTGATATTAGAAAAGATAGAAGAAGAATTTATAAAGACGAATATATTAATGATTCTATAGATTTTTTAATTTTAATAATTGAAAATAAAATGAAAAGGATTCGGCAAACTATTAATGATGATAAAATAGTTAATGATATTGAAAAATGTGAAGATAGTATTTTAGATGCTATTAATTATTTAATATTTTTAAATTGTGTAATTAATAAAAATGAAAACTAATAAACTTATAATTGGGTCAGGAATTTCAGCATTAGTTTTTGCATTTTATAATCCTCAATATACAATTATAGCACCTAAAGATGGATTAGGTGGGAAATTAAGTAATGATTTTATGCATAGTACTATTTATTTACATGAAACTAAAGAATCAAAAGAATTTTTAGATGAAGTTGGAATTGAATATAAAAGAAGAACACATGTTATTAAATATGTAAAAGGTGATCAAGTTAGAAGAGATATTTATGAAATAGACAAACTTGCTATGATAAAGAAAAAAATGCAAGATGATAATTTTGAAGTCAAAGATACTAATCTTTCAGTATCTGATTATTATATCAATGTTTTAGATGTTGATTATGCATTATTAATTGAAAAATTATCTAAAAATTTAGAAATTTTAGATGAATCTGTAATACGTATTACTGATACTGAAGTTGTTACAAATAAAACTTCTTATAATTATGATGAAGTAATTTCTACTATTCCAGCACCTGTATTTTGGAAATTATATTATCAATCTAAAAATATAGAATTTAAAAGTTTACCAATAACATTTGTTCTTATAGATGAACTTCCAACTATACTTAGATCAGAATCTTTTGATTTAGTATATTTTATAGATAAAAAATATAAATATACAAGAATTAATAAAAAAAATGGAAAATATCTATATGAATTTTCAGGCAAATTAACTAAAGAAGAAGTTAAACAATATTTACCTAAAAGTGCAAAAATTTTTAGTCATCATGTTGATAATAATGCAATAATATTTACTAATAATAATAATATTCCACCTAATAATATAAGATTCTTAGGAAGATTTGCTCAATATAATCATTCAATTAAAACTAATGATGTGATAAAAGAATCTAAGTTTTCTTTTAATTTTCTTCATATTTGGAATATACAAAGAGATTTCTTTAATAAAGTAGAGGGTTTAAATTCTATAAATACTATAGAAGATAAAGAAAAACTTACAATACAATTTATTTTACATTTAACAGAAGAACTTGGAGAAGTATTAAGAGAGGTAAATTATAAAAGACACAAAGAGAAATTTGAAGTTAATGTTGATAATTTAAAAGAAGAATTAATTGATGTACAAAAATATGTATTATCATTATTTTTAGTCTGGGGAGTAGATGTTAAAGAATTTGTTGATTTATTTTTAAAAAAATCAAAAATAGTAAATGATAAATTTGATAAATATAAAAATGAGTAGAATAAAATATGGTGAAAAACCTAAAACTAAATTTTTAGATGAAGAACAGAGTGTTAAAATAAAACTTATATCTCATCCAGATGTAAAACAAACTGAAAAACTTTTAGTTAATACGTGTTATGGTCATGCTAATCCAGATATTTATGATAGTTTAAGTGAAGAAGAAAAAAGTTCTGCAATAAAAGAAGTAATTGCAGGTGGTACATTACCCAAAGGTTTAGAAATGACTGGAAAATTTGTTTTTTTAGTAGAAAATATATCTTTAACTATTACACATTGTTTAGTAAGACATAGATTTTTTTCAATTTTACAAAGGTCAACTGCAGTTGAAGATATTAGACATGAAAATTATGTAATGCCAAAATCGTTTGGTAGAAATAAAGAATATTATGAAAAAGTTAAAAATTGGTATTTACAAGGGAAAGAATTATTTGTTGAAGGTGTTGAAGAACAAGGATTGAGTTTACAAAATGCAAGATTATTAATTCCTAAAAATAATTGTAATCATATATTTATGGGATTTGATATAAAAGCATTTAATGAAGCATTTGGACAAAGAATGTGTTCATGTGAAGAACCTATACAACATAATATTATGTTTGAAGAAATGAAAAATGAGATTTTAAAATTATTTCCATTTTTTAAACCTTATTTTAAATCACATTGTGAAATTGGAAGATGTCTTCATACTAAACCTGGAACTCAATCTAATATAGTATTTAAAAGAGATGAACTTCATAGAAAATTTTTACCAGATACTTATGATCCAGATAAAGAAGATAATTTATTACATGATCAAACTAGAGATGAAATGAATGCTGGTGAATATTTAGAAGTTGAAGAATATATAGGAAAAGAGAAAAAAAAATAAAATAACAATGGAATTAAAAAAGTTGATAATAAATGACATAAAGTCTAAAGGACAAGAGGTTAAAGTTAGAAATATGTTAATTAAAGAAATAATATTTTATTCCTTTATAGTAAAAACTTTTGATTATGAATTACCAAAAATTGAAGAAGTCTATGTTAAACAAAAAATAGAAAAATATAGAATTCAATTGAATGAAGTTATAAAAATTTTAAAAGATGATATTTATTCAAGAAGAGCAGTTATTCAATTTGATATGAAAGATAAACTACCTGAATGTATAGAATCTTTACAATTTTTAATAAGAAATAATAATTTATATTGTTTTGTAAATCAACGTTCCCTTGATGTAGAAAATAAATTATATACAGATATTGAAATAGCTAAAGAATTTTGTAATGAAATTGAAAAACAATTAAATGTAAAATTATCTTATATTAAATTTATGGTTAATTCTTGTCATTATTATTTAAAATGATAGATTGGACAACTCATAAATTAATTAATTATGGGCATAATAAGAAAAATGAAATAATTTTAAAACTTTTAAGTAATAATAAAGAAATAGTACATAAAAAAGTTCATTATGATTTTTATTTTTATATTTTAACTAAAGATTTAGATGCATTTAAATCAGTATTAGAGTTCTTTGATTTTGTAGATAAATATACTTATAAAAAAGTAGACATCTATTTTAAATTTGAAGAAGAAGGAAAATATACAAAAGTTATTTGTGATATAAGTGGAGATTATTATTTTAGAAATTTTTCAATGGCTTTAACAGATTTTTTAGATCAAAATAGTATAACTCATTTTGATGCTGATTTAAATCCTGGTGACTTATATATTTTAGATAATAATATTGAAATTAGTGAAAAATATGATATTTTATATTTTGATATAGAAACAGATGATAGAAAAGGTGGAATAGTTATTGGAAGAGATAGAATATTAAGTATAAGTGGGGTAGATGATAAAGGTAATGAATTTAAATTTTGTGAAGATAATGAAAAAAAAATATTATTAGATTTTATCGCTTTAATAGGAGATTATGATATTATAAGTGGTTGGCATTCAGAACAATTTGATTTACCTTATATTAAAGCAAGATTAAAAGCTAATGAAATATTTTTTTCTCTTAATAATGTTATTCATATTGATCTTATGAAAGCATTTATGCAATCTTTTGCAGTTAGTCATACTCTTGGAAAAAGATATTTAGAATCATTTTCTTTAAATTCAATTGCTAAAGAATATCTTCAAGATTCTAAAATAGATTTAGGAGATGTTGGTGAGGGTTATGGTGGTAGAATGTGGCATTTATTTGAAAATGATAGGGCAAGATTATTAGAATATAATTTAAAAGATTGTTTGTTACTTAAAGATTTAAATGATAAATATAAATTATTATTTAATGAAATAGAAGCAGCAGTGCATGCTAAAGCTCCATTATCAAAAACACGTTCTATGAGTAGAACTGTAGATTTTCTTTTACTTAGAGAAGCAAAAAATAGAGGTATAAAATTTAAAACTCCTAATAAATCTATAGATAAACCTCATCAACCTGGTGGAGCAGTTTTAGAACCTACTCCCGGTTTACATAATAATATAAATATCTATGATTTTGATTCTCTATATCCTAATATTTTTAGAACATTTAATATTTCTCCAGATTCAATATTAGAAGAAGAGGAAGAAGATTGTATAAAATTACATAATGGACAATTTTTTTCTAATAAATTTCAAGGATTAATTCCAGAAGTTTTAGATAGATTAACTACTCTTAGATTAAAATATAAAGCAGAACAAAAAAAATTAAAAAATGAAGGAAAAATAGATGAAGCTTATGTGTTTGAATTTAAACAAACAGGTGTTAAAATTTTAATTTTAAGTATTTATGGAATATCTGGTGCACCTTTTTCTAGATTTTTTGATATTAGAGTTGCATCTTCAATTTGTGAAATGGGTCAGGAATTATTAACTTCATTATCTAATGATTTGAAAAAAACACAATTTACAGTAATTTATGGAGATACTGATTCTATATTTATTAAAATAGATGATGAAAGTAAAAGAAAACATATAGAAGAATTATTATCTAACACTGTAAATAGAGTAGTTAAAGAAACTAATACTCATAGAAAAAATACTCTTACAGTATCTCATGAAAAAATTTTAAGTAAATTTATTATGTTAGCTAAAGAAGGAAATATTGGAGCTAAGAAAAAATATGCAGGAAGATGTATTTTAGATGATGGAGATAAAGTAGATTATTTATATTATAGAGGAATTGAATTACATAAAGCATCTGAATTACAAGTTACTAAGAAATTTTTAAATGATATATTAACTTATATATTATGGGATAATTCAAATATAGAAGAAATTAGAAAAATAATTTTTAAATATAAAAATATAATTTTAGATAAAAAAATAGAAATTTCTGATATTACTATTACTAAAAAAGTTGGAAAAATGCCACAAGATTATAAGTCTATTCCTGCACATGTTAAATTAGCAGTAGATAAATCTAAAGAACAAGGTTATTTTTATGTAGGAATGAAAGTTCCATATATAGTAGTGTCTAATAATCCTTTAAAGGTAATTCATAAAGATGATTTTAATAAAGAATTTGATATAAAATATTATTGGGAAAATCAAGTATTTCCACCTATATATAGAATTTTAAGATCTGTATATCCTAATATTAATTGGGATATTTTTAAAGAAGGAAGTAAAGAAATGCAAACATTATTAACATAAAATGAAAAATAAAAAATGTGTATGTGTAACAGGTGGTGCAGGATTCATAGGTTCTAATTTAGTTGATAAATTAATTAATAAAGGATATAAAGTCATTATAGTAGATAATCTTTCTTCAGGTTTTGAAAAGAATATTAATTCTAAAGCAAAATTCTATGGTGTAGATATTAATCATGAAAAAGTTTTAAAATATATTTTTGAAATAGAAAAACCAGAATATGTTTTTCATTTAGCTGCACAAATAAATCTTAGAGAATCTATAAAGCAACCAGTTAATGATGCTGAAATAAATATTTTAGGAACTCTTAAATTATTAAATTGTTGTGTAGAACATAATGTTAAAAAAATTATTTTTTCTTCAACTGGTGGAGCAATATATGGAGATAATTGTAGTATTCCAACGTCTGAAAATGAAATTGAAAATCCTAAATCTCCTTATGGGATTGCAAAATTAACAATTGAAAAATATTTAAAATTTTATAGAGATGTACATAATTTAGATTTTGTTTCTTTAAGATATAGTAATGTGTATGGTCCTCGTCAAAATTCTAAAGGAGAAGCAGGAGTAATTGCTATATTTATTGACAATATACTTTCAAAGAACATACCAGCTATAAATGGTTTGGGTGAACAAACTAGAGATTATATTTTTGTTGAAGATATAGTAGATGCTAATTTATTAGCTATTGATTTAGAAGGAATTTATAATGTAAGTGTTGGAGAAGAAACTAGAGTAAATGAAATATATAATAAAATAAAAAAAATAATGAATATAAATATTAATGCAATTCATAATCCAGAAATTAAAGGCGAACAAATGAGAAGTTGTCTTAATTCTCAAAATTTAAAAGATACAGGATGGAACATAAATTATTCCTTAGATGAGGGTTTAAAAATTACAATAGATTATTTTAAATGTCAAAAAAATAAAAATGGAAAGTGAAGCATATTGGATAGCAGGATTTATTTCAATGTTAGGTTTGCAACTTGCAGAAGGAAATTTAGAAAATATAGTTTGGGGTATTTTATTTTTAATTAATATTGTAGGTGCATATACAAAATGAAATTAAATATCATACTCAAGACAGAGGGGTTGGAGCTTGAGACATTGTTCTTTCATCGGAACTCTTTTTTATCGAGACCCCTCAATTATAATAAAATTATTAAAAGTATGTTGTTTATTATTAAATAATGAAAAATAAAAAAACTTGGATAGTAGGAAGAGGAATTGGAATTGGATTGATAGCTTTTAGTATTTCTTTAACAATAATTTTTGCATTTACTTTTATAGATAAACAAATTAATATACATAAATATGAAAATTGTATAAAAGAACAATCAAATATTGATATCTGTATTCCTATATTAAATAATAATTATTATCCACAAAGATATTATGAAAAACCAATTCCAGCACCTGTGGAGGTTGTAGAAGATGAGTAAAAGAATAATTACTATGCCTATTATGGGGAAAGATAATACAGAAATTATGAAAGAATTTCTTGAATCATTAGATCTTAATGTAGTATTACCTCCTTCAATAACTGATAATACAATAAAATTAGGTGTTAAACATAGTGCTGAAATGATTTGTATTCCATATAAAACTACTCTTGGAAATTATATTGAAGCTTTAGATAATGGTGCAAATACTTTATTAGCTTATGATACAAAAGGAACTTGTAGATTTAGGCAATATAATTCTCTTCATGAAACTACTTTAAGAAGTTTAGGATATGAATTTGAGATGCATGTAGTTAATCCAACAAATATATTATCTAAATTAAGAGAATTAAGTGGTAAATCAACTTGGAAAATTTTAACAGAACTACGAACACATTATAAAAGACTTAAAGAGAATGAAGAACAAGAATGGTCAGATGAAAATCCAAATATTGGAATTATAGGAGAACTTTATTGTTGTGTTGATGAAAGAGTAAATCATAATTTAGAAGAAAAAATTTTAAAATTTGGTGGTAATCCAATAAATACTGCAACAACTAGTAACTTTATAAAAAATAAATTATCGCTTTTTAAATTAATAAATTTCTTTGAAAGAGATCCTTTAAAAGAATATAAAAAACAAGCAGAAGAATTTATTGGAGATTGGAGATCAGGTCATGCTTATGAAAATTTATATAATTTATTAGATTTAAAAGATAGAGGTGTTGATGGTATAGTTCATCTTGCGCCTCTTACATGTTGTCCTGAAACAACAATTGAAGTTTATATTGATAATATTTGTAAAGATAATAAAATTCCATTACTTCGTTTACCTATTGATGAAAATTCAGCTGAAAAAAATTTAGAAACTAGATTAGAGACATTTTGTGAATTGTTAAAGATGAGAGGTAAAAAGTGAATTCTTGGTTAGGTGTAGATTGTGGTTCAGCATCAGTTAAAATGGCTTTAATTGATGAAGAAGAAAATTTAATTAATAGTTGTTATCATAGAAATAAAGGACTTATAGAAACAATAAAACAAGGCCTTGAAGAATTTTCAGATAAAGGTTATGATATTTGTGGTGTAGGAGGAACTGGTTCAGGAAGAGAATTTACAAAAATTCTTATTGGTGGAGATTTAATTAAATCAGAAGTTCTTGCTCATGTTGTAGGAACTTTAAAATATTATCCAGATACACAAGTTGTTAGTGATATTGGTGGAGAAGATTCAAAATTAATGATTGTAAGAGATGGAATATTAGAAGATTTTATTTTAAATAATTCTTGTTCTTCTGGAACTGGAAGTTCTTTAGAATCTATAGCTATTCGTTTAGGTATTCCTATTGAAGAAGTTGGAGAATATGCTTTACAATCAAAAAAGAATTTAAATATTTCAACAAAATGTGGAGTATTTATGACTTCAGCTGCAATTAATCATTTAAATAATGGAGCTAAAAAAGAAGATATTTTAATGGGTGTTGTAAGAGGTATGGTTGCAAATTACTTAACAATGGCTCAAGGAAAAGATTTAAAATCTCAACATATTTACACAGGAATGACTGCAAGAAATCCTGCAATAGTTAAAGCTTTTAATGAACAACTTGAACATGAAGTAGAAGTTCCAGAATACGCACCTATAATGGGTGCAATAGGTATGGCATTAATTGTAAAACGAGAAGGAGTTTATGAATCTGATTTTAAAGGTTTTGATGTTAAAGATATTAATTATAAAGTAAAAACAATTACTTCAAATCGTTGTGAAAATGCTTGTGAAATTTCTTACTTAAGTAATGAACATGGATTATTAGGTTGTCTCGGAAATAGGTGTGATGATTGTTCAATCAGACCTTCTAGTATGAGAAAAAAATGAAAAAAAGAATAGGATTTGCTTTCCTTTTCTTTGGAATTTCTTTATTTATATTATTTTTATATAAATTTGGTATGGAAGCATTTCAAATAATTAAATTAAATATTAATTTTTATTATTTCTTTATTTTTGTAGCAATTGTTTTAATTTCTTTTTTACCTTATGTAATGAGGTTTAAAGTAATTATTGATTCTTTTGGAAAAAAAGTATCTTTAATTCAATTAATTAAACAAACAATTGCTGGATTTTCTGTTTCTTATGTTACACCTGCAAGTAGATTGGGTGGAGAACCTGTAAGAATTTATATGTTAAAAAAAGAATCAAATATTGATTATATTACTGCAACTTCTTCTGTTTTTATAGATAAATTTGTTGAAATATTAGGTAGTGCCTTATATGGAATTATTGGATTAATTTTATTAATGCAACTTCCTGGTTTATCTTTAAATTTTAAAATATTATTTGGTTTTCTAGTTTTTTTAGCTTTATTACTTTTATATTGGATTTTTCATAGATATAAACATGGAAAAGATGTAATTTCAAAAGTAATTAAATTTACTAACATAAAAGATCATGTTAGAGAAATAGATAAACAAGTTCATGAATTTTTCAAATATAAAAAGAAAATTTTATTTAAGAGTTTTATGTATTATGTAATTTCAGGAGTATTTTTTATATTAGAATTTAAATTTTTATTATTAAGTATTGGTGTTGATACTTCTTTAGGAGAATTAATTTTAATTATTAACGTATGGGGAATTCTAAATTTTGTTCCTTCACCTGGAAGTATTGGATTTTTAGAAGTTGGTCAAGCAGGATTATTTCATTTATTACAAGGAAGTAGTGCAGAAGGATTAGCAATGACATTAGTATTAAGAAGTGGTTATTTATTAGTTGTTTGTTTAGGATTTTTTATTATATCAAAATTTGGAATTAAACAATTTTTTAAGAAAGATGAAGGATAAAGAAAGAAGACCATCAAAGAAAAATTCAAAAAAAGAGAATAAAAAATATCCTTATAAAAAAGTAAGAAATAAATATTTAAAAATTAAAGAATGTTAATTAAATAAATGGGAAGCCATAATTCTAATCAAAAGGGGTTGATGAATAAACATAGATGTTCAAATTGTTCTAAAGGATTTATGAGGGAATTTGCAAGAAATAATTATCAAAAATTATGTTTAGAAAAAGAAAAAGCAGAAGAAAAAAATCCTGAAAGATATGGATTGTAAATAAAAAATGGTAAAAAAAATAGATCATAAAAAACAAGGAAAATTGAATAAAGCAAGAGGTGCAAGATTTGAAATTAAAGTTAGAAAAGATCTTGAAGAAAAAAGTTGGATAGTTGCTAAATGGATGAATAATTTAGATTTAGAAATAAAGAAATTAATACAAGCTAAACATAAATTTCAAGGAATTGGAAGACCCATGGCAATTGGAACAGGTTTTCCTGATTTTATTTGTTTTAAATATAATGTAGATTTAACATCTACTAATTTAAATTGTAAAGTTTATGAAGTAATTGGAGTAGAAGTAAAATCTACTGGATATTTATCTAAAGAAGAAAAAGAAAAATGTGTGTGGTATTTAGAAAATAAAATCTTTTCACAAATTTTAATAGCTTTTAAATCTAAAGAAAGAGGTAAAATAGAATATAAAGAATTTGAATATCACAGTCAAGCAAAGGAGGCTGGAGTTTGATAAGATTATTACATCTTTTTCATCAATGTCTCCATTAATATTAAATGAAAAAGAAGAATATAATTTTTATTTGCTATACAAGGTTATTTAATGTTAATTACGTAATCTTGACGGAAGATCATTCAATATTTCTCTCATTCTATCTTTGTCTTCAGAATTAAATATGTCAGGTGAAGCATAAGAAGTTCTTAACATGTCTGGTGATTGACCCATGTGCTGTGCTAATTTAAATCCATCAACGCCTAAAGCTAACATCCAACAACCAAATGTCTTACGCATATTGTGGGAAGAATAATCTTCATACCCAGGTATATTAGCTTTCTTAGATAAGATTCTTAACATCTTACCATAGTTATTAGTTGAATATATTTTATAATGCTGAATATTCTTTTTGAAATACTTAAAGAACTTAGTTGATACAGCTATTATTCTTGGTGAAGGTCTCTTCTCTTTTAATTTAGCTCTAACCTTAGTCACTCTAAGTAACATATTATATCGTTGTTTATCTAAATCTTGTGGATCAACATGTCTTATTTCATTAATCCTTGCTCCAGTATTAATTAGAGATATTAAATTATAATATTGTCTAACATTAGCTATATCTAATATCTTCTGGAAGTCTTTTGGATAAAAAAATTTTTTTCTATCCGTTTTTAGCTTGTATTTTTCTCTAGTCATTGTTAAAGATAATCTTTTTTAATATGGTTCTGAAGGCATTCCCCTTATAATGTTATCTTTAATATAAAAGATAATCCATTTTATAAATTTTTCTATTCATCTGTTAGTTATTATTAATAACTAACGTTACCTATATATAGGTATATGATTTTTTCCTCAATATTTATATTATTGACAATGACTTCCTTATACATTATATTATAATATAATAGAATTGATATATTATAATATACCAGAAAATTTTATAAACTATTAATTATTATATTAAAACAGGAAAAAAATAAAAAAAAGATGGTAGACATAGATAAGAGGAAAGCTCATACAACAGTATCAATCTTTATTCCAGGTGAAGATATATCGATACCTGATGAAGTTAACAAATTGGCAAAGACTGATCCGAGAATAGATAAAGGTAGTGTCAAATCTAGAAAGAATATGTTGAGTTTATTAACACGAAATCTTTGGAAAGCTTATATTTTTAAAAGAAAACAGGAACTTAATAATGAAACCGATTAAATTAAGAATAAGAAAGAAAACCAGAGTCCCTACTAAGAATCAAATCATTCATCAATTCAGAAGTGATTGGAAATTAGTAGGAATTATTGACTATCCAGATTCTGTAAGGATGTTTAAAAATATTGGAAATGGACCTATACTTACAGATTCTCAATTCGCAAAATTTATAAGATCTTCTTGGGGAGATGGCATTTATTCTATAATTGCATGGAGAAAAGGTTATTGGGGGTTTTGGGGTTTTTATTATGTTGAAATAGCAAATCATGGTTTTAGAAGATTAAAAAAACAAATAACATACGAACAAAAAGAAATAGTTAATTTAAAAATTCAAATAAGAAAAAATGAAAAGAAATTATTAGAAACAAAAAGTATTTCTGAAAGAAATGAATTATTAAAAGACATAGAAGATTTAAAACAAGATATAGATATGGAAAAACAAATAAAGGATTTAGATAAACCTGTTTTAAGTGGACCTTCTCCTTATTTAAAACAAACTCAACCTATTTATAGATTTCATTCTTATGAAGATGTTATTCAAGAAACAAAAAAGGAGGTGGTTGTAGATGAGTTCTGGTAGAGGTTATAATCAAAGCGGATTAAAGAAAATGTATAAAAAAGATCCTATAAAATCTTTAGTATTAAGAGTTCCACCTCATTTAGTAGGTGCTATATTTGTTTATGGTAGAATTAATAGTGGAAAAACAACTAGCATATTGTCTTTAGGAGGATTGTATCATGATAATCCACAAAGAAAATATAAAGTTTTTGATTTATGGGGTGGAGATAGAAATGAACATTTATATTGGACACTTCCTTCAGATCAAATTGCCTATTGGAATGGAGCAAAAAAAATGCTAAGATTAGATAAACCAGGTCCAAAACAATATAAAGTTAATTTATGGTATCCTTTAACTAAAAAACTTCCAAAAAAATTACCATTTTTTCCTAATTATGTTACAAGCAAACTATTTACAATTCCTATAAGAAATTTTACATCGGCTGATGCTTCATTAGTTATAGGAAGTATTCCTGAAAGTGTAAGTAGTTTATGGAATAATGTTGTTTCTGATAGTTCTTCAAATGATAATGTTTTTGAAGTACTTGAAGAGTTTTCTAAAACTGTTCAAAAAAGAAATTCTTTTTATAATTCAATATTAATACCTTTATCAAAAGATTTACTTTTTCAAAATGATGCTTGTCTTTTTAATTTAACTAATAAAATTATGGCAAAAGAATTAGATGATCAGGAAACTATTTCTATTTTGTGTTTAGATTTTGTAGATAAAGAATATAAACTATTTGTTATAGGATATTTTATGAGACTTATTTCTGAAGAATTAGATAAAAAAAGAAGACAAACAATAGGTATCATAAGAGAAGCTTCTGAATTTTTTAATGTTACAGATAAATCAGTTGTTCCAGATAGATATAAAGTTATGAAAAGATATTTATCAACATGGATTAAAATGGGAAGAAGAGGATTTCATTTATTATTAGATACTCAGTCACCTCATGAAACAAGAGGTATAGTAGATGGTCAACAAGATTTAACTTTGTTTGGACGATTACCTTCTGAAGGTGATAGGACGGCAGCCACTGAAAGATTATTTAAAGATGGGTTTATTACTCAAAAACAAATAACTAAACTTGCTTCATCTATGCCCGGAGAGTTTTGTTTCTGTCCTTCAGGAAGACCAGTTGAATTTAATTATGTTATGTTGCCTAAGAGTGATTTTTGGAAAGAAAAAAATGGTAATTTTTATAATAATGTATGGGGAAAACAGGTTGATAAATGGACTAGTTTTTCAGAAGAAATTAAAGTATTAAAAGAAAAATATAATGAAGAGAAAAAAGAAATGGAAGTAAAAAAATTTATTGTATCTAAAAAAACAGTTAATAAACCAGTTGCAATAGTAAAACCTAAAATAGAAACAGAAATTAAACAAGAAGAAGTACCACAGACTATAGTTGAACCTATAAAAGAAGAAGTTAAAAAAGAAGAAAAAAAATTAGAACCTATTGTAAATCCTTGGAGTGATATTATTTAAAATGGATATAAGAAATTTTACATCTGATGAAATTGGTGAAATAAATAATTATGTAACTACACAGATTCCACAATCTATTTTGCCACAGTTATTTATTTTATCTGAAGAAAAAGTTAAAAAGGTAAAGATATTTATTGCTATTTATAGAATTGTAAGTGCTACTAAGGATTTTGTAGAAAAACAAGAAACTAAAGATAAATTAAGATTGTTTTTAGAACCTTATAGAGAAATTTATTTACAATTATATACAAAATTATTATATTATGAACAATCTAATATCGAATATGGTAAACATAAGGAAGAGAATATTATGATACAATTACTTTTAAATAATAATGATAAAGTAAATTATCTTTGCAATAGTTTTTTAGTATTTGCAGAAAAACAAGAATTAATTTCTACAAATACAGTTACAGGTATTAAATTAGATAAACCAGAAGGTGAAGATATTATGGAAAAACTATCTAAATTAGTAAAAGGGTAAACTTTTCAAAGAATAGAACTTCTTAAAATAACAAAATCTTTACGTTAGATAGTATTAAATCCAACCTTTTTAAGACAAATTTTTTACTAATAAAAAAATGTATTTTTCTTTATAAAGGGGGTGAAAATTTATAAAGGGGATTTTCAAGTCTTTATAAATGGATTTTGATGTGTTACCGACGGTAAAATGCAAATAAAATTATATAAATACTTGTGATTTTTATATACTATGAAAACAATTAAAAAGCGAAAGCAGGAGGAAAAAATAAAATGGAACAAAAAGAAACATTGATTGATATGAAGAAGATACCAGTTGGAAAGAAAGAAGCAAAAGAAGTTCTGATGACTTGGGGTAGAAATACAATCAAGCCAGAATATGCAAAAGAGATAACAGAAGCATTTGGTTTGGTGTTCAATGAGAAGTTAATTAGGACTGGTAAGAATGGATATAGAGAATGGAGTAATGAAAAGCCAAGAGTTGATGTAACAAGTCTTTCAGAAGATATTTGTAAACAACTTGGAAAAAAGCCAGATGAAAAGACATTAGAAACAGCTGGAATGATGAGTGGTGAGGGAAGTTACAGAGATTTATTATCAAAGGCATATGCAAAGAATTTGTAAGAGTGAATAACTCTCTCTTTCTTTTTTTTTGCAATTTTTATAAATAAATCTTTTCAAATATTCTATTAGGTAAAAATTGCATAGTATAAGCTTCTAATTCATTTGTAAACATTAATACAGTATTATGACAACTAAATATTCTTTTTTGCATAGCTTGTTTAACATGTATAAGTTCATGCTTATAAACTATTTTATCATCAGATAATAATGATACTCTAATGTTTTCAATTTCACCATCCTCAGTAAAATTAACGTATGTTGAACCAGCTATAAACAAACCTTGTTCTTCTAATAATCTTTCACTATCTTCAACACATACAGCAACTACACTATATTTACTTGGTTTTAGAATTGGATAATAAATAAGAAATAGAAATAAACTAAATGAAAATAAAGATATTAATAATATTTTTATTTGTTTTTTCATATTAAATTTATAATTTTCTAATTTATAAATTTTTTTAAAAATAAAAGTGGAGGGAATTTCTTCCCTCCTAAAATAAGAAATAATATTACAAGTTTCTAGTTACTTTAAACAATGTTAAAGTCGTAGTCAAATGTATCTTCATACTTAGTAGTTCCGTCTGTGTTTTCATAACCATATACAAAGCTTCCATCAACATCTACAAACCATTGTTTAGTATAAACTGAAACATAAACTGGGTTTGTTAATGCACCAATAGTTATTCCACTTTCTGGATCAATACTTAATGTATAAGTATCAGATTTACCATCACTTAAGTAGTTATTAGCTCCATTAACTTCGAAAGCTTTTGTAATAGCACCTGTAGCACCACTTTCAAGAGTATAGAAGTCTGGTACACTAATTGAAGCTACTGAAGTATGTGAACCATCTGACATTAAGATATCATCAATTTCTGTTGTATTTTTTGCTTCAACAATTATTATCATATCACCAAGTGATTGATCTGAAACAGAAGTTAATTTAACTTCCATATTAATTGTTGTTGCTGAATTAGATTGATTAACAGCACCATCTACAGCATCTGTAACTGCATTACCATCTTCATTGAAAATTTTCAATGTTCCATCATCAGTTGCATATAAGTCAACATTAACTGCGTTATTTCCACATTTAATATTTATATCACTTACAACTACATCAAGATAATTAGTTTTACCAACTAATAAATCAACACTATCACCTGGAGCAAAATTTGTTCCTGAAGATCCACTTGTTAATGTTCCACTTGGAACACCATTAGCAGTGTGTGTAAGAGTTAATGAAGTAACTGCAGTACCTGGGTTAATAGCATCTTTAGCAGACACAGTTATATAAGGAACTGTATTACAATCACCTGTAGCAGCTTTTAATTCTAAGTCAGCTTCTGGTAATTGAGATTGTCTAACACCTAATGCTACCCAAATAAGTAATGCTGAAATGACAATGAAAGCACCAATCATTAATGCTGGTGAAACTGTTCCTCGTCTATTATCATAAATTGATCTCATCGTTTTTTAACCTCCTTTAAATTTAGTTTTGCTTTATACTCAGCATTTAGAGTTTCTCATATTATTAGTTAAATTTTATTGTTTATAAATATTTTATAAAAGATTTTAAACAATTAAAAAGATTTATAAATATCTATTAATTGTTAATAATATGTTTGAAAAAGAAGAGGATGATTATATAGATTCTTTCTCAAAATGGGAAATATTAAGTAAAATAGCACTTTTAAAATTAAAAAAAAGTATTTCTTTAAGTGATTTAGCAAGAAAAATTGATGTATCTACAACAAATCCTTATTTTCATAGAATTATTGGTTTTTTAATTGATAAAAATATTATTCATGATATGGGAAATATTGGAAGAAATAGAATGATACAGATAGATAGAAGAAAAATTATTGAATTTACTTATAATTATAAATTTTATGATATACCTATAGATTTTCTTGAAAAAACTAAAGCAATTCATATTACTTAAAAATGGCAAATATAGTTGTATCTAAATCAGGAGGTGGATTAGCAAGAGTATTTGGTTATTGGTTTAGATTTAAAATTATGTTTATTTTTGTATTATTTATATTACTTAATTCAATTATTATAGGTGTTCAAGCAAAAGATTTTACTCCAGTTGTTCAAGATTTAGGAAATCGTTTATTAACTCCTACTTTACAAATACAAGAATTTAGTCAAGAAGTAATTGAAAATGAAGGATTATATGAAAGAACACCTCATTATTGGGGTGGAATGGGAAATTTCTTATTTGATATATGGGGTATATTTACTCAATTTTATTTGATAATGATTTGGTTAGGTGTATTAGCATTAGTATCTCGTAAAATAATATTATGGGATGATTCTAAAGGTGCTTCTTCTTATTTAATTGCGATAGGATTATTTTTCTTACTTCAAATGTTATATATTGCTTCTATGGATAAGGGTACTATCTTATCTCCAATAATAGCTTTTAAAGATTTAGTTATAGCTTTACCTTATTTAGTTGAACCATTAGCAGAATTAGGTGATGTTATTATTAATGATAATATATCAAATATTACTGCTTAATAATATTATATAATTATTAAAAACGATTGTTAGAAGCGAGATATGATGCCTTTTTTTGTATATTTTTGTTTCTCCCAATCTTTTAATGCCATTTTAAGTCTTCAATCATATCTGCTTTACTTTGTTTTGGTTTTTTATATTTTATTGCCATTTTATCTTTTCCTCGCCTTACTTTTACAGGTTTAGCAAAGAAATTTGTAGCCTTAACTACTTCTGATTTTGTTAAACGTGTATTTAATACTTCTCCATTTTTTACTATTCTAAATTTACCAAATTCTTCATCTACTTCAAATCCTCGTTTTTCAAGAGTTTTTATTGCCCTATTAACCTTTAAATCAATTTTTCTTTTTACCATTTTATTTTTTCCTCCCATAATTTATTTGTCTCTTTTAGAGTATTCTTTTTCATTGCCATTATTAATTATCTAGAAAATTTTCTAGCCCAATTTATCATAATAGTTTCATTACTACCTATTCCAACTGACCTATCTCCATCTGAAATTATGTTTATCTTCATTTTTTCGTAGGGGGGGAGATTTTGAGTAAAATCTCCCCCCCGTTATTTAGCGTTTTTTTAAAAATAATTTTGTTTGTTGATTTTTTGGTATCTCTTGTATTACCATTTCTCTTCTCATATCTTCTGCTGTTCTTCCGCTTGGTGGATTTCTTATTCTCCAATTTCTAAACTTTACTGCTTCTTTTCTATTTTTAAATCCTCTTCCACCTATTTTATGGGTAGTTTTTCTTTTATTCATTCTTCTTATTGTTTTCAAACCTGCTTGTTTTGTTCTAAATTCTGCGTTTAATTGGGTAACATTTCCTGTTCCCAAATTTTTACTCCATAGTTCATACATTTTTATCCCTCCATTTTATATAGGTTATTTATACAATCTTGATTAGGACATTTTTCATTAATTAATTTTGAAAAACAATCTCCACACTCATCTTCAAATATTACTGCTGTTCTTCCATTATCATGTAATTCGTGGAAGGTATTATATAATATTTTCCTAATTTCTTCTCTTTGTTCGTCATTATCTATAGGAATATCCAAATCAACAATATCTCTAACATCATCACTATCATAACCTTCTTTTAATAATTCTTTCTTCATTCTTTTTATTGATTTTCTAAAAGCTCTTAAATCTTTTATTTTAACTAAACTTTCCGCTCTTTCACTCATTTTATATTTTAATCGTATAATTTTCAGGGGCATCAACATCCTCAACATCAATTGTCCCTTTAACTTTTAATTTTCGTAAGCGTTTTCTTAATTTTGCCCAAGCTATGTACACAGTCGTCTTGTCTTCTACACCAGCAGAATCTAATATTTTTGCCACTGCCTTTTCTTTGCCTTTTGGAATTATTAAATTTGTTTCTATATATTTTGTATTCCCCATTATTAATTTTTCCTCATGTAAGCTTTAGCATATTTAAGAGCTTGCGTTTTAGGAATATTATGTTTTTGAATTATTGGAGTAGAATACGAATGTGTTTTTGTATATACATCCCATTTTTTTACTAATCCGGTTTTTTGAATAATTATATGTTTATCTTTTTTAGAATATGCAATATATATTTTTTTGTTTATAGTTTTTTTCCAATCTTTAGTTGCCATTTTAATATCTAGCCATCCTCCTTCTTGCTCTTCTGAAATATGCTTTCTTTGCAGTAGTTAATTTCTTATATTCTATAACTCTTGTTTTAGCATCGAGTGTTTTAGAAATCTTATCATGTTCCTCTTCTAATCCATTTAAAGCACGACCGTCAGATGCTATATTAGTAATACGATATCTTATCTTAGCTAAATCTTTTCTGATTTCTGTTTTCGTAACCATTTTTAATGTTTCCTCATGTAAGCTTTTGCGAATTTTAAAGCAGTTGCTCTTGATACATTTTGTTTAATTTTCTTTCCATCAAAAGACAAAATATATTTGTCTGACGTATTTTCAGGAAAACTTTCAACTGTTTGATATACAACTAATGCTTTTTTAGTCTTGCCATGTCGCCAACCATTTGCAGATACTTTATACCAATCTTTAGTTGCCATCTTACATATGTCTCCAGCCTTTATCTTTAAATTCTTTTTCATTTAACCAAAGAGTATAATAATATTTCTTTCCTTTCATTCCTCCACCAGGATGTACTGTCTCTTGATTTATTTTATGTTTTACTATTATCTTCTTTTTTAAGTCATGGTGATATTTCATTGACATTCTAATAACTCTCATGTCTCCACCAGCTACATTAAACCATTTTTTTCTATCTGGTTCTTTTGTTGTTGTTTTAGTTGCCATTATATATTTCTCTCTTTCTTTAATTGTCTTCTAAATTTTCTCATTTGTTCTGGTGTTATCTTCTTTTCCTTTCTTGCTCTAATAATATTATCATCAATTCTTTCCCATTCATTTTCTCCAATCATATCATATCTTTCATTTCTAAAACAAAATGTCCTAATTTTTCCAACTAATTCTTCTATGAAATCATGAACTGTTTTATATTTTGTTTTTACCATTTTATTTTTTTCTTCCACTCATTAAAGATCTTTTTTTGGTAAATGTAATTCTTTTAATGTCATTTTATATTATTTTATATATATAATCCTTCTAACTCCTATATTATATTTATGAGTTTTTTTAGATATTCTAACTTTAGTTGCTGCATCTACTGCAGTTCTTGCTCTAACTATTGTGTAATGAGTATTGTCACCAAAATCCTTCCATACAACTTGATATTTTTTTAATTTTATTTTTCTTTTTCCCATTTTAATTTTGCCATTTTAATGTTTCCTCATATATATATTAGCATATAATAAAGCTTCAGATTTTTTATATCTTTTTGCTAAAGTTATTTCACCCCTATTATTTAAATGTGGTGCATATAAATAAATTTCATATTGACTACCAACTTTCATTATTAATAAATCTACTTTTTTTCTTTTATTATGAAATCTAGTTTGACCTGAAATAAATCCTTTTTTCTTTTTCCAATCTTTATATACCATTTTTAATGTTTCCTCATATAAGCTCTTGCGAATTTAAGTGCTTGTGATTTATTTAAAGTTTTTCTATATAAAGTTTTAGTGTCTTTTCTAATTGTTTTAGAAGATAATACTACAACATCATATTGGTTTGGTGCATCATATGAACTATCATCAGTTATATGTATAGAATTAGAATTTTTCTTATTAATAAAAGCAACTTCTCCATCTTTAATATTTCCCAATTTCTTCCAATCTTTAGTTGCCATTTTTATTTTGTAAGCTCATTGCGTTATTTATTTGAAACTCAGTATTTGTTAATGCGGTAATTTTTCTATCTGTAGCTCTAGAATCTATAATATTACCAGCTCTACTTTGTCTTAAAGATTGTTTATGCAATAATTCTTTTTTATTTTTTATAATTTTTAATCTTTGTCTCAGAGATGAAGGAGAACGTCTTTTAAAGGACTCTATGTTTTTAATATCTGTTTGACTTAATCCAGTAGACCAGGTTGCCATTTTAATGTTTCCTCATATAACTCTTTGCAAATTTAAGTGCTTGTGATTTAGTTTTGAATTTTTTTAAAGTATTTCCTAAATTATGTCTTCCATCCCAATCTAAATTATCTAAAATTAACGCATATTTGCCTTCTTCTTGATAAAATAATTTTGTTATATGTATTTCCTTTCCTGTACTTTTACCAGTATCTTTATACCATAATAGCTGTCCCTTCGCTTTCTTCCAATCTTTTGTTGCCATCTTAATGTTTCCTCATGTAAGCTTTTGCGAATTTAATAGCTTGTAGTTTATTTTCTGAG
>NZCT01000004.1 GCA_002688355.1 archaeon | reverse complement strand
GAGTAACCTAGGCATGGAACAGCGTGTTTTAAATTTGTAGATTCTAAAGTAAAATCTTTATTCTCAAAGAATTTTCCTAGCTTTGATATTTCATGAATTTCCATTTTTATTTTGTTTTTGAATATAATTGAAGACATCATGTGTTTTATGTATTTTTTAGTGTCTTTTGGACCATAAATTTCCAGAGTTTGTTTGTAGTTATTTGCGCCTAAACTTTGTATTAATCCTAGAATACCTAGAGTATGATCTCCATGAAAATGAGTTATTAGTAATTTAGTTACTTTTGTTGTTGGAATGTTTGCTAATCTGAATTGTCTTTGAGTTCCTTCTCCACAGTCTATTAATAGGCCTTCATTCTTGTATCTAAGGAAAATTGCGTTATGATTTCTATCTTTTGTTGGAAGCATTGAGGATGTTCCTAAAAATGTTACTTTTACCATAAAAACGTAAAGAGAAAGGATTTTAAATAGCTTATCTTTTGATTAATTATGGTTAAAGTAAAGAGAAAAACAAGTAAAACAGCTAAATCTAAGGTTAAAGTTAATGAGGAAAATAGAGAAAAGATTGAAGCTTTTTTACAAGATGAAAGAGTAATTGCTGAAGATCAAGATATTTCTAAGGAAACATATGATCAAAGTAGATTTGGAGAGCCTAAAGATGGGAAGATCCAATATGCTTTAGTTGAAGCTCTGTATTTATTGGAAAAGGAAAGGATGAAAATCTTAGATGGAAAGAATAAAGTAATAGATTTTGATACTTTTGTTAAAAAAGCAAGAAAATTTGAACCTAATTTTTGGATTAAGTATGTAGTTTATAGAGATATGAGAAATAGAGGATATATTGTTAAAACAGCTTTGAAATTTGGAGCTGATTTTAGAGTTTATGATAGAGGTGTTAAACCTGGAGAAGATCATGCTAAATGGATTTTATACCCTGTTCATGAAGGTAATGTATTAACGTGGCATGAATTTAGCGCTAAGAATAGAGTAGCGCATAGTACTAGAAAAAGGCTATTATTAGGTATTGTGGATGAAGAGAATGACTGTACTTTCTATGAAATTTCTTGGAAGAGACCTTAGATAGCTATTTAGTATTAATAGATTATAATAATGTTTTTATAGAATTCTAATATTATTAATATATGGCACAAGAAGCTTTAGAGATTAAAAATAAAATTCTTTTGTATGTTAAGGCAAATGGACCTGTTTTACCTGTTAATATATCAAAAGAGATAAGTGGAAATACTATTTTAGCTGGAGCTATATTGAGTCAATTAATTTCTGAAAAGTCTATTTTAATATCACATGCTAAAGTTGGTGGGAGTCCTTTATATTATGTTAAAGGACAAGAAGAGAAATTAAGTATGCTTTCTGAATATATGAATGAAAAAGAGAAAAAAGCATTTTTTATGATTAAACAAAATAAGATTTTGAAAGATAAAAGTTTAGAACCTTGGCAAAGAGTTGCTATGAGAGAATTGAAAGATTTTGCTGTTATGTTAAAAGTTATTGATAGTAATAAAAATGAGGAAATAATTTGGAAATGGCATCTTGTTTCAGAAGAAGAATCTCAAAAACTTATAAAAGATGTTTTAGGAAATGATGTACCAATAAAGGAGAGAGTTGTTGTTGAAGCTCAATCTAGGTTAGTTTCTGAAGAACCAAAGGAAATTGTAAGAGAACAGGTAGTAAAACCTGTAAAAGAATCAATTGTAGAAAAACCTGAAGTTAAAGTTGAACCATTGAAAGAAGAGAAGAAACAACCTGTAAAGACAAAAGAAATTGGATCTAATTTTAGAGATTTAGTTAATAAGTACTTTGCAAATAGAGAGATTAGTTTAATTAATGAAGAGATGATTAAGAAGAATAAAGAATTTGACTTTACTGCGGATGTAAATTCTAAAGTTGGAGATGTTCGATTTTTTATTAAAGCTAGAGATAAGAAAAAAATAAGTGATGGTGATTTATTATTAGCTCAGAGTCAAGCTCATTTGAAAAGATTACCTTTGTTGTTTTTAGGTAATGGAGAATTAAGTAAAAAAGGTAAGGAACATTTGATTAAAAATAAGTTGATATTTGAGAATGTTTAGAATCTAATTTTTACTTTAGTTTTTTTAATTATAAAATATAATAAGATTAACATCAGAAATACTACTGAAAGTGTATTAGTTTGTTTATTGTATAATTTATAATTAGAAGTTATTATTTCAGTTTGTAAAGTATTGCAAGATGCATTAAATGTTTCTAGAGCTATTGGGTAAAGAAGTTTTAAAGAGTCATCTAGACCAGATATTGCGATGGAATTATTGTTTGTGTTAACCCATTGATACCAATCAATTTCTTTGTTTATTGTTGATAAATATAAAGAGAGATTTAGATCATCTTCTTTTGGATAATTTTGACATTTTACTTTTGGTTTATATTTTGTTGAATCAAATTTAGAATGTAATTTAGAAGGCTCTTTTTTTACGTTATGTGGTGCTGAGAAAGTATCAGAAATGTAATGTGCTGTAATGCCAAAAAAATAACTAGCGTTATTGTAATCTTTATTTTTGTATGCTTGTTTTGCTTTAAACAACCATTCTTTTGATTCTATGTAAGATTTTGGATAACTGTGTCTTACGGTATCGTGAAACACTTTATCTGGAGCTATTGCACCTTCTTTTAGTAAAGTTACATTTAATTTATTTTGAGTTTCTAGATCTAGAGTATAATAAACTCTTTCTACTAAAATTTCGTGATTTGTCCAACTCCAAGAAGTTGTGAATAAAGATAATATTAGAACGATAAGCATCAATTTTTTCATGAAATAAGCATGTTTTAAAAGGTATTTATCTCTTTTTATAAAATGGAAAAGTATATTTTTGTATTAGGAAGAGACGGAAAATTAAGTTTGTTAGAGCTAATTAGCTTTTTAGAAGCTAGAGAAATAAAATTTAAAGTCGAGTATCATGATAATTATAATGTTGTTATGTCTTTAGATAGCTTTAATTTTTCAATAGAAGAACTTGGAGGCATAATAAAAATTGCTAAAGTTATTTCTGAGAATGAAGATAATCAAGAAATTGAATTTGAGTTAAATAATGTTGATTTTGATTATGGAAATAAGTTTAAATATAGTATTAATGGAAGTGAGTTTTTAAGAGATTATTTTAAAGAGAGATTTAAGGGAGAAAAGGTTAAAGCTTTATTTAAGAAAGACGCGACTAGACCAAGTGATAGTCAAAAATTAGATTTTGAAATTATTAAAGTTAAGAATTTTACTGGAAAAATCATAGAAGTTAGTAATCCTGAAAAATATAAAAAAAGAGATGAGAAACGACCGAAGTTTGAGGGAAAGAAAGTTATTAGTATTAGATTAGCTAAGATTTTGATAAATATAAGTAAAGCTAGAGAAAACATTTTAGATCCATTTTGTGGCATTGGAACTGTATTACAAGAAAGTTTGTTAAAAAATTTGGATGTTTATGGATTAGATATTGAGGTTAAAGATGCTGAGGAAAACTTAGCATGGTTAAAAAAAGAATTTAAAATTGAGAAAAAGTATGAGCTAAAGAAAGGAGATGCTAAAGAATTAAGTAAGTATTTTACTAACGTAGAGAGTGTAGTTACTGAACCTTTTATGGGACCTTTTGTTAAAGAAAGATATTCAAGAGAAGATGCTCTAAAATTAAAAGAGGAATTAACTTCTTTGTATAGAGATTTTTTTTCTGAGTTAAGTAAAATAGTAAGTGGAAGAGTTGTATTTATCTCTCCTGTTTTTAAAGTTGGTAAAGAGCTAATTAAGATTGATATGTTTGAGATTTTAAGAGATACTAAATTTAAGGCTTATAATAATAAACAAATTGAAATCCCTGTGGTATATGAAGTTAATAGAACTAGATTGATAAGAGAGATCTGGGTATTAGAAAGCTTTAAATAAGTTATTTTTGGTTTTAAAGTAAAATGGGACGAATAAAAACAACACAAATTAAGAGAGTGGCGCTACAATTAGTAGGATCTCATAGAGATAAATTCAAGAAAGAGTTTACAGATAATAAGAAAATTGTTGATGAGTTAGCTGAAATTCCTAGTAAAAAAATGAGAAATATCATAGCAGGTTACGTTACTAGATTAATGAAAGTTAAAGAGTGATTCTAATAAAATAGTAAATTATTTAAAAAGAGTTTCTATAATACTTTATGAGTACAGTAAATACATTAAATGGAGGAAAAAATGGATGAAGAAAATAAAGTAGAAAAGCAAGTAGAAGAGAAAAATCAAAGAGATCCGTCAGACCATACCGTGTTTATAGGAAGTAAACCTTTTAATGGATGTTAGTCTAGAGCTATATCCAAAAGTTTGAATTACGTAACAGGTGTGGTCATGCAATTTACTACACAAGGTGCTGATGAAGTAGTTTTGAAAGCTAGAGGGAAATTTATTTCTAGATGTGTTGACGTAGCGGAAGTTTCTGCAAAGAGATTTTTAGAAAACACTGTAGAAGTGAATGATATTGTAATAAACTCTGAAGAATTTAAGAATGATGAAGGAAGAGATATTAGAGTTAGTACAATAGAAATAGGTATAAAGAAAAAATAATTTTTTTTATTTTTTTATAAAGGAAAACGCTATTTTTATAAAGTTCTAATAATTTGTTTAAGTTATGAGATTTATGCGTAATACTTTTAATCATGTTATTGCCCACATTATTTTATTTTTAGGACTCTCTTTATTACACCCTGTGTTAGCATCTGCTGTTGAAAGTAGTAGTGCTCCTTGGAGTGGTAATGGCTTTTATTTTTGGCCAGCTATATTTCTTGTTTTTATTAGTGCTTATTTAATTTATAGAGCAAAAGAAAAAACTGCTGAGTTTTTACAAAGTTTTGGTATGATGGTATTTCTTCCAGGTGCTTTAGCTTTAATATTGAATTTTTATAGTGCTGATGGATTTTTTAGCGGTGTAGGTATTACTGGAGGCTCTGTGGTTCAATATTTTGCTGATTGGTATATTTCTCATAGTGAAGGTATTGCAACAAGCGTATCTGCTGTATATTTGTTCATTGGAGGATTTTCTTTTTGGATGGGTCATAAATTAGAAAGAATGAGAGATAAGTTATCTCCATTAAAATAAGATTATTCTGTAATTTTGAAAAACTTTATATATAAACTTATTTTAAAAATAAGTAGATGAAAAAGAGGTATGTGAATGGCTGAATTTTTTTTAGGTTTGGCTGTCATTATAATAGCTTGTGTTGTGTTAGGATTAGTTGCTAGACTAGTTAAACAACCATTAATTATAGCGTATATTATTGCTGGTATTTTATTAGGACCTTTAGTTTTTAATATAATTACAAGTGCTGAGAAATTTTCTGTTTTCGCTGAAATTGGAATTGCATTTCTATTGTTTATAGTTGGATTGAATATGAATTTTAAATCTTTAAGAGATGTTGGTAAAATATCTTTGATTACTGGATTTGGTCAAATTATTTTTACATCTTTAATAGGATTTTTAATAGGAAAATTAGTTGGCTTAACTAATATTGAAGCAATTTATGTTAGTGTTGCTTTGACTTTTAGTAGTACAATTATAATTATTAAATTATTAAGTGATAAAGGAGATTTAGAAACTTTATACGGGAAAATTTCAATTGGTATTTTGTTAGTACAAGATTTTGTTGCTATCTTTGCACTTGTCTTAGTTACAGGTATTTCTGGAGGGGATAATGGTTCTTTATCCATATTTTTATTAAAAACTTTTTTGAAGGCAGTTATATTATTTTTAGGAGCTGTATTTTTATATGAAACTGTTGTTCCTAGACTGTTTTATAGGATCTCTAAAAACCATGAGTTATTATTTATGGGAGCAATTGCTTGGTGTTTTGGTGTTTCTGCGTTTGCCATTTACCTTGGATTTGGGATTGAGATTGGAGCTTTTTTAGCAGGTATTACTTTGGCTGCGTTGCCATATGCTCATGAAATAAGTTCTAGAATACGACCTTTGAGAGATTTTTTTATTGCTATATTTTTTGCTAATCTAGGCTTGAGTATTGTTTCTTTAGACGCTAGTTCTGTTATAATTCCAGCAATTATATTTTCTTTATTTGTTTTGATTGGAAACCCTTTAATTGTTTTAATTTTAATGGGAATATTTGGACATAAGAAGAGAACTGGATTTTTAGTTGGATTAACTGTAGCGCAAATTAGTGAATTTTCTTTAATTTTAATAGCTCTTGGTATAAAGTTTGGTCAATTAGATGATAGAATAGTTTCTTTAGTTACTATTGTTGGTATTGTAACTATACTCACTTCTACTTATATGATTACACATAGTAAACAAATCTATAATAGATTTTCTAAATATTTAGATTTTTTTCAAAAAAGAAATATAAAAGAAAAATTTGTAGTTGTTGATAATCATGATAAAAGATATGATATAATTATTTGCGGTGCCCATAGAATGGGACATGGGATTGTTAAATCTTTAAAAGAATTAAAGAAGAAAAGTTTTTTAGTTGTTGATTTTAATCCTGATGTTATTGAACGACTTAAGAAGGAAAAAGTAAAACATTTATTTGGGGACATTTCTGATGTTGAGGTTATTGATAGATTAGTTGAGTATAAACCAAAAATAGTTGTTTCTACAATCCCAGATTATGATGATAATATACTTTTGATAAATGAGTTTAAAGAAGATAGCAAAGAAGTGTTTGTTTTTGTGACTGCTAAGAATTTACATGATGCTGTTGATTTGTATAAGAAAGGTGCTGATATTGTTTTATTCCCTGAAATATTAGCTGGACAGAAAATAATTGATTATCTGAAGCATGCTGATATTAAAGATATGAGGAAGTGGGGAGATATTTATAAGAGGAAGTTATTGGAATATCATTTTTAGAATGTATGATACAACAAAACCGTATACTCAAAATATTTTAGATCTTGTTAAAGAAACTTGGGAAACACCTTATTGTTCTTTAGATGATTTTGTCTTATGTAAAAAATTTTCTTTTGATCAAGAATATGGACATACAGATGGTATTGGGGAAAAAGGAATCTATCATTGGAAACAAAGAAGTTTTAAGGAAGCTATTATTGATGCATTGGCTATGAATTATAATGATTTACTATTATTGAGGGCTAGGCCTTATGCAGTTATTGACCATTTAATGATTCCAGAAGATGATCATGATGCTGTTAAGGATTTAATTCGATATTTGACTTTTGAATGTAAAAAGAGAGATGTTGCTATTATTGGAGGAGAGACAGCTATACATAATAGTATGCAAGGATTGGAGATTAGTCTAACAATGTTAGGTTTTATTGAGAAGCCTAAAATTAATCAATTTCAAATTGGAGATATTTTATTGGGAATAGAAAGTAGTGGTTTACATTCAAATGGATTTACAAAAGTTATTGAATTATTTGGAGATGAATATAGAAAAGAATTTATTGAGCCAACTAATATTTATCTTGATGATGTTTTGAATTTAGATAGAGATTTTGATATACATGGAATGATGCATATTACTGGTGGTTCATTTACGAAATTAAGAAGTTTATTACATGATTCTAATGTTTTTATATATAGAGATCACGGTTTAGAACCACAAAATATATTTTTTGAGATTTATAATCGAAATGTTTCTGATGAAGAAATGTATAAAACATTTAATTGTGGTATTGGTTTTGTTTTGAGTGTTAATGAACAAGATTGTGATGATATTATTTCTAGGATAACAGATTTTAAGGTTGATATAATTGGAGAAGTTTTACCTGGAAATGAAGATGTTATGATTGAGTCTAAATTTTCAAATGGAAATGTTGTACTTTAAACTTATTGAATCATAATAATGGCGCCTCGGAGATTTGAACTCCGGACCTTCAGCTCATGAAACTGACGTTCTACCAGACTGAGCTAAGGCGCCTTAAAGGAATAGAATAAAATAAGTTATAAAAGACTTTTGATTCTTATTAAGAAATAAGTTTAATTATCTTATTTTTTAGATTCTCTTTTTCACTATCCTTGTATTGGGTACGTGGCCATTGTGATAAGCCATCGTTATTATGTCTTGGAATAACGTGAAAATGTGTATGAAATACTGCCTGTCCTGAAGCTTGTCCGTTATTAATTGCTAGGTTGAAACCATCTGCTTTTGTTGATTTTACTATTGCGTTAGATATTTTTTTAGCGAATTTCATAAAAGAATTTCCTTTGTTTTCTGGGAAATCAGTTATGTTTAATGAATGTTTTTTTGGTATGATTAATGAATGGCCCTTTTTTATAGGATTAATATCTAGGATAGAAATAAAATCTTTATCTTCATAAATTATATCTGAAGGAATCTCTTTATTTATTATTTTGCAGAAAATGCAATCTTTATTCGTCATTTTGAACTGTGAAAACTTCTTTTTTGTTTTTTCTTAAGTTTTCTAGTAATTGGTCTTTTGCTGTTTCTAATAATCCAATTGCTTCTTGTGGAGAAACATTTTTTATAGAAACTTGTGTTTGTATGTTATTGTTTATAACTTTAAATTTAACAGTTAATGCTTTTTCTTTTGGTTTTTGATTTTCCATAGAAGGATTTATTGAGAAGTATTTATAATTGTTTTGTTTAAAAAAATAAAAAAAGAAAGTTAATGTTATTTACTTGATTCACTACTTTCTTCTGCTTGCTCTCTCATTTCAGCGTTACAACAAGATTCTTGTTGCTCTGCTTGCCTTCCGCATGACTCGCATTTGTATTTCATAGCTCTATTATAGATTGTATGATACTTAAATCTTTGTAGTTTATTTTAGTAAAGATCAAGTAATGAAATATTTTATATAGTGATTTAACGTATAAAAAAGATGAAATTCGCATTTTTAGATATTGAAACAATTCCTTTAAAGATTGAAAATGAAGATATTAGAGAATATTTAATGGATCATAAAATAAATAAGGAAATGAGAACTTTTGATCCTAATTATTCTAAAATTGTTTGTATTTGTTTAAAATTTTCTGATGAAGAATGTAAGGTTTTTTTTAATGAAGATGAGAAAGTTTTATTACAGGAATTTTGGAGTTTTGTTAATGAGAATAAAAGTGATACAGTTTTTGTTACACATAATGGTTATTCTTTTGATGTTCCTATTATTAATTTGAGAACTATTGTTAATGGACTAAATATACCTTTTGATTTTAATGTTAATAAATGGAATATGGATAAATCTAATCATTTTGATATTATGTTATTCTTTTCTAATTTGGGTAATTTTACTAATTTACCTTTGAATATTTTAGCTAAAATGCATAATATTGAAGTTAAAGAAACTATAACTGGAAGAGAAATTGAGAAATATTTTAATGAAAAAGATTTTGATAAAATAAAAGGGAGATGCAGAAATGATGTTTTCCTATTAGAGAATGTTTTTAATAAATTATGTGTTAATTATCGTAGAAGTAAATTTTAGCTAATGTACTTTCCAAATTTATTTAATTTTTGTCCTTGTAGAATTTGTTCTATTGTTGATTCTAGCTTTTTAATGTTTATTCTGATTTGTTTCATTGTTTTAATTTCACGTAAAGTAACAGTGTTATTCTTTAATGTTTGGTGATCTATTGTTAGCATTATCGGACAACCAATTTCATCCATTCTCCTGTACATTTTTCCAATAGCACCCTTGAAATCGTAAAATGTTTGATATTTATCTTTTAAAGAATTATAAACTTCTATAGCTCTTTTTGGTAGATTATCTTTGTTGACTAGAGGGAAAACAGCTACTTCAACTGGAACTAGGTTTGTTGGTAATGTAAATAAAGTTCTTTCTTTTTCTTCTTTAAAGAAAATATCTAATAAAGACCAAATGTTTCTGTCTACACCAAAAGATAGTTCTATTACATGTGGGAAGAACCTTTTTCCTTCGTTTAGAACTTCTAATTTTTCACCTGAGGCTTTTTGATGTTTTTCTAGATCGTAATCTGTTCTATAGTGAATTCCTGCTACTTCTTTCCAACCTTTTAAAGTTTCTAAATCTAATTCAATATCAAAATGAATTTTATTATAAAATGCTCTTTCTTTTTCTGATAATTCTCTTAATCTAAATTTAGCTTTAGGTATTTTTAGTGTATCTAAATAGAACTGTTGAGTTTTAGCTAAGTAATATAAATATAACTTTGGTAAGTTTAGTTTTTTATTTGCATTTTCACATGATGTTAATGTTATTTTATTGTTTTTTGATAGATATAATTGTAATTTGTAGTTTTTTATTTTATTCCATGATTCTGCTTCATCTAATTTATCTGGATTGAAGAAAATTTGTAGTTCTGCTTGTGTAAATTCTCTTAATCTAAAAAAACCTTGTCTTGGACTTATTTCATTCCTAAATGCTTTTCCTATTTTAGCTAATCCAAATGGTAGGGTTTCTCTTAGAGCGTAATATTCTCTTTTGAAAGATAGAAAAGGGTTTTGTGCTGTTTCAGGAGATAGGTATGAAATTTCAGTTCCTGTTGAACCAACTTTTAAATCGAACATCATATTGAATGATTTTGTTTTCTGAAAATCTTGGGAAGAACATTTAGGACAGCTTAGTTTTTCTTTTTTTAGTATTTTATCTAGTTTTTCTAGAGGATATTCTTCTGCATTAATATTTAATTCATCTTCTATTAATTGATCTGCACGAAAACGGAAATGACATTTTCTACATTCTGTTAATGGATCGTTGAAATGGTCAAGATGTCCAGAAGCTTTGAAGACTTTTTGTGGTAGAATATTAGATCCCTCTATTTCGTAGAAATTATCATTTAATTTTAGAAAATAATCTCTCCATAAGTTTTCAAACTTTCTTTTCATTAATGTTCCTAGATGTCCGTAAGTCCAGAAGCCAGAAATTGCATTATAGATCTCTGCAGTTGGAAAGAAAAAACCTCTTTTTGTTGCTATGTTTGTTATTTTTTCTGATTTTGAGATATTCATTAATTTATGATTGTTTAGGATATTTTTAAAGGTTTTTGTATGGTATTAGAACTAGTAAGTACATCTACAAAGATTTTTAGGTTTTTTACATCTTAGACAATTGTCGAATATTTTTTTACAGTCTAGTAATTTTTCTAATAAACCTTCTGATCCAATTGGTAAACTAGGAGTTTTTGGATTTCTTCCTGGTGAGTATATGTTATTATCTTTTAGATAGGATTTACCTTTTTTTGACTCTGGGATATCATATTTTAAATTTTGTAATAATTTGCCAAGATCTGGTGTTTCTTTATTTTGATATGGTTTTGTTAATATAGCTATATTTCCATCGTATCTTTCTCCTGTTTTTAGTGCATATTTACTGGCGGGTTTTGTAGAATATTTAGACCTCTCTGAGTAATTAGATTCTTTAGATTCAGGAGAATACCTTGTGTTTGCTCCTTTTATAGGAGAACTTGGTTTTGTTGAACTTGCTTTTACCATATTATGTTTATGATTAATAGTGTTTAAAAACCTAATGATTATAGTTATTCTAATATATATTTTACAATGCAAGAAACATATGATTTTAAAGAAGAGTATATTGTTGAAGAGATAAATAGAAAGAATGCTAAAAAAGTTTTAATACAATTACCTGAAGGGATTAAAAAAGAAGGTTTTAGGATAAGTAAACATATTGAAGAGAATTGTGAATGTGAAGTTTATATTTCTGGTAATTCATGTTGGGGCGGTTGTGATTTATCTTTAGAAGAAGCTAAGAATTTAGCTGTTGATTTATTGATTCATTTTGGTCATGCACCCTTTATTAAAGTTGATTTTCCCATTTTGTATATTGAATTAGAGAGCAAATTAGATATTATTGATATGTTGCAAAAAAGCATGAAAGATATTAAGGAGAAGAAACTTGGATTAGTTTCAAGTATACAATATATTCATAAAATTGAAGAGGTTAAGAAATTTTTAGATGATAATGGTTTTGAAACTATAATTCCTGAGAAGAGAGGATTTAGTCATTATAATGGACATGTTGTTGGATGTGAGTATAATTCTTTAAAGTTAATTAGGAATAACGTTGAAGCGTTTTTAGTTTTGGGAAATACCTTTCATTCTTTAGGAGCTGCTTTAATGATTAATGATAAAAAAGTTTATTTGTTAGATGAAAGAAATGAGAAAATTGAGTTAATGGATGAGTTAAGAGATAAAGTAACTAGACAAAGATTTGCGATGATTGAGAAAGTAAAAGGGGCTAATAAAATTGGTATTATTGTGGATCTAAAACCTGGGCAGAAGAATGTTGGGTTTGCTAAAGTTTTGAAAAAAGATTTGAAAGAAGTTGGTAAGGATTCTATGATTTTATTGATGAATGAAGTTACTCCAGATAAACTAATGAACTTTTATGATATTGATGCTTTTATTGAAACTGCATGTCCTCGGATAGCTATAGAAGATAGAGAAAAATATGAAAAACCTTTAATTAGTGCAAGAGAAGCTAGAGTAATTACTGGAAAAATTTCTTGGGAAAAATTATTAGAAGAAGGATTGATTGGATTTTATTGATTATTTTTTCTTAGGAACTTTTAGTTTTTCTTTTGTTGTTTTATCTGAAAGTATTGCTGAATTCCCTGTTGGATCTTCAATAACTATTTTTATTGGAAGTTCTCCATTTTCAATTTTCCAGAATTTTTTAAGTAAATTTTTAGCTGTTTTTTTAACAGAATTATCTTCTGCTGCATCACGTTCTTGTTCTACTACAACTTTGAATCTTCTTAAAACTCCTTCAACATTTGAGATGTAACCAATAGATGTTGTTCCTGGTGCAACAGACATTCTTAATTGTGGAATTTTTAAGGTTGCTCTACCTGATTTTATTACGCGGACTTGCAGATCTTTTTCACTGTTTAATTCGAAAGTTAATTTTATTGGATCTTTTGTTTCTTCTGATTCTATATCTGATTGATGATATAAGCATTCTGTACATGACATAGACATAAGGAAACATGGACCAAAAGAAGGAATGTTATATTTTGTTTCTTCCACTTCTAGAGTATTTTTTTTACATAAGGGACACTGTAGTTTATTTATTTGTTCCATTTTATTATAATAGTAAGAAGATTTATAAAATTAATGTTGAAATCTAGCTGTTCTCAAATTTTTGTAATGGGGGGCTATCATTAATTCTGAATAGCTTGCTAATTTTTCTTTATCTCTTTTATTATAAGATTCTTTCCAGACATTTATTTTATTTCTGTATACTGGAGTAATATCTTCTCTAAATAAATCATCAAATTCAGATTTTTTACATTTTCCAAAGATAGAATCCATTTCTGATTGTGTAGTTTCAACTATTTCCCTAAGACTATCATCATAGATGAAACCTTCTGTTGGATCTTTTATTTCTATTGTCATAATAAAATAAAAGAAATATTGTTTATAAAGGTTACTATTGTTAAGTTATAAAGAATTAATCTTCTTCAACTTCTGTTATTTGTTGAGATCTATAAACTTGTGCGAAATTTGGTGTTATAACAATCCAATCTTCTCCAAAACCTGCTATATCGCCGTTAATTGCTTCACAGGTTTTCTTAAGTTTGTTTACAGCTCTTTTTAGTTCTATGATGTCTTTTTCTTTTAATGGTTTTATATTAAGTAAAGAAATTGTGTAACCATCTCTTAAAGAATCTAAAGCTGGTTTTATATCTGCGAAGTCTGTTATAACAAATGGTCTTACTAACACTTTTGATTTTGAATCTCTTTCGACGTTTGCGTCGATTTCAACATAATCATCTGCAACGTCATCAGGAAAATCATCATTACTTTGAGAACCACCGAATATTTTTCTTAATGTATCTTTCATTTTCATAAATTAGGTAATAGAAAGTATATAAATATTTCTATCAAAAATCGTGTATTTTTAATTTTATAGTTAAGAAATTATTGAATCCCACCTAGGACACTAATGACGTTCATTATTTCTATTCTTGTATAAGGGGGAAGATTAGCATCATTTGAAACTTCATCTAATTCTTCAATTACTCGATCTACTGTTAAATTTATTTCAGCTTTTTCATTTAGAGAAGTTAAAGTACTGTTAATTTTTGATCTTATGTTCTTCGGAACAGCGTCATCCTCTTTTATTGTTTCTAATGTAGATATTATCCCTTTTATTTCATCTAACATTTTTTTGTTTATTTTTTAATGTCTTTCATAATTTCTGATTGTAATTGGGATTCTTTTTCTTTGATTAAACCTTCTTGCTTTTCTATATTTTTTATTCTTAGTTCAATAACTTCTTTTTGAGATTTTAGTTCTTCTGTTAATTTTGGTTTTTCAGATTCAACCATTATAGTTCCTACAATTTTATATACTTCTTTTTCTGTTTCTTCAACTTCTTTAGAAGCATTGTCTATCTCTAATAATTGAGATTGGAACTTTTGTTTTTGCATTAATAATGTTTGCATATTCTGCTCTATTAATTGTAATTGTTGAATTTTTTCTTGTGATGCTTGTTCTTGAGGTGCCATTTTAGATTGCTTTTACTTTTGTTGTTACTGCTCTTGGTTTGTATAAAATTTTGTAACCACAATAAGGACATCTTACTTTTTTCTTTAGGTAATCTTGTTTGATTACTTTATTACAGTTGAAACATTTTAGATTTGACATTTTTAGTATGGTGTGTAGGCTTTTCCTGCGAATTTATTATTGCATGATTTGCATTGCCATATTCCTGCGAATACTCTTTTAACTTTTATTTTATTACAATAAGGACATTTATGTAATGATCTTGATTTTTTTTCAATTTCTGATACTTTTTCTCTTATCTTTCTACTGTAACGTACGCCAAATCTTCCTGCAGATCCTGTTTTTGTGCTTGCCATTTTAAGAATTTTATTAATTTTATGTAATGATATTATTTTTTAAAGGTTTCTAAAATATGGGATTGCCCGGATTTGAACCGGGGTCTACGAGTCCCAAACCCGCAATGCTAAGTTGCTCAGATCTTTAAATCTTCCAAGCTACACTACAATAAAATGCTTAAATTCTTATTGAATTTTAAGTCCCATCTTGTTGTGTAGCCTTTATTTATACTAGCCAATCTCTTTTATAAATTTATTGAAACTGTTAGAACTATTTTTTCTCTTCAGATTTAGATTCTTCTTTACCTTCTTCAGTAGCGCCTTCTTTAGGCTCTTCTCCTTCTTTACCTTCCTCGCCTTCAGCAGTTTCAGCACCTTCTTCTCCTTCTTTAGGCTCTTCTCCTTCTTTACCTTCTTCTGCTGCCATTTCAGCTTCAGCTTTTTGAGCTGCTTCTGCCTTAGCTTTTTCTTCAGCTTCTTCAGCTTCTTGTTTTTCAATTTCTTTCTGTAATTCAGCTTGAACTGCTTTTAGATTTTTATCTAAATCTTTTAATTTTTCTGGAGAAGTTTCTGTTTTTTCTTCTTTTATTTCAGTATCGAAAGTACCTTGATTTATTAATTCTTCAGCTTCTATAGGAATTTTATTTTCAATTAGAATACCCATTGTTCCAGCTGAACCAATAATAGATTTCACAGCGGATTTTAGTGTTTTGGAGAGCATAGAATCTTTTTTCATTTTAGCAATTTTTATTATTTGTTCTATGGACATATTGTATATTTTATTTTTATTTGGTTCTCCAGAACCTTTTGGAATATTAATTTCTTTTTTTATTAATTCGGAAACTGGTGGAGTTCCAATTGTGATATCATAAGATTTATCTTCTGGATCTACTAATAAAATAACTGGAACTTTCATTCCTTTAAATGCATCTGTTTTTTCATTTATTTTTGTCATTACTTCTCCAATGGGAATTTTCATTGGGCCAAGTTTTTGTGCTATATTAGCGTCTGGTTTAGCATTTCCGCCTTCAATTAATAGATCTATTTTTTCTTTTGGCATCTTATTCTTCACTAGTTTCTTCTTCGTCTTCTTCCTCTTGTCCTTCTCTTCTAATCACTTTAACAGCATCTATTTTTATTGTTATTGGTATAGGGACAGCTGCTTCTAATAATTCAATAATAATTTCATCTTTTGATTTATCTATTCTTGTTATTTTTGCCTTTTCATTTTTAAATGGCCCAGAAATAATTTCAACAATATCATTTTCTTGAATATTTGTATGTGTTTTTGCTTGTTCTAACATAGATTCAATTTCTTTAATATTTACAACACTTCTTAGCAAACCTCTTGCGTAAGGTACGCCTTGAAACGCTTGTTCTGCGTCTTCTCTAGTATCTGCTTCTATGAAAATGTAGCCCCTCATGCCGTGAGGATGAATCAAAGAGTAAACTTCTAGACTTTTCTTTTTAGCATTTGAACTAACAAAATCCAGAACTTGATCTTCTCTATTTGCTGTTGTTCTAATTGTGAATATTGCCATTTTAACTTGTTATGAATGCAAAACCCATGTTTATGATAAAACCCATAAGACCTATTAATAGTATTCCGACGCCTGTTACTTTAACTATTGTCATGAATTCTAATCTATTTGGTCTTTTTGTTACTTTTAAGACTCTTTTGGCTTCAATTAACCATATTTTAACTTTTTCTAGCATTTTTAGTATAGGAATTTAGAATAAAATGGTTTATAAATCTTGTTAAAAACTTATTTTTATTCCTTTATTATTTGTAGACTTTTGGTCTTTTGTCTATCTTTGTAATAAGTATTATTTCTTCATCTTTTTTTACTTTGTATAATGCCCTATAATCTCCAATTCTGTATCTAAATACCATTTCATTATTTTCTCTATGGATAAATTTTACATTGCTTGGTACAGAGTTTTGTTTTAGATTTTCTAATTTATCTATAATCCTTTTTGCTATATGCTTATCTAATTTTTTAAGGAATTGATTAGCTCTATAAGAGTAATCAAGTTGGAACATTTACAATCTTAGTTCCTTTTTTAACTTTTCATGAGAGATAGTTTTACCTTCTTTTAATTCTTTTTCTGCTTTTTCTATAGATTCTATGTCATCTTGGGTTAATACTGTATCTATATCAATCATTTGTCCTTTCATTTCATGTATTTCAGATTTAATATCATCTAATTTTTTAAGTATTAATTTGCTTTGTTCCATATGAATTTTATGTTATTAACGTTTATAAATCTTGTTAAAAACTTATTTTTCCTAAGAAGAACCCTATCAAATAACCAACAATAGCGGCTACCATTCCAATTATTAGAATTTCTAGCCCTGATTTGAACCAGTTTCCTACTGTTAATCTTGCTTTTACAGCTCCTGTGATGAATAATGCTATTGCTGAAACTATTAGGGATATTATTATACTTGGAGAAACTGATAAAAAGAAAAATGGGAATAAAGGTATTAAGGAGCCAATAACTGCTGAGAAACCAACAACAAATGCACTTTTATTTGGGTTTTCGAATTTACCTTTTACTAAGCCTAGTTCTTCTGTCATCATGGTTTCTAGCCAAACTTGTTTATTACTAGTTATTTTGTCTATGATTTTTTGTAGTAATGAACCTCGAAAGCCTTTTGCATAATAAATATCATAAATTTCTTTTGTTTCTATTTTTGGAACTTTTTCAATTTCTTCTTTTTCTACTTCTACTTGAGCTTGATAATAACTTAAGGAAGCTTTTGTTGATGTATACGCGACAGCGGCCATCGAGATTGATTCTGCAAATGTTGCTGCTAAGCCTGCAATGATAATAATTTTAGTATCGTGAGTTGCTGCTGCTACAGCTAGAATAACACCTAGAACATTAACTAGACCATCTTGACCTCCAAGAATTATATCTTTTATATTTGAACCTGAGTGGTTTTTTTCAGTGTGAATATAGTTAGGCATTGTATAACAATAAAAAAGAAATTAATAAAATTTACCTTTTTCTTCTAAGTTTTTAATCTCTTCTTGTTCAGATTTTGAATTTGATTCTTGTTTTTGAGGTTCTTGAGTATCTTGTAATACTGAAGGTTGATTAGCTCTTAAGAATTTTACAGATGCGGTTAGAGCCCAGATCCAAGATGATAACATTATTGTTGAAAATATTATTGGTAAGACTGCTGAAGTAGTTACTGTTGCGTTTAATACTGAACCAAAAATTATTGAAACGATTACTGGAAGTAAAAATAGACTTAATTGTATTTGACCATGTTTTTTATTTTTTAAAAATATAGTTCCTGTACCTGGTATTATTAAATTAAAAATTAAACCTTTTATTCCTCTTTTATTCATTTTTTCACCTCTTTTTTTAATGGAACGACTGACCGCAGCCGCAAGTTGATTTTGCGTTTGGGTTAATTACTTTAAATCCTGATCCTTGTAATGAATCTACGAAGTCAATTTTGGATCCTTTTATGAAATTATAACTATCTTTATCAAATATTAACTTTACGCTTTCTTGTTCTACTACTTTATCTTCTTTACTTGCTTGATCGAATGAGAATCTGTATGAATAACCTGAACAGCCACCTGGTTCTATTTTAATTCTTAAGTTTAGATCTTCTTTATTAGATTTCTTTCTTAATTCTATAATTTTCTCAGCTGCTTTTTTTGTTAATGTTAATTCTTTGGAAACTATAGTTTCTTCTTCTTTTATAGAATTATTTAGTTTTTTTATTAGATTAGTTACTTCTTGATCTGATAGTCCATGAGATTTGAAACCTTCTTCTAAAGTTTCTGTAAATGAGACACTACAGCCTACACAATGAATTCCTTCTTCTTGTAGAACTTCAATTGTTGAAGGATATTTAGATACAACGTTGGAAATGGTCATATCTTTTGTTATTAAGACTTGTAATTGTTCCATTTAATAGAATTAGTTGTTATGTTTTATAAAATTATTGTTTTTGTTAATCTACAAACTCTATTCCTAATTGATTTTCAATTTCTTTTTGTCCTTCTTTTTTCGTTGTTTTCTTTGGACCAAAGATTTGAGGACTAGAAACTCCGGTAACGATTAACATTGCTTTTATTGTATTTTCTAAATCTTCTGAGATTTGAGCACCCCAGATTATTCTAGCGTCTTCTGACAGTTTTTCAGAAATAACTTCTACTACTTTTCGAGCTTCTTCTAATGTCATGTCTGGACCACCTGAAATATTTATTAGAGCTCCATTTGCTCCTTCTATATCTACGTCAATTAATGGATTGGAGATTGCTTTTTCTACTGCTTCAGTTGCTCTATTTTCAGTATCGCTTTCGCCTACTCCAATCATTGCTATGCCTCCATTTCCCATGACTGTTTTAATATCTGCAAAGTCTAGATTAACTAAACCAGCTTTTGTTACTAATTCTGCGATGCCTTTAACTGCATTTGTTAATATTTCATCTGCGACTTTAAACGCTGTGTGTAAAGGTAAATCTGGTGCTAATTCTAATAATTTATCATTTGGTATAACGATTAATGTATCTACAATTTCTTCTAGTCTTTCTAGGCCTTCTATAGCATTTTCATATCTTCTTTGGCCTTCCATTGAGAAAGGTATTGTTACGGTTCCTACTGTTAAAGCTCCCATTTTTTTAGCAATATCTGCAACTACTGGAGCTGCTCCTGTTCCAGTTCCGCCGCCTAAACCTGCAGTAATGAAAACCATGTCTGAACCTTGAAGAGCTTGTTTTATTTCATGTTCTGATTCTTTAGCAGATTCTTCACCAACTTTTGGAATTGCTCCTGCACCCATTCCATTTGTAGTGTTTTTTCCAATTAGAATCTTTTTAGTAGCGTTAGTGTAAAGTAAATCTTGAGCATCTGTGTTTATTGCTATAGTTTCTGTTCCAGTTATTCCTATTTCGGACATTCTGTTTATTGTATTATTACCAGCTCCACCTGCTCCAATAACTTTAATTTTTGATTTTTGAGTTGCTAGAATTTGTTCTAGTTCTTCATCAATTGATAAATTACTTTTTGTTTCTTGTCTTACTTCTTGTGGTGGTTGTTGAGAAGGTTGTTGTTGAGGTTGATTATATTCTTGATTAGATTGCTCTTGTTGATAATTCTGCTCTTGATTCATATCATCCATTTTCAATAGAAAGAGAGGTTGTCTTCTATTTAAGTTTATTTATCCTATAGTGATTATCTTTGATTTTAGAAGTTGTAATTACTATATTATTGTTTAGTTTTAGAATTTTTAATAGTTACTTTAGTTAATTCTGGAATTCTATCTTTGATTTCTTTTTCTATCTTTGGATCTATGTTAGCTTCAATTATAACTTCTTTTTCTTTTATTTCTAGTTTAAAATCTTTTGTTATTTGTTTAAGAATAGATTCAACTTTTTCTTTTAGATCTGTTATAATTTTATTTATTTTTACGTTGTAAATTAGATCTTTGCCGGAAAGAGGATGATTAAAATCTACTAATGTTCTTCCTCCGGAAACTGTTTTTATTGTAGCAACCATTCCGTTTAGGTTAACTTGTAAACCGGGAAAGGGCTGAATATTTTCTTTTTTGAATATTGTAGTTGGAACTAATTTAATTAATTCTTGTTTTTTATTTCCAAATCCATTTTCAGAGGAAATTTCAATAGTATAATCATTATTTGTTTCTTTGCCTATTAAGAAATCATCTAGACCTTTAATTAGATCTTGTTTTCCTAGACATATTATTACAGGTTTGTATTCATGATTTTCTTGAAAAACATTATTATTTTTAGCTTCTTTTTCACTAGTTAAATCAAAGATTTTATCAGTTTCTTTTATCTTACCAGTATAATCAATTTCAATGAAATCTAATTTCTTTGTTTTCATATTTTTACGTAAATGGGCACTCTTTTAAGGTTTTTGTTATGTTTATGTATCCACTGTAGAATAGAAAATTATATAAATTTAAATTATAATATAATATAAAAATGGCAAATTGGAGAGACAAAGTAAGTAAAGATATTAGTGATCATTTAGAAGCTCAAATAAATGAAAGTACTAAGTATAAGAAAGCTTATGGGGAAGCTCCAAGTAAGAGTAATGCACAGTTATGGATTGCTATTGGAACAATTTCTAAACAGATATTTGATTTAAATTTAAAAATGAATTATTTAGAAGGTGCTTTGAAAGATTTTGATAAGAGAGTTTTAGATGTTAATCCTAGTAAAGAGCCTGAAGAGGTGAATTTAGATGAGTTTACTAAGGAAATTAATGAAATAAGAAAAGAAATTAATGAAACTATAAAGAATATTCCTAAGATAATCCCTAGGGTTGAGAAGAAAGTAGAGAAAAAGGAAGTTAAAGTTGTTAAGAAAGAGAAAGTAGTTAAAAAACCTGTTAAAAAGGTTGAAAAGAAAGTAGTAAAAAAAATTAAACCTAAGAAAATAGCTAAAAAAGTAGTTAAGAAAATTAATAAAGTGAAGAAACCTGTAAAAAAAGCTAAGAAGAAATCTTTAGCTAAGGTTTTGAGGAAATTTTAGAATGGCATATATTCAGATGTGTTATAATATTGAAGAAAACAATGGAAGAAATAATATAGATTCTGTTTTAGAATTAGGAACTAAACTTAAAATAGCAAGAGATGAAATTATAAAATTTTATGGTGATGATGTTGAATGCATAGTTGGTGTAACTACTGCTTTTTCTGGAAGAGAAATTAAGTTAGAGGATAAATTTCAAGCAAAGTTTCATGTATCAATCAAAAAAGAGGAGAAAGGGGATTTGGAAGAATCTTTGAGGATTTATTTTGGAATAGCTGGAAAACCATCTTATGTTAGAAATTCTTCAGATGGTAAACATAGAGAAGTTCTTACTGAATTGTTCAATCAAGCATAACTTTTATAAATTAATGTAATTATTCTTTTTGTATGGATAAAAAAGTTGTAAATGCTGGTTCTCTAAAACCTGGCAGTTATGTGATAATTGATGGTGTTGCTTGTACTGTTAGAAATGTTGATACTTCAAAACCTGGAAAGCATGGTAGTACTAAGTGTAGAGTTGAAGCTATTGGGATGATTGATAAGCAAAAGAAAATTTTTGTTATGCCAACTTCTGATAGAGTTGAAGTTCCTATAATTGAAAAGAAAGCTGCACAAGTTTTATCTGTTAATAATGACGTGGCTAACGTAATGGACAATGAATCTTTTGAAACTTTTGATTTGAAGATACCAGAAGACTTAAAAGATAAGATTGTTGAAGGAGTACAAGTTGTTTATTGGGGTATTTTAAACGATAAAGTATTAAAAAGTTTGAAAGCTTAAAAATAAAATGGCAAAATTTACAGAAGCAATGGACAGAATAATAAGAAATATTTATGTTTGTAAGAATTGTAAGACTAGACTTAGATCTAATGCTGTTAAAATATTAGGTGGAAAGGTTAAATGTAGATCTTGTGGTAAGAAAGCTTTCAGAGCTGTTAGAAAGAAATAAATTTAAAAAAAAAATGGTGAATGTTGATATTATACTCTTTATTGTATTTATTTTTCTTGTAAGTTTAATTATGATTTTTAATAGGAAAAGATTAAAGATTGAGAAATTTCTTTTTCCTTTTCTTTATATTGTGATGTATAAAACTAAACTCGGTTTGAGAAATATGGATGTAATTGCTAAAAGACATCCAAGATTAGTTACTATATTTGCAAATTTAGGTATTGTAGTTGGATTTATAGGAATGGTAGCTATTTTTGTTTTATTGATAGCAAGTATTATTTCAATATATAAAAATCCAGTTCCACAAGCTGGAGTAGCGTTATTACTTCCTGGAGTACAAGTGCCTGGATTGCCTGTGTTATCTTTTTGGCATTGGATAATTGCTTTATTTATTTTAGTTGTTGTACATGAGTTTATGCATGGTGTTGTTGCAAGACTACATAATATTAAAATTAAATCTTCTGGATTTGCATTTTTGTGTGTAGTTTTGCCTGTTGTTCCTGCTGCTTTCGTTGAACCTGAAGAAACTCAATTGGTTAAGAAAAGTAAAAAAGCACAGTTAGGTGTTTTTTCTGCTGGTTCTATGTCAAATTTTATTGTTGCAATTATATTTTTTTTGGTATTAACTTTTGTTATAAATCCTATTGCACCTTCGTTAATCGAAACATCTGGTGTTAGAGTTGTGGCAACTCAAGAAGGATATCCTTTGGCTGAGACAAATATTCAAATAAATGAAGAGATAGAAGAGGTTAATGGGATTTTAGTTAGTAAGATTGATAATTTTATAGATATTATGAAAGATGTTAAACCAGGAGGAGAGGTTAGTATTAAAACTAATACTAGTGTTTACAATGTTTTAGCGGCAACACATCCAGAAGATAGTTCAAGAGGTTATGTTGGAGTATTTTTAGATGTTGTTAGTGCTGAGATTAGAAGTGATATTTGGTGGGCAAGTAGTTTCTTTTGGATACAATTAGCAGTTCTTTGGATATATTTAATTAATTTCTTTGTTGGCTTGTTTAATTTATTACCTTTATTTATATTAGATGGTGGTAGAATGTTTTACACATTTTTATCTTATATCTTTAAGAATAATGAAATTAGAGTAAAAAAAGTTTTTAATATTGTTAATGTTATTTGTGTTTTGTTAATTATATTAAACTTTTTCCCATCTTTAATTAAATTTTTTGGCAATATACTTGTATCTTTATTTTAGCAAATGAAATATGTTGATGTACATGCACATATGAATGAATTTTCTAGTTATGAAAAATTTTTAGAGAAGAATAAAGATATTGTAGTAATTAATAACGGATTAAATAGTAAAAGTAATTTAGAAAGTTTAGAATTAGGAAAAAAGTTTTCAAATGTTAAAGTTGCATTAGGAATTTATCCAACTGAAGTTAAAAATGTTAATGTTAAAAAAGAAATAGAATTTATTAAGGAAAATAAAAAAAACATTGTTGCAATTGGTGAAATTGGTTTAGATAAAAAAGATTCTGAAAACTTTAATGAACAGAAAAAAGTTTTTGTAAAGATGATTGAATTAAGTTTAGATTTAAAATTACCAGTTATTGTGCATTCACGTTTAGCAGAAAAAGATGTTGTTCGTTATTTAGAAGAGTACAATGTTAAAAAAGTTGTAATGCATTCTTTCATGGGAAATTTTAAATTAGTTAATAAGATTATTGAAAATAATTGGATGTTGTCAATACCGTCGATAATTGATAGAAGTGAACATTTCCAGAAGATTGTTATTGATGTTGGTGTAAATAATTTGTTAACTGAAACAGATACACCTTACTTAGGAGATAGTAAATTTCACGGACCGAAACTAGTTAAACAAACAATTAAGAAAATTTCTAAAATTAAAAACGTTAACGAAGAAACAATTAGAAAAAAAGTTTTTAGTAATTATAAAAAAACATTTTTATAAAAATAGAAAACTATTTAAATTACAATTTTATTATTTATGTTCATGAAAGTTAAATTATTAGGTGATGTAATTACTTATTCTTTATACTCCTTAGATTATCATAAAAAGTTTTATGGGGAGAAGAGGTGAAATAAAAAAATGGCAACAAGAAGAAGAGCAGCAAGAAGATCTACAGCAAGTAGAGCAACTGCAAAGAGATCAACTAGAAGAAGATCTGCAGCAGCAAGTACAACTAGAAGAAGAAGAGCAGCAAGTACAACTGCAAGAAGATCAACTGCAGCTTCGAGATCAAGGTCAAGAGCAACTGCTTCGAGATCAAGGTCAAGAAGAAAAAGATAAGGAGATAGCTTAAAAACTATCTTCTTTATTTTTTATATCAAAAGTTATTTAAGTTCTTTTTAAAATTTAATTTAATGGAAGTATCTTTAGCTAAAAAAATTCTTGAGAAACAAGGTTATAGATTTGTTGGTAATCATAGTGTTGTCAAAGTTTGTCATTACACTAAGAGTTCTATAAAAGGAAAACATTTGTGTTATAAGAATAAATTTTATGGAATTCAAAGTCATAGATGTGCACAAATGAGTCCACAAACTTTTTGCAATAACACTTGTGACTTTTGTTGGAGAGACATTGAAACTTCTGATAGTATTACAATGGATAATGGTATAGATGATCCAGATGAAATAATAGATAGAACAATTGAAGAACAAAACAAATTGTTAAATGGTTTTAAAGGTAGTAATATTAAATTAGATAAATATTTAGAAAGTAAGAAAATAAAACATTTTGCGATTAGTGCTACTGGTGAACCAACAATATATCCTAAGCTAGGAAAGCTAATTAAAAAATTACGTAAGAGGAATATTACATCATATTTAGTTAGTAATGGACAATTTCCAGATGCTATTGAAAAATTGTATAAGGAAAATAGTTTACCAACACAACTTTATGTTTCTTTAGATGCCCCTAATGAAAAATTGTATAAAAAAATTGATCATCCTATTACAAAAGATTATTGGGAAAGATTTAATAAAACTTTAGAAATTTTAAAAAAGATTAAAGGAAAAACTAGAACTGTGCTAAGAATTACAGCTGTTAAAGATTTAAATATGTGTAATGAAAAAGAATATTGTAAGTTAATTAAGAAAGCTGATTCAATGTTTTTGGAAGTTAAAGGATATAGTTGGTTAGGTGCTTCAAAAGCTAGACTTGGAAGAGAAAGTGTTCCTAGTTTTAAAGAAATAAAATCTTTTAGTGAGAAAATTTCTAAAGAATTAAATTGGAAAATTGTTGATTATGTTGAAGAAAGTAGAGTTTGTTTAATAATGAAAGAAGATTCTAAAGAAAGATTTATCCAAATTGAAGATTAGATTTTTAGTATAACCCCATCTGGACCTGGATTTATTATTAAAGTTTTATCAAATTTATCTTTAACTCCTTGAGTTTCGTGAAAGTGACCACAAACATGTAGAACTGGCTTGGCCATTTTTAGAAAATGTGTGTAAGAGAAACAACCACGATGACCTATCCTTGGAAGTAAATCAACTTTGGTTCTGTATGGTGGTCCATGAGTTATTAATACAATTTTTGAATCTTTTTTAATTGTTTTTCTAAATTTTTTAGATATTAACTCAAACTCTTCTTCTCTTTTTGCGAAACCACCAGTTCCATAACCAAAGAAGATTGTATTATCTAAGGTAAAAGATTTCTTATGTAAATTTATTATTGTTTTATTATCAGAAACTTCTTTTATTTCTTTAGGTGATTCATGATTTCCTGGAATAATTAGCATTGGTATTTTAGTTTTTTTGAATTCTTTTGCTATTTTTTTAAAATCATCACCAAAATCAGAAGTATCTCCTGCATTAATTACTAAATCTGGTTTTTCTTTTTTAATTTTAGAAATTAATTTCTTTAATTTTACTTTGTTAGAGTGTAAATCTGAAAATACTAGCAGTTTCATTTAATTGGTTGAAGAATAATGTTTTTAAGTTTTATTGATTAAATAATTTTAGATATTTTTCATAACCTTCTTTTTCTAGATCCTTTTTAGGAACAAATCTTAGAGCTGCTGAATTCATGCAATAACGTAATCCGGTAGGTTCTGGTCCATCATTAAATACATGACCTAAGTGTGAATCTGCTTTTTTACTTCGTATTTCAGTTCTTTTAATTAAAAATTTTCTATCTGACTTTTCTACAATGTTTTCTGGTTCAAGAGGTTTTGTGAAGCTTGGCCAACCTGTTCCAGATTTGTATTTATCTGTTGAAGAAAATAAAGGTTCTCCTGAAACTATATCTACGTAAATCCCTTCTTCTTTATTGTTCCAATATTCATTCATGAAGGGAAGTTCTGTTCCATCTTCTTGGGTAACTTTATATTGTAATTCTGTTAATCTTGTTTTTAATTCTTCTTTAGATATTTTTCTTTGTTCTGTTGGAATTTGGTAGTCTTTATCATTGGCCCATGTTTTATCCCTATATTGATCTCTACCTGAATTAAATCTGTAAAATTTATATCTAACTGGATTTTTAGTGTGATAATCTTGATGATATTCTTCAGCTTGATAAAATTCTTTTAATGGTAAAATCTCTGTAACTATTTGTTTGTTGAATTTATTTGAATTTTGTAATTCTGCTTTAGATATTTCTGCAAATTGCTTTTGTTCTTCATTGTGGTAGAAGATTGCTGATCTGTATTGTGATCCTCTATCGACAAAGGAACCTTCATTATCTGTTGGATCTATTTGTCTCCAGAAAATCTCTAATAAATCTTTGTATGATATTTCTTTTGGATTATAATAAACTTGTACTGCTTCAAAATGTGATGTTTGTCCTGACGCAACTTCTGAATATTTCGGGTTCTCTTCTGAACCACCTGTATAACCTGAAATTGCTTTTTTTACTTGTGGATATTCTTCAAAAACTGATTCTATACACCAGAAACAACCACCTGCAAATGTTGCTATTTCTAAATCTTCCATTTTTATATTTTCATCTGTAGTTTGTGATGGACTACAACTTATTAGAAATATAGTTGTTAATAATAAAAATATTGTTTTTATATTCATAACTTTGATTGTAATTTACTGTTTATAATATTGTTCTTTAGTAGAATTTATATTCTATTTTTTATTGGAATTATGTGAGCGAAATAAACTTATTGCTTTTTTTAGCTCTTCAATATTTTGACTCATTCTATTTAATCTTATTTTTAATTTATCAGTTCTTTTATCATCTTTATAAGCTTCAAACCATTCCAATTCTAATGTAAGATCTCCTTCATACTTTGAGATAATTCTTTCTTCATGGCCTTTTTTTTCAATTAGTTTTCTTAAATATGAATAACGAGAATCTAATTTTTGAAGTTTTTTGCCTACACTTTCATCCTCTTTTAATTCATCTCTTAATCGATCTAGTTCTAATATAATATGTTTCAAATATTTTGGAATGGTTGCGAAATACTGATTGTACATTTGTGAATATTCTTTGGATGAAGGATTATCAGAATACCTTCCCTCAATAACACGATATTCTTCCCTTCTTTCATCTTTTCTTTTAAATACGTCATTAGTTTGTAAGAATTTATCAATAAAATTAATGAATTCGTTTATATAAATTAATAATCCTTCTTCAGTTTTATTTTCCTTTTGAGTTTCTTCATCTAGAAATTTAATAAAATCTTCTTCTCCCCAAGATCTTCTTATGAACCATTGAATTATTCCCATTAAGTTCCAACCCTGCCATTGAAAACAATTGCTCCATCCACATCTCTAATATCTGAATGACCTAATAAATCTCTTATGTATCTAATATCTGTTCCCTGTTCTAGGAGATGTGTTGCAAAAGAATGCCTTAAAGTATGTGGAGTT
>NZCT01000003.1 GCA_002688355.1 archaeon | reverse complement strand
CAATTAATTCTGCTTCTTTTCTTTTGATTTCAGAAATTATAGTTTTTCTATCAATATCTTGAAAAGAAATAAATTCAGAATTATCTTCAAAAGACCCAGCAACTTGTTCTTCATTAAAACTATAAAAACCAGATCCAAAATCATAAAAATTGTAAAATAATTTAGTTAACTCTAACATATTTCTTCCTTTATCACTATCATGCGCAAATACCATTACAAAATCGTCCCTATAACTTACACTTATTAAGTTTCCATTTCCATCAAATACACTTCCTGGAAAATACGTATCATCCACAACACCAGCTAAGAAATTAACGCCTTGCTCAAAATTTTTATTACTTAATTCATTAATAAACTTGAAACCATTTTCTCCTAATTCAATATCATAATTAATACTATTTACAATTTCACTATAATCATTATCATTATTACTTAACTGCCAACCATTGTTCAAAAATTTGAAATAAGTTCTTTCAGCCCCTGAAGTGGAAGAATCAGAAGAATGTAAAAATTTAAAATTTTCTTCAATAGTTTTTTTATCATCAAATTTAATAGTAAAACTGTTTCCACCATTTACATCAATATTATCAGCTTTCATATGAATTGGTTTAAAGGCATTACAATCCAAAAAATCTCTATTAAGGACAATAGACATATCACAATCTATTGGGTCGCGATTATTTCCATGATGTATGTCAAAATGCAAAACCAGTGAACCTAAATTAGCTAATCTAAATTTAAATCCTTTAATCATTACCTCTTCATCTTTTTTAAAGTCACTACATTTCCATAAATTTCCGTTATCAAATTCTTCACATTTATTATTAGCAGTTTGCCCTTGAATTTCATTACCTCTAATTTGGATATCTCCAGCATCAACATCACTAATATATTTTTTTAATTTTCCAATGTCAACAGCACCATTTGCAAATGTTTCTTCATGAGTAGCCTGTTTATACACAATAGTAATTTCATCATCATCATAAGAATCTCTACCATTCTGAATTAAATTATCTAATAAAAAGAAAACTCCATCTACAAAATTCTTTTTTTCTAATGTTTCAAATATTCTTTTAAAAGAACTATCAGTAATCACTTCTCCAGAAAGTTTTTCTTTATTGTATCTTTCAAGTGTAACATCTTGATATGGAGATATAGAACCAGTTTCAGTTTGCCATTTCCATTTACCATCTTTAAATGCAAATTCAAGGTTTTCATGCTCACCCCATCCTACCCCAAACCAACCCGAGTCACCCTCTTCATATTCAAATTCGAAATCATCTGAGTTCAAACTTGAAAATAATTCTCTAATTCCACTTTTTGGTTCACTAAGTCTTCTAAGTTCAACTCCAAAATTATATCTATTATAAAATCCATCAGTCAAATCTTGAATAGCTTTCTGTTTATTTCCATGACCGAGATTAACAATACGCCCATCTTTATAATCCACATCCATTACATTATCACCAAAGTAAGCATTATCAGATATAGCATCGATTAACAAATCAACACCTTCGTCAAATTCTTTATCAAATAAATTATGAACAAATCTAAAACCTTCCTCATTAAGACCTGAAACTTTTGTATAGTCTATTCCACTATCTCTACTCTGTATAATTTTATAATCATTATCAAAACCGCTATCACTCCATTTCCACTTTTCATCCTTATATCTAAAGTATGTAGCATCAACTTGAAGACCAGTATAATGCTTAAAAGTAAATTTTTCTTCATCTATATTAAAGTTAATTGTGAAATCTATTTTGGGATTACTTGAAGGGTTGGTTATCTTATCTAAAACAATTTCAATAACTCTAAACTTATCACAATCCAAGTTATTTCTAATTCTAGAGGAACCGAATCTTATATCACAAACTTTCGTTCCATCATAATTTACAGAGAATGTTATCCTAGAAGAAAGGTCTCTTTGAATAAAATCATAATCACTAATTTCGAAAACAAAATCATCAGCAAAAACATTTTCTTTTACAGAGAATCCTTTACATGTCCATGAATCGCCATTTCTTTCACATCTACCTTCTTGTGTTCCACTAGCTTCGCTTGCCCGTACAAAAATATCTGGGTCTTGATCCGATTCACTTTCTTCACTAGTTCCTTGATCTTCCCCCCCTTGTTCTGTTTGATCATCAATTCCTTGATCCTGAGTAGCTTCTTGACCCTCAACACCGGCCCCTATTTTCTTAATTATAAGTTTAACACTGCCTGCAACAAATTCAAAAACAGCATCATCAGTACCATCTCTATCTAAATCAATATTATATTCTGTATCTATTACAACTCCACTTGACATTGGTCTAGGAATACGATTATCTAATAACGGATTACTAAGCACATCCATATCATTTGCAATTGTAAATCTAAGTTCCTTATTCATAAATTTAATAAAGAATTCATTTTCACCTTCTATTAAAGTAAAAGTACAAGCACTTGATCCCAACGCATCAACATTACAAGTCTTAGATTCTTTTATTGCTTTCTTAACTTCTAAATCTATCCATAACTCCATTTCCTTAATTAAATTTCTTAAATATTCAATCTCAGCAAGACCTTCATTTGTTACTACATTCAAAGACCGTAAATCATTATCAACTTTCTTCAATCTATCCTTAACTATTTCAATTTCTGCAGCATCCAAGAAACTATCTAGATCATTATACAACAAATAAGAAATAAAAGCTTCTCTTCCGCTTGTCAATGCATCTTCAAATTCTCTAATCAAATCCTTCTCTTTTAAAATATCTTTAAAATCTTTTAATAAAGCTCGATCATCTGAAGGTCTTTGTCTTAAAATATCATCTAAAGCATTTGGATCTCCTTTTGCTATCTTACTTATTTCATCTAAAGTTCTATCTTGTACATAATCTGCACTTATACTTTTCTTAACAGAATCTAAATTAATCCAACAACTTCCTAAAGTAGAACCAGAATCTTCATCAGCACCACAGTTTCCTATAACACTCCAATCTCTTTCATTTCCTTTACCTTCTCCAGGGTTTTTAATACCACATTTTCTTACAATACCATTAGCAAATAATCCATGTTTTTGGTTAGCATAATTATAATCAGTTCCAGCTTGAGTTTGAGATTGTCTATTAACTATATTTCTATTAAATGAATTTGCACTATTAATTTGATTACCAAATCTATTACCTTGACTTTCATCAAAACCTTCACTATATGTACTTTCACATTCATCAGCAGATTCAATATTTTTAGCAGCTTGTCCTTCAGTGTAAAAATCAGATAAAATATTTAAAGCAAATCCAGTAGTTACCTTACCAAAATTACAATTAGCTTTTCCATTTATCTCAACACAAATCTCACTATAACCACTTGGTAAAACAAGATCAATATTTTCAATAGCACTTTTTCCAGGATTTAATCTTTTTCTTATAGGATTCGTAATATAATTTCTACCCAGTTCTGGATCTTGTAAATAAACACTATATTCCAAGAAGTTTCTATTAATCAACTCTATATTATTATCTCCTGCAAATATTTGATAGAATATTGAATAAGCACTTGTTCTAATTCTAGTTTGGCTATGAATTTTCTCATCAAACCATGCAGTGTACTGAACTGGTTGTTCTGATTTTCCAATTTTACCAAGAAGATCTCCACCAGGTATTGATGAAAAGAAAGCTCTCCTACATACAACACTTCCTACATCATTTACATTTCCAGCCTTGAAAATAGCAAAAGAATTTTTACCATAATTATTAATAAAGAAATTCCAAGTTTTTTGCGAGTTTTCATATTTTCTATTAAAATCTAAATATTCTCCTCCATTACTATCACCATCTCCAAAAATACTACTCTTTAAATTAAATAAAACTCCAGAGGTAGCTAAAGGAACTAAATTCTTCCATAAAAATTCACAATAATATACACTCCTAATTTTATCACACAATCCAACGCTCTTATCTTCATCTCTAGCAGTCTTCATACACTGTCCATAAGCATCTACAGTACTTTGCAAATTCCTCAATCCCGCGTGAATTCCTTCTAAACATACAGTATTTCTTGGTAATCCTAATATTGCACTTCCAATTATTCCAGTTTGAATTGGATTTTCAACAGTAACCTTACCACCTAAATCAAACCTAGAACTTGGACATAAAACAGGATCACATATTGTATACAAGGTCTTACATTCAGCAATAGACATAAAATTTTCACATTGCTCTTGTTGCCTTCTTATAGATTTTTCAGTCTCAACTCTAATAGATTCAGATCCTCCAAAACCTCCAAAACCACCAATCTGTAAACTCTTTGAACTACAGTCTCTTTTTAAACGATCATTTTGCTGTCTAATAAAATTAGCTGCTTTATCAAATTCAACTCCAGAAGTTAATGTAGTAACTCTTCGATCAGATCCATCTCTATCCAGCATTACTCCATTTCCAGTATTCTCAATAGCAATACTTGTAGGAATTCCACTAAGACCATAATCTCCTGGTTTAATATAAATATAATTTCCTTTATTACCATCATATTCATAAGGTATAGCAGTAATTTTACAACTGTCAATCACAGCATGTCTATTTGTTATAGCACTTCCAAAACCTTGTCTATCAATAATATTTCTTACACTAATTTGTTCAGGAGTTGCATCTCCAATAATATTAACGGTAACAATACTAGTCTCAAGATTAATATCTCTAGATTGGAATTGTATTAATTCTCCACTTGTAGATCTAACATAATATTTACCGTTTACAATAGTAACTTGATCCACACTAAACTGATTATTAGCGCTAACAACTTGAGATCTTTGAAAGTCAAGAACTTGTTGATCGCTTAAATCAGAAGGTAAAGCAGAATTAGGATCATTTCTTAGATCATTTCTTAGATTTGTTATGAATTCATCGTTAGCTTTAATTTCATCTAATCTTTCTCCAAGTATACTATTTTCTCTAGAAGTGATAGAATTTTCTAAATCTTGATCATCTAATTTAGCTAAGAAATTTTTATTATAATTTTGATTATTAAAAGTTATCTCATCTCCACTAGATTGAATAATATTAAGATCTTCTAATAATTTTTTCCTTTGTTTTATTTTGTTATCTCTTTCTTCTTCTTCAAATCTAATTATTCTTTCTTGTTCAGTTTCACTTTGTCCAGAATCTGGATTAGGATTAAACCCGGAAACAGCTTTTCCGTAATCATCATATCTATCTAAGTTCCCTTCCAATCTCTTAACTGCAGCTTCAACTTGATCTTCATTTTCCTGTAAGCACGTAGTCAAATCCTTTCCAGAACATTGATTATTTGCATAATCTTGTACAACAGATTCTCTAGCAAATAATTTATTTTTAGCAGCCAAGCCGTTTTTAAAACTATATATAGTTCCCAACACAAAACAAATTTGTCTTAATCTTGTTAAAACACTGTTAATTTTATCAGCAACAGAACCTATTTTTTTAGATATTGATTCAGCTCTCTCAATTTCTGCTTGAATTCTTTGAGGGCTTAACTGTATACCTCTTTTTTCAATAGGCAAATGTATTGTAAATTCAGTTTTCGATCTAATTAAGTTATTATTTGGAATTACTCTAACCTTAACTTCTCTCTCATTTCTAACACTTGTTTCAACTAATCTAATTAAATATCTATTTCCATCTTCAGTAACAGGTTTATCCACATCTTTCTTTATTATAGTTGTTGAACTTGGTCTACCAACTTTAGATAATTCTACTCTATCTTCATAAATTCTACTTACAGTATATTTAACATCATCAACTTCTTCATTATATCCATATGTTCTTGCAATTGGAGTTTCGTCACTTCTAGATCTTACAGAAATTCTTGCAGTTGCCAGTTGATCAATGCTTACCTCTTCAACATTTTCTAAAGTAACACTAATTCTATCATCTGAAAAACTAGCTCCATTAACATCCCAATCTCCTCTATTTCTCAATTCTTCTATATACTCTTGAGATATTGTAACTCTTTCAGCATATTCAGGATACTCTGTTAATAATCTTTCATAAATAATTGCAGCATCAGAATTACTTCCTATATCTTCATAAATTCTACCAGCTCTATAAAGAGATTTAGCAGCAATTTCATTTCTATNTACTNTAACATCTCCACCTTGTGTAGTTTGAGTATATGCATCTTGNTCTAAATTATANTNATNTGTAAGTCTAAAATATTCTTNTATAGCATCTCTAAATTCTTGTGGNATTAAACTTCCATCAGTTTCAGAATTCAAAATAGTTTCTCTAATTAATTCTTTNCTATCTAANGTTCTAGTATTTTTTATTATTACTCTNTGTCTTTCAATATTTTCACCATTTTCATTTTCTAATCTTTCTATCTCAATATCATCAAGAATCCATGAACTCCCAGACTCTAATTGCTCCCCTTCACTTACAACAACTATATTTCCATTTACATTAAATGTAGCCCTACTTCCCTTATCTCTAATATCTTGAACTTGAACTCTAAAATTACTCAATTGGTTATTAGTAAAACCAAATCCTCTTTGTAATGTTAGTCTATCACTTGTTCTACCTTCTCTTAAAACAATATTACTTTGAATTAATCTATCTCTTCCAGCAAAAACACTTAAAGTAGCTGTATTTCCTTCTATGTTAGATAAACCAATTGCACCTTGACCTTTCCAAAATGTTGCTTTATTATCTTCTTCATCTAAAACTAATTGTTCTTCTCCTATGCCAAACCCAGAATTAAGATCATATTGTAAATCAGCACCCATTTCAATTGTTAATTCTTCTAACAATGCTTTTTTTCTAGATAATGATTCAACCCAAGGTTCATTTATGTTGCTTAAAATTAAACTCCTTGCTTGTTCATCTAAAACTTTATTTCTCTCAGTAATATTAATAATTTTAGCAAAACTATCACCTAATCCTTCTAAAATTTCATCTTGTTCAGATTTAGGAATATCTACAAAAAAATTAGAATCTTCAACAGGTAAATGTTCGCTTTTTAATGGATTCAAATAAACAACAATAAAGCCCATATCTTTTACACCAGGAGTTTCCGGAGCAAAATATTTCGTTCCAGCTATAAATTGTCTTGCATTTGCATGGTCAGGTTTACTTTTAACACTTTTAATATGCACCCTCCCATTTTTCAATAACGGTTCTAAACCAGGTTCAATAGAATAGCCTTTTAAATTAACAAAAACAGGAACAACTCTTCCTTCTCCTAATAAATTATCAGTCAAAACAGTAGGTTCATAGTTATCAACACTAATTACAATAGGAGAATAATCATCTTCAATTCTTTGATTCGGGAAACTAGAACTTATATCATGTATAGTTGGCCTTCTTAATGAACTATCTTGAAAATTTCTATTAGAAAAACTACTTTGCCCATCTACAGCTAAAATTTGTATATTTGACACTAGCAAAATCAAAACCAAAAATACAGATATTAATTGTAATTTATTTTTCCCCATTTTATCTTTCAAAATTATAACTTCCAAATGTTAAATTTGAAAATGTCTCTTGTAAATTATCATAATTTTTCGGAACACTAAAAGTATCTATATCTACAATCAAAGTATTATCATCTTGTAAATCAAATAAAGTAGCAAACATTGTAAACTCACTTCTTCCAATTACTAAACTATCCAAACTTAAATCATCTAAATCAATATCAAAACATTCTTTCTTTGTAAATCCAGCTAAACCAAGAATACTTCCTCTTGGAACTTTTATACATTGAGTTTTCTTCTCTCCATTAATAACAAAATCACCTTCTTTAACAATCATAACACTAACTTCGTAATCTCCTTCAATTAACTCAACATTTTTTAACTCTGGAAAATTAATAGTTTTCAAGAAATCATTATCAACATGTTCAAAAGTAACTAATGCTTCTTCATTATTCTTTAAATCAAAACCGTTATTCAAAACTTTTATTTCCTTATTAAAAATTTCTTTCATTTCCAAGAAAACATTATTACCCAAATCTGTAGATATTTGTCTTTTACTTTCAGCATAACCTTCTTTATTTCCAATAACAAAACCATTTACACATACAGGGAATTTTTCATTTAAATTTCCGTTAAAAGTCTTACCAATATCACAAACTAAGTTAGCACATTGATAAGAAATATCTACATTCTCTAAGTTATTACCAAATTTATCTTTAGCATTAACTGAAACTTCATTAACTCTATTATCACAAAATTGTTCATTTAATATATTTTCTCCATAATCTGTAGAAATTAAAGCTTCTCTTGGTTGGTTATTTTTTAATATTACCTGTATAGGATATTGAAATGTATAACCTCTATCGTCAGTCAAAGAAATTAAAATAGGATACTTAGCATCATAAATAAAATTATAAAATTGCATACATAATAAGCTTAAAAAAGGATTTTTATTTCCACTGTTAGCATTATTAGTTCTTAAAATATTACCACTTCTAGGATTAACATCTAAAAAAGTTGGCCATTGTTTAGAATATAAAAAGTTAACATTAACATCATTATAATTTTGATTTCTTAAAACATCTTTCCATAAATAAAATCTATCGCTATCTTCATAATTAGTTCCAGTAATCTTAAATTGAGGAATATTTGCACTAATTATTTCTGTAAAATCATTGTATATATCTTGATAATTCCAAGTCTTAACACCACAAGAAAATTCAACACCTCCAATAGGTATTTCATCTTTATACACACTCATAATATCATAGGTTTTATCTTCAAAGAATAAATTTTTATTTTGATCATTAAAAATGTCTTTTCCTATTTTATATAATTCTCCTAAAGAAGATTCAACTACAACATTAAAATCTTTTATTTCTTGATCTAATTCCTTATAATTAACATTTAATTTACTTTTAACTTTTATAATAACACTCTTATCTCCAATAACAGCATTCACATTAGTATTTTCAAATCTTGAAAAATCATATTCCTGAAATGAAGTGGTATTATCTAAACAAGAATTTATATTACCTTCAATATAATTTTCAATTCTAGTTTCCATTTCCTCTAATTTCGGCACTTCAATTTCTTGAATTCCATTATCTGTCTCATAGAACCAATATGGAATTTCTAAAACTCCATTATTAAAAAAATCTAAACTTCTAGAAAAAGGTATTAATGGATTTACAGGCTCTGTATCTTCAGGTACATCAATATATCCACCTTGTAATCCAATTAATTCAACAGCGTTATTCCCTAGCTCTTTAATACAACTATCAACTAGAACTTTAACAGGCTTAATAGCTTCATTTAATACTTGCTCTCTATCTTGTTGATCTACTTCCTGTGTAAAGATCAAACCTCTAAAAGTAAATATAACAGCCAAGGCTACAACTATTACAATTCCAATAATAATAAACATTGTAACTTGACCTCTTTTTTCCATTATTTTTCTCCTTTAACCTTCTTTTTTATTAATTCCATGAGCTCTGTATTTATGTCTTTTTTAATTTTATCTTTAAATCTATTCCATAAATTCTCGTCTTCAATAAGAAGAAGGTATTTTTTCATCATTTCTAGAATATTTCTTAATATATAAAGATTTCTTAGTAAGTTACTTAGTTACTTAGTTACTAAGTAAAACCGGAACATTTAAATAAGTGAGCTCACTTAAAATAAATATGACGAATATAACTTTATCAATAGAAAATTCAGTGTATAAAAGATTAAAAAAACACTCTGAAATTAAATGGAGTGAATTCGTAAGAAGAATAATCAAACAAAGACTTGATGAATTAGATAAAATGGATAAACATCATGACAAAGAGAGCATACTTACAATGCTTGCTTCTGAAAATATTTTAAAAAAAGAGTGGGATAATGAAGAAGATGAAAGATGGAATAATCTATGATCAAAGAGATATTGTACTTATTCCTTTTCCTTACTCAGATCTTACTGGATCAAAACAAAGACCTGCTTTAGTAATATCCAACAAAGAACTTAATATTACAGAAGATAGAATCTGCTGTCTTATAACAAGTAAAATTTCAAAAGAAGGTATAGAAATAAAAAAGAACAGCCTTGAAACTGGAAATTTACCTTTTAGAAGTTTCATAAAACCACATCGTCTATTTACAATAAGCAATAAAATAATAAAAAGAAAATTATGCAAGATAAATCAAAGCTTTCATAATAAAATTATCACAAATATCAATGAGTACATCAAATAATTGGGTCTAGCAGGAATTGCACCTGCGATCCTTACCATTCTGAAATTTATTCGTCAAGGTAATGTCATAGCTATTGTCTTGAGTTTTTCAAAAAAGCTCATCTAGACCATAGACCCTTAATTTTAGCATTATTATTTAATTGATAAATGTTTTCATAAGAATAAAATTAATAGAGAGCCCCAGGCCGGATTTGCGCCGACGACCTGCTGCTTACAAGGCAGCTGCTCTGGCTAACTGAGCTACTGAGGCACATTATTATCTTAAAAACATTATTTATAAAACTTGTTCTCAAACACAGATATACTTAAATAGTAAAAAGTACTAATAATTACTAATGAAAACTAATCTGAAAACTATAAAAATAGATATTGAAGTTCATAAAAAGTTAACGGAAATAGGCAAAAAAGGAGAAACATTTTCCGAAATTATAAATAAATTAATAGAAAAGGAAAGCAAAAAATAATGTATGTAAAACTAAATAATAATCTTGATTTTAGTCTAAGTGACATAAAAAGAAAGATAACTTTGCCAAACAGATTAACACCAGAATTAGCAGAGTTAGCAGGAGTTATTGTTGGAGACGGGCATATTTACTATCAAGGTAAGTGTGGAAGATCTGTAATAAATCGTGTGTATATAAGTGGGCATTTATATGAAGATAACAAATATTACAAAGAACATATAAATAATATTTTTCATAAAACATTTAATTTAAATTTATTATTTTCCCATCAAAGAGAAAATGAAATGTTTGTTAAAGTGCATTCAAAAGCCATTACACACTTCTTCAAAGAGGTTGGAGTAAAAACAGGTAGAAAATCAGATCACAATTATATACCTAAAAAAATTTTAATGTCTAATGATAAAATTAAAAGAAGGTTTCTAAGAGGAATTTTTGATACAGAAGCATCAATGTGTTTTAAAAGAGATCACAACAGAATTTATAGAAGACCTGTGATATCAATAGTTATGAAAAGCAGGAAAATATCATACCAAATATATAACTTAATAAGATACTTCAATATTCCAATTTACATATACAAAGAAAATCCATTAGATAAAAGATCGAACAAAAGAACTACAAGATATAGAATGGAAATATGGAATAAAGTAAATTTATTTAAATTCCTTAAAATAATTGGTTTCAAAAATCCTAAACATCTAACAAAAATAGAGATATGGAGAAAATTTGGTTTTTACCCACCATATCTTTTTCTTCTAGAAAGAAACAAAATACTACAAGGTAAAATAAATCCAGTAAAATACTATAAATTTATTTAACTAACTTCATTACTCTAATCTCTGCAACGTCCAAAGGATAAATCTTTCTCATACTATTTTTCAATTCTTTCTGAACTTTATAACTAATCAAACTATAAACAAGTTCATCATATTCCATTTTAGAAATATTTTCATTTAATAATTTTCTAACACCCATTCTTAATTTATTTGTAACAGTTCTATTAACCTTATTCTTTGTAACAAGTAAAGGTTTCAAAACAACTTTTTGTTCATCCTTAGTCTTATACTCAAAAGAATCATCAATTTTATCCTTACCAACTTTAACAACTCTTTTAATAAAAGCAGGTAATATCTCATAACCTTCAAATTTAGTATGAGCTTTTCCATTTTTAACTTCATTAATAACCAGTTTAGCCCTAACATTTTGCATTCTAGAATCATTAGTCAAAGAAGCTAAATTAGCATAAATAGTTCTTCCAATTAAATTTTCAGAACTAAAACTAACAGTTTCACCAATAGAAACTTCTTTAAACTCCTTACTAGCTAAAATCTCAAACCACTCCTTTTTCTTCTTCTTACTTATCTTTTCTATCTTTCGTGTTTTTGCCATTTCTTTAATAAAATCAAAACTATAACCTTTAAAAAGCTTATCAAGAAGCTAATTTTAAACTACTCAACACTTCTAAAGCTTTACTCATAAACATTTCTTCTTTATCTTTACTAATCAAACCACCACAAGCCATTTTATGACCACCTACAATACCTTCATCTCCAATAATGTTCATCAAAATTTCTCTTAGATCAACATCTAAATTATTATCACACCTAACACTTATTTTAATATCATCATCTCTATAAACCATTCCAATCAAAATTTTCCCTCTAAATTCATTATGTCTAGAAACAATTCCAATTAAAGTTCCAATTAAAGTATCTCTAATTTTATCTTTGGCATTTACAATCATAAAATTATCATTAGTAACAAAACTGTCTTTATTTTCATAAAAATAATTCAAACCTTTAATAATTTCTAACCTATAACTCTTTAACAATTCCTCTGCTTCTTCTCTAATTTTTTTATTTCCAAAGCATAGCCCAATTCCAGTACTAAAAGAATCCAATCTTCCACAACAGTTCAAAACAGTACTAAACTCTCTAGCATCTTTGATAAGACTATTTTCATCCTCATCTTTAAGCAAATATAAATCTCCTAAAACATCTTCTGGCTTATCTTCACTAAAACGTTTAATAATTATTCCAGCAACAAGTTTTTGCATCTCCTCATCATTCAAACTATTCATCTTTCTATATTTTCCATTCTCATCTAAAACTTTTATCCCAATTTCATTAAGAAAGTTAATAGCTCCATTCTCATTACCAGAAATTCCAGGAATATACGGATCATCACTATACTCTAAAATTTTGTGTATTGCCCTAGATTGATAACCAAACATCTTTAATCCTCTTTTTACTTCAATTTTATTATTACTTACTGCATCATCTAAAATAATTTTATTTACCCCTTCTTGCAAATCTTGAATATCACCAATTGCTCCAATTAAAGCTAAATATGATAAGTCAACATTTTCCTTATTTAAAGATTTACAAAACAAATAAACAACACCAGCACCAGAAGCAAAACTATAATTTTCCTCATTAATTAATTTAGGATTTACATGTATAATTTCTTTAGTATTATCTCCTCCTCCATCTTCAATTTCGTGATGATCAAAAATAAAAACACATTTATTTACTAAAAATTTTTTAATTAATTTCAAATATCCAGAACCTAAATCTGTAAATAAAATAGTTTCATATTTCTCTTTAGAAATTTCTTTTAAAGTTTCCTCATCTAGTTGCTTAACATAGCTAATTACAAATTTTCTACCTGCTCTTATTAAAGCTTTACACATTATAGAACCGCTTGTAATCCCATCAGTATCATTATGAGTTACTACTCTAATAGGTTTATCTTCATTTAATTCTAAAAATTTATCAACTGCTCTTTTAATTAATTCATCCATTATTATTAAAATTTAACCAACTAATAACTTTGCATTATTTCTATTGTATTTCCAAGTTTTATCTAATCTTCCAGATTTTTTGTAATATTTAACAAGTCTATTAATTTTACTTTCAGTTAAATTTAAACCTCTTTTTGCAAACATATCTTTCTTATTTTCTTCCATGTGTTCCATAATCTTAATATCTTTTCTAATTAAAGCAACCAAATCTTCAGGTAAATCCCCTAATAATTTATTTTCTTCTAGAATTTTATTCATTTTTTTATTTAGAACTCTTTTAACATCAGGAACTCCATAAACATCTCTTAATACTAAACCGATTTGACTAGGTGTCTTTCCAGTTTTAGCAATTTTAATTATTAATTGATTAATCTCTTCATTACTATATCTTAACCAAGTAATCTTACCTTTTTCAACAGGTTTTTTACTTCCTGATTTTCCTCTTGCTCTTGAATGCATTCTTGCCATTTTATTTTAAAAATTTAGTAATAAATTCATCAATAATATCTTTATATTCCTTTCGAAAAGTATTTCTAATATAATCCCATTCATTTTTTCGAATATAATCTACTCCTCTAATAATGCTAGTGTCTAAAAAGTCTTTTGCAAACATAGATTCAACAGTATGAAATGGAGAACCGATAACTATCTTACTTAATTCTACATCACTAAAATCATATTCTAATTGCTCTCTAACTTTTTCTTCATTACCATATTCACAAAATACAATATTGTACATCATTTGTCCAAAAAATCTAGAGAAATAAGTTTCTACTAAAGCACTCTCCCCATCTAACTCTTCTCCAATTCTTACAGGATTAAATTGATCTAGCTCTCTATTCCTTCGTCTATCTGGTTCCAAAACATCTGCTGTCATTAATATTTCACTAACCATTTTCATAATAATACCTAGAATAAAACTAGGCATAAGTAAGCCATAACCGACTTATCCTTGATTATATTTACATTACATAAATTTATAAATGTTAGCCCCGGGAAGATTTGAATTCGGATTTTCTAATGAAAACTTCCGTCTACAGCTCCAAAGGCTGCTTTAAGGACTTTTTACAGTTATCCTTGACCATTGTCTTTAGCGCTGCTAATCTAGACGACGGGGCTATAATGTTAAAAGGGATGTCCTATATTTAAAACATTTTTGTTTATTCGAACTTCAGTAAAATTTAAGTAATCAGATAATTAGCTAAAATTATGCAAAACTTAAATAAATTTTCAAGAAAAGAGCTTCTTAAATTATTAGCCATAGTTATCCTTAGTGATGGTTGTATTTCAAATAATGGTAAATCAAAATGTATTCAATTAGAAACAATATCTTACAATAGATGTCAACATGAATTATTTGACTATTTGTGTAGAAAGATCTTTAAGAAAGCTGTGAAAAGCCATATTTTTGGGAATAGTAATATAATTACCTCAAGATTATATGGGAAAGAGTTTGCCTCACAATTACTCCTTTTGTCATCAACTTTTCAAACTACTCCAGGTCCCAACTTAAGTAAAGATAAATTCTTAAAATCAGACCAACCTTCATTAAAATTTCTAGATAAAAAAGATAAAAAAATTCTAAAAATTACTATGTTAAGAATTTGGTTTGATTTTGATGGAAGTATAGTACCTTCATTTAAACTAAAGTTTAAGAAAGACAAAAAAAATGGAAAAATCTATCCATATTATCAAATACAATTTCAATGTGATGTTAACATATCAGAAACAAATCCAAACTTAATTAAAGATTTAATTAATTTATGCAAGGAATTAGGTTTAAATCCTCTATTAATCAAAAAAGATAATTGGAGTGGAATAGAAGGTGTTAGAATGTGTGAATTAAAGAGTATTAGAAAATTTATAGAATTTGGAGGGCCTATAACAAACGTAAAAATTTCTGCAAAAAGTCCAAGATTCTTAGGAATAACAAAATCTGCTGTTTGTAGAGGTATAGTAAATCTCCTAAATAAAAAAATCCCTCTTTCATATTATTTTAAAAATAAAGAAGAAGCTTTGATAAAAAAAGAGGAATTAAATAAATTACTTATAAATGAAATTAAGAAATCTTAAATATTTATTTATATCTGCCCCTACATTCAACCTTTTCTAATCTTGTAATAATCATCTTAAAATCTTTATTTTCTTTATAACCTTCTAAAACAGAATCAAAACACTTCTCAGCTATCTCAAAATGCTTAGCGTCCAAAGCTTGCCTCAATAAATGCAAATCAACAGCTCTATCTTCAATTCTATCGCTTACAAAACTTAAACCAAAATCAATAAAATAAACCTTATCATTTAATAAAATCAAATTACTAGTTGTTAAATCTTGATGGATAATATTATTCTCATGTAATAAAGATATCTCCTTTCCAATTTGAGTAAATATTTTTTTTAACTCTTCTTCTTTTAAATCATTAATAAAATCTCTTAATAACTTTCCATCAATAAAATCCATTTTAATAATCATATCTCTATCATTAACATCTATAACATTAGGAACATTAACAAGATCTTTACATTTCTCTAGAATTTTTGATTCACTTCTTGTCCTATACTTTCTTAATTTATCATCTATACTTTTAACTCTATAACTTTTAGAAATTCTTTCTTTTATAATAAAATTCTCATCTAAAAATATTTTGGATTCAGCGCCTTGTTTTAATAATTTCATTTCCAATAGTCTCCATTGTATCTAAAACACCATAACAAGAACCAAGTAAATCATCTAAAACCTCATTAGTATTTGCATCTCCTTCAATTTCCAAATGAAACATAGATCCTCTTGATTTCTCTAAATAATCAGAAAAATCCTCACAAATAACTCCACCATAAGATACTTGAATATCAACACCAAAACGTGATCTAACACTATCTATCGCCATTGAAAAAGCAACAGCAGGATACATATGCACCTCTTCAACAACAACTTCCAAATCAGTTTCATATTTCATTTTACTTTAGTCCAGGCATACCACCTTTAAACTTCTTCATTAGTTTTGAAGGGTCTCCAGAACCCATCATTTTAATCATTTTCTTACTTTGCTTATATTGTTTTATTAATTCCTTAACATCTCCAGTACTTGTACCAGAACCTTTAGCAATTCTCTCAGCCCTACTAGTATCAATATTTTCCGGATTTTCTAATTCAGATCTAGAACAACTATTCAAAATATATTTCCATCTTTTTAATTTATCTTCTTGAACATTTAAAGCATCTTTAGGTAATTTTAATTGCCCCATTCCAGGAACCATTTCTAATAATTTACTAAAAGAACCCATTTTATTCATAGATTCCATTTGATCATATAAATCAATTAAATTAAACTCACCTTTCAAAAATTTCTTCTCCATATCTTTAGCATCATCTTCTGTTATTGCTTCTTTTGCTTTTTCTAATAAAGCTTCAATATCCCCCATTCCCAATAATCTTGAAACAAAACCAGTTGGATTAAAAGTTTCCAAATCCTCTACTTTTTCACCAAGACCAACAAAAACAATAGGAGCTTTAGCAACTTTACACGCTGATAAAGCACCACCACCTTTAGCAGTTCCATCTAACTTACTTACTACAACACCAGTAACATCACAATTTTCATTAAAAACTTCAGCTTGCTTCTGAGCAGCCTGACCAATATCAGCACTTAAAACTAATAACCTCCCATCAGGTTTTATTTTACTATTTAACACTTTTATTTCCTTAATTAACTCATCACTTAAAGCATCTCTTCCTGCAGTATCAATTAATAAAACATCATATTTCTTAAATTCTTTATCATACTTTTCATATATCTTTAAAGCATTTTTCTCTTCTTTATCAATATAAACAGGAACATTAATTGCTTCTAACGCTTGTTTCAATTGCTCAGGCGCAGCAGGTCTATGAACATCTAACCCAACTCCAGCTACTTTCAATCCCCTTTTAGTATAATAATTTGCTATCTTACCTATAGTAGTTGTTTTTCCGCTTCCGAACAAACCAACTAACATGATTTTAAACGGTTTTTTACTCTCAATCTTAATCTCATTCTTCTCTTCTCCAAGAAAGCTAACTAATTCTTCATAAACAATATTAACTAAATGTTCCTTTTTACTTAACCCAGTAGGAGCTTCTTCATTTAACGCTCTTTCTTTAATTTTTTTTGTTAATTCTAAGACTAAAGAAACGTTAACATCTCCAGAAATTAGCGCTCTTTGAATATCTTTAACTAATTCATTCACTAAAGATTCATCTACGAAAACACTTCCAGCTACTTTCTTTAGTGTTTCTCTTAATTTTTCCCCTAAATTGTCTAATACCATAGTATTTTCATAGAAAAAGCCTATTTAAATCTTATTAAAAAAGGAAGAAAAAGAGTTACTTTTTCTTTCCTAAAATTCTAAATACTTTTGTACCACAAGTTGGACAAACACCTTTCATAGCATTCATACCATTCTTCATTGTAGTTTCTTCACCATCTTTAATTTCTACCTGTTTTTTACAACGCATACATCTTCCTTCTGTCATTTGAAATTCCTCCTTGAAATATTATCATTAATTTATATTTTATAGGCTATATTTAACTTAAAAACCTTTCTATATTGCTTATAATCCTAAATTCTTGATAATTTGACTCTTATTGAAGTTTTCAAGGTTATTATACTCTTGACCAGAACCTAAGTAAACAATAGGTTTACCAGTAACAAAACTAACAGAAAGTATTGCACCACCTTTCTCATCTACATCAGTCTTAGTCAAAATAACCCCATTTATACCTACAACATCATTAAAATTCCTACATTGTTCAACAACATCATTTCCAGTTGTACTTTCACCAATAAAAATCTTAAAATTTGGCTTAGCTACTCTAATAATTTTTTCCATCTCACTCATAAGATTCAAATTTGAGTGCTGTCTTCCAGCAGTATCTATTAATACAACATCTAATTTATGCGCTTTACCATATTCTACTCCGTCAAAAGCAACAGCAGCAGGATCACTACCATATTTTTGCTTAATTACCTTTAAATCTAATTTCTTACCATGTTCTTCTAGTTGTTCTATAGCTGCTTTTCTCCAAGTATCAGCTGCCACTAAAACACATTTTAATCCATTTTCCTTTAATTTATTAGCAATTTTAGCTATTGTTGTAGTCTTACCAGAACCATTTACACCAAAAAATACAATAACATAAGGCTTTTCATCTTTCTCTTTAATTTTCTTAACTAAGTCAATATTATCAAAACTTAAAATTTCATCAACAGTTTCTTTTAAAGAATCATCAATTATTTTCTCTATTTCATTTCTCTTTAAAGGAACATTAACTAAATCCATTTTCAAACTTTCTTTAATTTTATCAATAACTTCTAAAGCAACATTATTTTCCATTAAAATTAATTCTAAATCAGAAAAAAAATCCTCAAATTCTTGATCATTTAATTTTCTTGTTGTTATCTTTTCCTTTAACTTAGATAAAATACCTTTTTTCGGCTCTTCTTTTTCTTCTATTTCTTCTTTAACATCTTCTTTCTTAACTTCTTCAGTAACTTCCTTCTTAATTTTTTTAACTTCTTTTATTTCTTTAACTTCTTCCTTTATTTCTTCTTTTACAGGTTCTTCTAAAACCTCTTCAGTTTCCTCTTTAACAAGGTCTTTTCCTTCTTCTTCCGTTTTCTTACTGAACTTCTTTACAGCATCCTTAATTTTGTCTTTTAAAAATCCAAACATTGTACATTTACAGTTAATTAACCCATTTAAAAATATATACGTTTCTACTACAGTAAAGTTTATTAATAGTGACTGACTCAGTCAAGATAAAAATGTGGTACAAATCTTTTGGTTGGCAAGAAAACCCTTTCTCAATTAAAACAAACACAAATTTAATTGGAGTTAATGAGAGGAAAAAGGAATTAATCAATTATATATTAAGTGGAGATATTTGTTTTCTAAATGGTCCAACAGGAGTAGGAAAATCTTCTATGTTAAGATTAGTAAGAAAAGAGCTAAAAAGACATAAGGTAATTTACATAGATGCAGCAGGCGTTGATGATAACTTCAGTATTACAAAACACTTACAAAAATTTACACCAATATGGCATAAAATAGCTGGAAAAAGATTTCCTCCAAACTCTGTAATCTTATTAGATGAAAGTCAAGAGTGTGATGAAGAACTTGTAAAAGCACTAAAATTACATTGGGATCATGAAAATATTAAAAGTATTGTAATAACGCAAATAAATCCTAACTTAAATGGTTTCTCAGAAAGTTTTAGAGCAAGAGTTGGAAATAGAATTGTAAAACTAAATAAAATATCAAAATCAAATGCATATGACTTAGTTAAATACAGAACTAAAAATAAAAATCCTTTTGATAGTTCTGCCATAGCAGCAATTGCAGAATACGCAAATTATATACCAAGGCAAATACTAGAAACTTGTGAAGTTGTATGCGCTAAATTATATAAGAAAAAAACATCAGAAATAAACGCATTTGACGTTGAAGATGTATTAAAAGAATTCAAGAAAAAAGAAGAACCACAAACAAATAGTTTCTCATTAAGAAAACCAAAAGAGGAAGAAGAGACAATTGAAACAAATCATATCTCTATAAGATTAAGTCCCATGGAAAAAAATATTATAGATAGTCTAAGAGGAAAGCAAAAAACAGCTCAAGATTTAGCAGATTCACTTAAAACAACAGAAGGTTCTGTAGGAAAACAATTAAGCAAATTAATGAAAAAGAACATAATAAAAATAACAGACCATGAAAGACCTAAGAAATACGGTATGATCTAAAAATACTGTTTAATTAAAATAGTAGCATAACTTCCTTTATTTAATCTAAAAGAAATTACTTGTTTAAATTTTCCTTCATTTAACTCATCTTTTTCATATTTTAAAATTTTATAATCTTTAACATTAACAATACAATCTCTAAAACAAGTTTCCTCAATTAATTCAGGTTTCTCTCTTACTAAAAAATCTTCTTTCTTTATTTCTAATTTACCCATTGCTTCATTAAAATATTCTGAAAATTTCTTTTTAATTTCTATATCAAAACCAACTAAAGGTATTTTAAAATTCTCAATTTTCTTCTCAATAAATATAAACTCTCCTAAACTATATTCAACATTTTTAATATCTTCAAAATTATCTTTCAAATAACTAGCTAAAATATAGTTATAAATATAAGACTGTAAAGAATGTAAAAAAAACCTCAATTTTCTTCTACCATATCTCTCTAAAACATTAAACTCTTTTTTCAAAATTAAAACACCATTATTAACATTATCTTTGGAAAATCTTTGTTCATCAAAATAATTCACAATAAAATCAACTTTCTTATCCATTTTAGAATCTAAGTTTCTAACTGTAATCTCAAATTCATTTTCTTCATGTTCTCCTAAGTTAATTCTTTTATCTAAAAAACCTAGAAATTTTAAAGAGAATTTATCAAACTCAAAATCCTTATTTTTATCTTTTTTAAGTCCATACAAACTAATATACTGCTCAGTTAAAGCTCTTTTATCCTTATTTCCAGCTATACCAATCTTCTTCACAGAAACTCTTAATTCTTTAGAAATTAACCCTAAAACTTCATTAATTTCAATATCTTTCTTCCTTAACAAAAAACAAGAATAATCTCCTTCCTCTTTAAATTTAAAATTCAAAATTTCCCTAACTACAAAATCTTCTGAAACGGTTTTTAACTTATACATATCAATTACAAAATAAATAACATTTTAAACATTGTTAAAGCACAATAAAATTTATATTCTACCAAATATCAAAAATAAAATGCAAGAAGAATTTTCCATTGATTATGTGTATGAAGCTCTAAGAAATGAGCGTTTAAACTCTAATTTACAAGAAATAGATCAAGATTTCTTTACAAATGTTTCAAAATTCATAAAAGAACAAGAAGAAGTAATAAGAGATACTCAGGATATTAGTGAATCCTCACGATTAGAAAAACATCTAGAAAGCATAAAGCGCGTAATTAAAGATTTATATGAAAGAAGAGAATTTAAAATAATACAATTAGCTATCTCTAACTTAAAAACAAGTTCTGAAAATAATCTAACTTTACTATTACAAGAAGAAAGAGAATTTTACAATGCAACTGTAGAAAATTTCAATTATTTTAGAACCTCAATTCTTGAAAATATTAACAAAGGAATGCTCCCAGAGCTAAAACCAAAAGAAATAAAAAGCAATACTAAACCATTAAAAACCATAAGATTCCTTGAAAAATTACCAGGATTCATAGGAACAGATTTAAATGTTTATGGTCCTTTCGAAAAAGAGTATATATCTAATTTACCTTTAGATATTGCTGATTATTTAATAAAAAACAAGAAAGCAGAAGAAATATGAAATATCCAAAAGTCGTTTCACGTTACTGCAGAACATGCAAAAAACATGAAAAACACAAAGTTAGCGAAGTTAAAGCAAGAGGAAGATCTGCAACTCATCCCCTATCATGGGGATCTGCAAAAAGAAGAGGTGCAAAAAGAGGAATAGGCAGTCATGGAAAATATTCAAAACCAGCAATAAGTAAATTTAAAATGACAGGGGCTAAAACCTCTAAAAAAACAAATCTTAAATTTACATGTGAAGTATGCAAAAAATCATCAATTCAAAGAAAAGGATTTAGAACAAAAAAATTAGTATTTGAATAAACAAAATGGGAAAACAATTAGCAGTAAAAAAACCAACAAGTAAATTTATTAAAGTTAGGTGTAGTAAATGTAAAAACGAACAAATAATATTTGGTAAAGCATCAACTAAAATAAATTGTCTAGTATGTAATCAAGAAGTAGCTCTTCCAAGTGGTGGAAAAGCGAAAATTAGAGCTCAAATTCTAGAAGTTTTAGAGTAATTCAAAACATTTATAAGACTAATTTTACTCATTTCTAGTAAGATGTATAAAAAACCAGGATTCCCAGAAGAGAATGAAATTGTAATGTGCACAGTAAAAAAAATACTCTACAATTCGGTATTTGCTGATTTAGATCAATATAATCAAGAAGGTCTTATCCACATATCAGAAATAGCCCCAGGTAGAATTAGAAACATAAGAGATTATGTAAAAGATGGTAAAAAGATAGTTTGTAAAGTTTTAAGAGTAAATGAACAACAAAAGAATCTAGAATTATCTTTAAGAAGAGTATCTCAAGCTCAAAGAATAAATAAAAATAAAGAATATAAACAAGAAATAAGATCTGAAAAATTATTAAATCTAGTAGCAAAAAAACTAAAGATTTCTTTAGAAGACATCTACAAAAAAGCAGGTTATACAATCCTAGAAGAATTTGAACTTCTTTCAGCTGCATTTGATCAAATAGTAGCAGAAGATTATACTTTAGATGATTTAAATATAGACAAAAAAATAGCAAAAGAAATAGTTTCTATAGTAAAAGAAAAAGTAAAACTTCCAGAAGTAACTATTTCAGGAAAGTTCAACTTAGAAAGCACAGATCCAAATGGAATTCAAGTAATTAAAAAAACATTAACATACACTAAAACCCTACCAAAAGATTCCAAAATAAAAATAAATTATCTTGGTGCTCCAAATTACAAAATATCTATAACATCTCAAGATTATAAAACAGCAGAAGCAGAATTAAAAAGCATAACAGAATCTACAATACAATTTATCAAAAAACTAAAAGGTTCTGGTTCTTTCTCAAGAGACAAATGAAATCACAAATTCTTAAATGTTTTACATGTAATTCTTACACATTAAACCCCATATGCAATAATTGTAAAAGTAAAACTAAATCCACTAAACCAGCAAAATGGTCCCCTCAAGACAAATATGGTTCCTTTAGACGTATTTACAAAAAGAAATTTTTAAAAAACTAAGATTTATAAACTCATTTTATTTTATTAAAATATGACAACATCCATCAAACAAATTTCAAATCCTAAAATTAAAGATCCAATTGTAATAGAAGGTCTTCCAGGAATTGGAAATGTAGGAAAAATAGCAGCAGATTTTCTCGTTGATTCCTTAAAAGCTAAAAAAATATACGAAATACATTCTTCAGGATTCCCACATTCTGTTTTTATTAATGAAGATAATTTAGTAGACCTACCAAAAATAGAAATTTACCATAAAAAAAGAGATAAAAATGATATTTTACTTATAACAGGAGATATCCAACCATTAGATGAAAAATCTTGTTATGAATTTTGTGATAATGTTTTAGATATTTTAGAAAAAAATAATGCCAGAGAAATAATTACTCTTGGAGGCATCGGCTTACCAAAAGCACCTAAAAATCCAAAAGTTTACTCAACGGGTAATAATAAAGACATAATAAAAAAATACAAAACAAAGGCACTTAACACAGAGATTTTTGGTGTTGTAGGTCCAATTATAGGAGTAACTGGTTTATTAGTGGGTTTAGCACAACAAAGAAACATAGATGCTATAGCTTTACTAGCTCAAACATTCTCCCATCCCACTTACTTAGGCATAAAAGGAGCAAAAGAATTACTAGCTATCTTAGATAGTAAACTAAATCTTAAAATAGATTTCAAAGCTCTAGATGAAGAAATAAAAGATATTGAAAAAGAAGTATCAACAAATTCACAAGATTTAGATAAATTACAAAAAACATTGAAAAAATCAGCATTACCCCAGAAAATAGATGTTAACTATATTGGTTAAAATTCACTTAAACGTTTCTGAGACTGTATTTTTTCTGTATCATCTAAAATAATTTTTCCATAAACCCCATCAGCACCAGCTTTCAAAGAAAGATTTCCTTCTCTATTTTTAATAATTAAATTTGCTAATTTTAAATCAACAACTTTACTTAGTTCTTCAAATTTTGTTTTTAATAAAATATTAAACTCATTTCCAAATGCTTTTATCAAACCATTATAAACTTCAGAAACTTTTTTTCCATTTAACAATTTTAAGTCATAAACAGCACCAATCAATTCATGTAATGGAATAACTTCAATGAAATCTTTTGCATTTTCTGGTCTATAACCATCTTTCTCTTTAGCTAATTCTTCAATTCTATATTCAACTCCAATTGTTAATTCTTTATTACACTTAGGACATATTTTATTTAATTCCTTACTCTTATTATAATCACAAAAAAAATCACAAACTCTATGGCCATCTATATGATACTTACCATATTCAGGATAAACTTCAATAGTTTTCTTTAGTCCTTGACCAGTTCTGATTGCTTGCATAATATTATCATAAGTTAATTCATTAAAATCAAAAATAGTAGCTTCTCTACCTAAGCGATAAGGCCAAAAAGAATGAGCATCTGAAAAACTCACAACGTTAATCTTTTCTTTTAATCTCCACAACATACTTGGATTAGCACTCATTCCACTTTCAATAGCGTGAATTTTATTCACTCTATCTTTAAAACAATCTTTCAAAGAATCAAAACCAGATTTTGATCCAAAAATTCCGTACCAAGCAGTCATACAATGGGAGGGTATAATTTCCATCTTATCATTAACACCTTTAACCAAATCAACAAACTCAGGACAAGTCATTCCAAATATAGGTCTACCATCATAATCTAACCTTCCTTTTTTTCCTAAAACATCTATAAATTGATCAGCATAATCTTCATTAGGAGCATAAACTAACAAATGAACAGCCCTTCTTCCTTCATCACTATACATTAAACTAATCTCAGTTCCCCAAATAAAAGGAAATTTATTTTTACTCCATAAAATTCCATTTTCATCCTCTTTCAAATTCTTTTTAATTTCAGAATTCCAAATAGGGTGCTGGAAATCTGCTGTCGATAACAAATTTAAACCTTTTATTTTAGCATAATATTCTAATTTATCTAAAGTTATATTTTTACTGCAAGCTCTTGAGAACTTGCTGTGTAGCTGAAGGTCGCTTATGGTTTCCATTTTGTATTTGTCACATATCTAGCATATTCATGATAGTTCCCAGATGAATAGGGTTTAATACATTTTATTAAATTAAGATCACGAAATCTTATAATAAGATTCCTACAACTCCCTACAACCATTCCACTTTCATATGAAAGACTCAAGCTAGTAAAATGACCATTTAATTCTTGAATTTTTCTCATAAATCCCATATAGACAGGTAAATACTCTTTTCTACGAAAAACTCTTCGCTTAAAGGATTTAGATAAAATAACTAAATTATTCTTCTTTTTCAGAATTCTTAAGTTTAGGTTCTCATTAAGCTTCTTAATTTGAAATTGTCCATTAATTTGTAATCGAAATATTTTATTTCCACTTAACTTAGACAATTTAGCATAATAAAAACCAGAATCTATATGTAACGATAATAACAATCTTTGAATATCTTTAAGTATTCTTGGGAATTTATAGTATTTCAAACATCCTGCTGTTATAGAAACATGTTTTGAAATTAAATTTATACTACCTTCATCATCAATAAATTGAGAAATAAAGGCATATTTTCTATCATCGTCCAAATTAAAAATAAAAAAAGGCATTCCTTGATTTGTTTCTATTTTCTTCCCTTTCTTTAAACCAATCATTAAGAAAACTTTTTGAATTAATGCAGGAAATCCTAATATAGTAGTTATAGAATTCTTCTTATAAACATAATGTTCATTAAATTCAATATTGCCAAAAACAAATTTTATATCATTAAGAAAACCGTTAATCAAATCTTTATTCGTATTTGTATAATAGGGATTTGATCGATTAGTTGGAATGCCACCATCCCCCAAAATTCCAGAAATAACCCTAACGCCTTCACAAGAAGTAAAATCAAAGGAAGATTTAGGATTTATTATTTTTAAACGACTTTCTCCTCTAATGAATTCAATTTTATTTTTATAGTCAAGATTAAAATAATTCAAAATTTTACATAATACATCAAATCTTATTAAATGATTATCTTGTAACCAATGTCCAATTTTTCTTCCAGAATTCATTCTCTTTTCAAATTTAGAAATTCCATAGCTTCTTATCCTACTATTTAATAATTTATGAAATCTAGGTTTTAATTTTATAAAAATTTCATCTTTAGGTAAATCTTCCAATCTTACAATGCCAGTTCTAGAAGGGTCATTCATTGCTATAGTATTAACAAATTACTTTATAAGCTCTGCGCGGGTGTTTTGCATGTGCATCATTTGTAAGGAAAATATATTTTAAAGTATATAGTTAGCTAATCTTCTATAGAATCAAAAAATTATAAATACTTATCTATCAATTAGTACTTTCAACTATTGTAATTTGTTTACTTACACTATCTCTATAAATATAATTCAAATTAATACTTAACTTATCTTCTAAAGTTTCTTCAACATCCATAAAACAAGTAATTGTTCCTTCGTCATTATCTAATCTTACAATACCTTTATTACTTTCTTCTCCTGTAATAAAACTACACTTAACATCAGCAGGATTTAATACATTTATTTCAACCTTATCTCTCTTCTCTAATCTTGTAGAATCATCTTCTATCTCTTCACAAGAACTACTTGGATCAAAAACATCTCCAGTTCCTAAATTCTCAATTTTTACATCAAATCTTACTTGATCACTTCCTCTTGTTTCTTCAGTTATAGATGTTATTTGAATAGGTGCACTTGAAACACTTCCTTCTTCTTCATCAACTTTATTTCCAGCTAAACTACAAACTTCTTCTCCAGCTTCTTCACTAATCCTAGATTTTAAACAAATATCTAATTTCGCTTGAGTTTGATAATTATAACATAATCTTGCTCTTATTGTAAAGTCTTCTGTATTAATTATTGGCAAACTATATTGCATTCTACCAAAATCTATTTCTTGTTGCCCACCTTTTGTACTTCTTTCACTCTTTCCTATCAAAACTCCTTGTGTTGCCTTATAATCACTATTTAAACCAAAATTATTTACATTAATACCATGTATCTTAACTTTAGCATTTCCAGCAACAATTTCTGTCTCCCCTTTATTTTCAAGTAAAACTTTTACAGCAACAGAATCATCTTGATCAAAAGAACTTGGTGGAGAAACCTTAACAAAACTAGCACTTATACCATCATTACCACCAAAAAAAGTACCACTTTTCTCTGGAACTTCTGGATCATCACAGCCAACTATTAAAATCACTCCAAAAAGTAAGAATAATAATGCAACTCTCTTTTTTTCCATAGTTATGTTTTAACAAGATATTTACTTATTTAAATATTTAACCATTTAATGCTCTATTTCCTGTGGTTTCTGCTCAAAATCAAAGGTCACTCCTCCAACATACTTTGCTGCAACATTATATAAAAGTCCTACAATAATTCCACTTACAAACCCTATAAAAGCATATGCAATAGGCACTATAATTATAGCAGAAAAACCAAGTCCTCCTCCAAACAATCCTCCAAATGTCGCCATTATAATCCCAATAGGAATTCCAAAAACACCATATATAGCTGTTGATAATTTAGCTATGGACATCGGATCAATTTTTTTTAGTTCAACATGTACCATTTTAAACCTCCTTTTCTTTATCTAAAATCTACGATCACTATCAAATCTTTCTTTTATTGTAATCTGCTTATTTTCACTAATTTCATAATCATAACTTAATTCAATATCTAAAGGATTTGCTAATAAATCAATCTCTCCAATTTCTAAACTACATTGTACAATTTTACTTGTTTCATCAGCTCTCCAATACAATAAGTTTCCTTCTAATTCATCACATTCCATCTCCCCAAAACCTTCATATACAGCTCTCATAAACAAAGAATTACCTCTATTCTCAGAGCTATCTTCAGAGAACAAATTACCTTTACTCATCTTTCCTAATGTAATTGTGGCTAATAATCTTACTCCATCAAGTTCTGTAAAAACTTCTTTATGCACTTTAGTTATTGTAACAGGAGCATTTCTAGCTTTTAAGTTCTTTCCAGAAATGTCTTCAACACTTTTACAAATATCTTCATCTTCACCAACCACAGGCTTAACACATAACTGAGGCCCTGAAATAAATTCACAACCATAAGTAGCTTTAGCAATTATTTGTGTAGTTAATTCTCTTTGAATATCTTCATAACCATTACCTCTAAAAAATAGTTTTCTACTATCTTTTCTTATATTTCCATTAATATTCTCAATAGCTTTTAGCTCAATTTCTTGACAAGAATCTTCAACACCACCAAAAACATCACTTAACGCATCTCTAACACATATTTCCCCTATAACATCACATTGACCATTATTAATTAAATCTAAACCAATTGTAAACTCTTCCCCTTCTCTAATTGTGTCCCTTGGTTGTAGATTAATAAAGTTTATAACTAATCCCTCTGTTTTTCCACCAAAATAAGAACTACTACTATCTCCGCTTCCACGATCACCAAAACCAAAACCTCCACCAGAACCATTTCCACATCCAACTATTAAAAACAAACTTACAATAAATATTGATAGTAAAATTATTTTTTTCATTTTAAGCCTCTGGATTGTTTATATTCATAAAAGCATATTCTTGTGTTTCAAATTTATACTCAACTTCTACAATAACTCCAGGATATTTAATTAACTCTTCTGAATCTAGTTTAACAACTTTTAAGCCAAAATCAATACGAGGAAATCCTTTACTTAATCTATCAACACATTTTTTTATATCACCATCATCTCTAAAGATCCCCAAAGTTGCTAAATCAACTAATCCCAAATCTTCACAAATATTATTTGCTCTTTCATCTAATTCATTTTGATCCAATTCATAAACATTAAATTTTCCATCATTTTCAATTTTTGTAAATTTAGAAAATCTTTTTGAGCCATCATTAATTAACTCAAAATTTTCAGTAAGTTTAATTCTTAAATTTTCAATTTCAACAAAGTTACCTTCCCAATCTTTATTTTTATCCATTTTAATAAACATAGAATAAAAATCTCTATTTCCAGGCCCCTCATCAGTAAAAGGTTGAGAATCACCACCTATACCTATTTCCATAGGTCCTGGTGTAAAAACAGTTTTCATTGAACCTTTTTCTTTATCATCAATATATTTTTTATCAATAACATCATTCAATGGGTTTCTTCTATATTGATTAACATAATCAACTTTCTTTTGTTCATCCATTGCCCATATATCTACAAAAGCTTCTGTGTTAAAATCATATTTAGTTCCAAATACAACTTTTCTTCCTCCAGATTTCTTCTCCGTAATTATACTTCCTTCTGGGAATTCACAAGCAACATTTGTAGATTGAGAATCATATTTTTTTAGAATTATTTGAGGTGTATCAACAATACCTTCTACATCCTCAGTAGCACATCTTAAAGAAACAACAGCACTATCTCTTAAAGTATAAGTATTAATTGTAGCAGTCAAATCCATAAATTCTCCAGATAAAAAATCGCTTCTGGGTCGAAAATCTTCAATAGTAATACCTAAATCCTTTTCTCTATCATCCTCAATAGTTTCAATTTCAGGATCATTACTTATAGCCTGAGTAGGATCTATAATATATGAACCAATAGTAGCAAATAACCATTGATAATAATTTCCAATTAGGGGTATTTTTGGCAATTGTACTTCAAAATATGTTACAAATGTTTGAGCAGCTCCACTTGTATAAGAATTAACAGCAAAAGCAATACCATAAAAAATAGTAGTTAGTACTAAAAAAAGAACAATAATAACAATAAACCAAGCAATCATTTTAGGAAATATCCTCAAAGGACTTAATCCCCTCTCAATTGTTTCCCTCACAGCATCACTCAACTTTTCCCACCCCTTATAAGAAAAAACATTTTATCTCTCAATTATAATCTCTAAATTTAATATTTCAAATTCATTATCTGGTTTTATCTCAATAAAATTATTCCCTTCTTCAACAAAACTAGTAATTAGTTTCTCAAATTCATCATCATCAGTATTAAAACTAAATTCTTTTCCATTAACACTTATTGTTCCTTTTCTATCATCTTCATCTAAATTACCGAACTCTACTTTCAAAACAACTTCATTATCTTCTTGTATTTTATTAAATTGTTCTTCAGAAATTGGGAACTTAATTCTCTCTTTTCCACCTTCCTTACTTTTAACTTCTAACTCAAGATCATTTAATAAATAATCTCCTTTATCAATATCAAATATAAATTCATTATTCCCAACATTAAGATCATTTTTATCAATTTCTAAATTCTTTCTTTGAGGAACACAAGGCATTAATTCATTAAAGCTCTCTTTAGCATTAACAAATATTCTCAATCTTGCTCCAGAATTTTGTTCATTACAGAAACTTAAAAAACTTAGCTTAGCATTCTCATCTTCCGCACTTGATAACACAACATTTCTAACTTCTTGTGCATTGGTAATTTCAAAATTCTCTCTTAATTTAATATCACTTAAGACATATTTATTTCCTAAGATACCTTTATCAACACTAATCTGTAATTCATTAATACTTCCAACTATATTTTTAGGCAAATTAATATTTTGTAAACCTTCAGCTTTTCCAGCATAAACATTTTGTCCATTTAGTTTTACCTCTAAATCCCCATCACCTTCTCTAACAAAGAAAAATAAAGCAATATCTCTTAAATTATCCTCATCATCTAAATTAAAAACTAATTTTTGAGAACTCTCCCCAAATAAACCATTTTCTATAGTTAATACATTAGCCAAATCCTGCGTTACTGGCTCATCTCGAAAAAACAAACTAACAGAATCTATATCATGTATTACAGTATCTGTATCTGAAGGTTTCAAAATTCCAACACTTTCTTCTAATAAAACTAATTCAACATCTCCATTATCACCATTAGAGTCATTTTTTTTATTAATTTCATTCAATAAATCATCTCTATCTTCTTGTGGTATTAATAAAATATAAACACTAATAAAAATAGCAATTAATAAAACTAAAACAGCGATATTTCCTCCACTTTGTCCTTTTTTCATAATCATTAGATTTTAACTACTCTCCTTTATATATAAAGTTTTTTATATTCTTTAGAAAAAGTTATTTTACAGTTTTAAGAGCATTATCCACATCATGTGCATCCCATCCAGCTTCTAACAAAGAATTCTTAATGTCCTGATCTTTATAACCTGTTTTTCTCATCTTAGTAATATAATCTTTTAACTCTGGACTTACTTGAGCACTATTCTCATGAGGTTCTACATTTTGTTGAGGATGTTCTTGTTGTATATTACCCAAACCTTGTATGGGTGATTCTTGTTGAGGTTCTTGGTGTTGTAAATGTTCTTGTTGATTTCCTTGATGTTTACTTTCACCCAAACCTTGTAAAGGTGATTCTTGATTTCCTTGAGGAATATTTTCTTGAACATTTTGTTGTGCATGTCCATTAGTTTCCAAATTTTGCATTACTGGTTTTTTATGATGCAATTTCCTAAAAGTAAAAAATCCTAAAACACCAAAAACAACAACCCCAATTATAATAAAATAAGCTATATTACTACTATCGTCTTCACCATAATCTTCAGAAGCCCTAGGATCAGATCTAGTTCTATACTCATTTAGATTATTAAAACCATCATTATCATAATCATCATCTGCCCCTTGACTTAGGCCAACGAAATTCTCAATTTCCCAATTATCTGGTAAACCATCATTATCAGTATCTCCATAATCTTCAACATCAGGATAACTTCTACCATAATCTCTTCTTCCTCCCGCACTTGTTCCACTACCACCATCTCCAACACTAGAACTTGAAGGTTGTTCTGAAGGCTGTGAAGGTTGTCCAGGTTCTGAAAGCTCTCCTTGGACAGTAGGTTGTTCAGGGAAATTAGGATCATATATTGTACTTGCAGTAACAGAATATTCTAAACTTGGAGAAAATACATTATCTCCAATTGGTTCTAAATAATTACTATATGAAGTCTTACCTTCAAAAACAGTCTTTGCTCTTATTCTATAAGCATATTTTTTTCCTTCTTCA
>NZCT01000002.1 GCA_002688355.1 archaeon | reverse complement strand
GAAACGTGGCTTGTAATATGTTGTCATCACTTTTGTTGCTAATGATAAACATTTTAAATACTTAATTGTCTTACAATATAACAAATAAAAAATAAACATTAAGGAGGATTAAAAATGTCTGAATTTATAACAGCTGGGAAAAAAGAAGATTTTGAAGAAGGTAAAGGGAAATTAATAGAATCAAATGGAAAGAAGATAGCTTTATACCTAAAAGATGGAAACTTTCATGCTTTTGATAATGAATGTAAACACATGGGTGGTCCGCTTTGTGATGGTTCATTAGAGGAAGAAAACATTGTGTGTCCTTGGCATGGTTGGAAATATAATATTAAAACAGGAGTAAGCCCAGTAAACGCAGATGCTAAAGTTAATACTTATAATGTTAAAATTGAAGATAATGAAGTAAAAATAGAGATTTAATAAAATTTATAAAGATAAGAATTATCTTGTTAATATGCAAAGTCTTAAAGATAAGATTTATAGCACGTTAGCAATTGGAACTTTTGTTTTAGGAAGTTTGTTTTCTGATAATAAAAATAATCTAAATAATAATGAAATAAATTCTAGTTCTATTATAGAAATGTCTATGTTTGGAAACTTAGAAAATAGAGTTAACAATTCTTTTGAATCAGTCCCATCTGAAGAATCATTACAAGAAGGGGATAATTTACAAGAATATATTAATACTAGATATAGGATAAGAATGGAATATCCTTCTAATTGGGAAAAATTGGAAAATTATATGGATACCATTGTTTTGTTCAGATCTCAAAATGAGAATCCTGTAGATGATTTTAGAGAAAACATCAATCTGGTTATCCAAGATTTACCAGAAGGTATCACAACATTAGAAGAATATGCAAAATTATCAATAGAAGAAATTAAAAGAAGTTTTCGAAATGTAAAGATTATTCAACAGCATGAAATTAATATGAATAATAACCCTGGTTACGTTATTAGATATACTGCAAAATTTCAGGAAGAAGGAAAATACTACGATCTGTTTATTGGAATATTTTGTACTTTAAAAGATAATAAGGTATTTTCACTCATTTATGCAAAAGAAAAAGATAATGATATATTTGATAGAGAAGCAGAGATGATAGCTAGATCATTTAAATTTTATTAATCCTTATCAACCAAACCTTCTATGATAGCTGCAAAAGCAGGTCTTGTAATAAAAACACCAATAGTTACTCCAATAATAGTCGTTAATGCAAAGCCTTTCAATAATCCAGCTCCAGCAAATAATAATGGAAACATAGATCCAACAGCTGTAAAGTAAGCAGCAAATATAATAAAAAATGCTCTCTTAATCTTTTCCTTCCAACTATGTAATATAGAACCAGCCTTACCTAAAACCTCATCTAAAATAACAATCTGATCATCAACCCCAGTACCAACAGCTGCAATAATTCCTGCAACAGCACTTAAATCTAAATTAATCTTAGCTAAAGCAGCAAAACCTAAAATAATAACAATTTCAGAAACACCAGTAATCATTATAGGCAAAACAATTTTTAGTTTCCTATACCTCAAAAATATAACAATACTTACAGCTAAAATAGCTAACACACCAATTAATATTGCATTATCAACAAAAGCTTTTCCTAAAACAGGACTAAAACTCCTCACATCTACAATTTCTAATTTTGAAGGCAAACTTCCAGTTATTAAAACAGTTTGTAATTTATTCATACCTCTTGTTGCATCATCAACAGCTTCTCCTCTTGTTGCACCAAAACCAGGACCACTTATTGAAATGTCAACAATTTCTTGGCCTTTTAATGAACTAGAAATTCTTAAGCTATCAACTAAAATATCATCTAAATATAAATCTAAAGGTTTACTCAAATATTGGCCACCAGTACTTGAAATATTAACATCTAATTTATCTGTTACTATAGCATGTTTCTTAGCAGCCTCACCTCCTAATCTTATCGAAAATTGAAATTGACAGCCATATCCTGCATCTACTTCAGAACATTGATGTACACCAGAACAAGTTCCATCACCTCTACAAACAAATACTACATCATCTTTACTTCCAGTAAAAACAGTTTCTTCTCCAATCTTTGCTTCAAATTTTCCTTGTCCCGCAACGAGTTCACGAATATCTTCTTTTGTAGCTCCAGCAACTTCAACCACAACAAGATTCTGATTTTGTAAATTACTAGCAGCCTTAACTTTAATATCACTCAAACCAAAAGTATTCAATCTTAATTTCATAGTCTCAATTAACTGAGAAAATTCATCTTCGGTTAAAGAATCAACAGGTTCTAAAATAACTCTACTTCCTCCTTCTAAATCAAGGCCTTTCCTAATATTAGTTGAAGCAGGTTCAGAAACACTCAATCCTAAATTATCTTGCTCCATTATAAAAGCATATTCTCTAACATTAGTTAAAATCTTAACAGTATCTCCTTCCACTAAATTTTCAGTAGCAGAAATATAATCTTCAACTCCAATAATATTTTTATTATTAATCTGTGTTATTAATTCTCTATCTCTAGGACTAATATCAACAGGAACCACCATTCCATTATTGTAAGCAGAGCTATTCACCTCAACACTTCTTATACTTACACCATTATCGTTAAAAGAAGGTTTTATTAAAATTATAGAAGCTAAAATTACAATTATCAAAATTATTACTCTAGTTTTTAGTAAATCTCTTAATTTCATTGTATTCCCTTCTTCTTAGCATACCAAATTAATATTCCTGCATTAGTAAAATAAGTAGTCAAAATATCCATTATCAAAGCCAAAACAATTATCAAAAACATATTCTCTAAAGTTGAACTCAAAGAAACAAAATAACCAACACTTAATGCAACTATAGCACTTATTGTCATTGTTAGTCCAGTCTTCATAGAACCAAACATTCTCTCCATAAGAGTATCTTCTTTTCTCTTAATCATCTTAGTAGTTAACAAAATATCAGTATCAACTGAATAACCAATGACCAATAAAAACGCAACAATAGCTCCACCGTCTAATTTTATTCCTATTAAACTAGCAACAGTCAAAGCAAAAACAATATCCATAACAGCTGCACTTATAACAGCAATACTTGGAATTAAAGTTCTAAAAGCAATTATAACACTTAAAGCCATTAATATAAAACCAATTAACACAACAATCAACAAAGATTTATAGAAATTTTCTCCAAATTCAGATTCAGTATTTCTTGGAGCATATACATCCTTGTTAGTTTCATCAAAATCAATTTTAGTTTTTAAGAATTTTGTAATTTCCTCTTCACTAACATCACTTACCTGAATAGATATACCAACACTTTTTCTTGAAAGTGGATTCGTTAATTCTCTTACAGAAACATCACTATATTCTTGCATTAACGCATTTTCAATATCATCAAAATCTAAATTCTCTTTCAGTAACGTAACCTCAATTCCACCTTTCAAAGAAACATCTCTATCAATAACAGAACCAGTTTGTGCATATATAACACCTAAAATAATTAAACAAAGAACAAATATCACAATAGGAATCAATAATAGTTTTTTATAATGTTCTTCATATATTCTAAAAAGAGATTCCTTAAATGTCATTATTTTAAAATTCACTTATAACTATTTAAATACTTTTGTATATTACTCTTCGAAAATGCAATCTATAGAAATATTACGTTTANNTCANAGAATNGAACGNGATAAAAGACTATCAACNCACATNGCNTTAACAACACGTGCGTTTAATTGTAAAAAACTATATTACTCAGGACAAAAAGATTCTTCTCTTGAATCAAGTATTACAAAAATTAATGAAAATTTTGGCTCTGATTTTAAGATTGAACATACTAAATCTCCAGAGAATCTAATTAAACAAAAGAAAAAAGAGGATTATTTAGTTATCCATCTAACAGTTTACGGTTTACCCTTGCAAAAAAACATAACAAAGATAAGAAATCATAAAAAAATTTTAATTATAATTGGATCTGAACTTGTTCCACCCATTTACTATAATTTAGCAGATTATAACATTTCCGTAACATCACAACCTCTCTCAGAATTATCTGCATTAACAATACTATTACATGAATATTTTCAAGGAGCTCAATTAAATACAAAATTTAAAAATGCTAAAAAGAGAATAATGCCTCAAAAGAAGGGAAAACTAGTAGAGGGTAATTAAATTAATAAAAACAGTATTAAATCTTTTTATCATCATAAATATATGTCAAACTCAACATTAATCTTACCTCAAGATATAAATGATACAACAGAAGATCAAAGAAATGAATTATATATAGATAAATATGGTTTTACACTAGATGAAATTCTTACAATTGGAAGGTTGCCAAATGATTTTAATAAAATTGAACAAATTTGTGATAGTCTAGTATATCACTATAATTTTAGCAACAGAGAGAAAAAATCTAAAACAGGGGCTCAATTAACACTTTGTACCATAGGTGGTTTGTTCAGAGAACCTTGGGATGGAGATTATAAGAGATCAACAAGTGATGTTAGGAATATTTTAAGAAGAAGGTATAATTCTTCTGGTGAAAATTTGACTACAACACATTTTCTCAGAGAAGAGATGAATGTGTATAAAGGAAATTTGGTAGAACTAAAGGAAAAAAATTTTCAATTTCTTGTAACATCTGTCGATCTAAAGGAATCAATAAGAATTCCAGAAGAAATTAATTTTAATGAGGGAATGCTAATAGGAATAGCATATGCTGATGCTTATGTAATTAACGATAATTTAAAAAATAGAAATGCAGAAAGAGGTAGAGGTTTAATATTTAAAGGTTCTAATTACGATGAAGAATACGCACTTTACACTAATATTCTTGATATGTTAAAAGATCAGCACAATTATATGGGTGAAATAAAAAAACATGAATTTACAACACCAAATAAGTTTCAAGGTGTTACTCCTTCAATTAATGTTTGTAGCACATCAATTGCAACTTGGTATCATAATGATTTAGAATTTCCAACAGGAAATGAAAGAAATTCTTTTAAATTACCTAAATTTAATTATGAAGCAGAAGTTGGTTTTTTCGTTGGATATGTTGGAGCTAAAGCTAGAACTGGAAAATATAGAAATCTAAGAGTATATACTAAAGATTTTGAAATAGCTAATCTTCTAATACAAATGGCTGAAAAATTAGAAATAGATTATAATTATAGAGAAGATAATAATGACAGATACGAAAGTACTAAAGTTTTAACAATAGGGAAAAAGGGTATTGGGAAAATGCAAGAAGAAGATCTATTAATAAATCCAAGTCATAGAAACATTTTATTAAAATAAGAAATTCAACAAAGCACTTCTAAAAAATAAACTTTTTTTAACCAAATTAACTTTTGTTTGTTTTCTCTGATTTTATAATTTTAATGGAAAGGTAAAAAAATATAATTATCAATATGTAAACTAAAAAAGATTGAGTTTTCTGAAAAATAGGACTTAAAGCACTAAGATATCCAAATATAGAAAAAATAACCAAAGGTGAATAATATGATACAATCAGACTTAAAATTATTAGTAATGTTTTAAGGGTTGATTTTTTTATTTTTTTTATTATAATTGTTATTAAGAAAATTGCTATTGCAACAAATAAAAATAAACTTGGTAATATAACATCAAAAAGACCAAAATCTGAAAGAAATTTAAAATCAATCATATCTTTAAATTATTTTAATTCTTTATAAATTTTATGTTATTAATTCTTTTAAAAAGAAAAAGGAAAAATGCTAGGGGAAATAAAAAAACTAAACATAACTCCTACTGCCACTATCACTAAATAAACAGTTTTATTCCATAAAAATATCTTCTTACCATCAAAATTCCAAAAAGGAATCATATTAAACAAAGCTAACCATGAATTAATAAAAAATCCAAAAGCAATTATTCTACCTACGAAAGTTTCAAAATTATACAATCCAATTGAATTCAAAATAACGAAAAACAATAAAAATACAAATGCCAATATTAAATTTGTTATCGGTCCTGCTGCAGATATTCTACCGTTTCTTTCAATATTCACATTACCAGAAATAAAAACAGCTCCAGGTGCAGCAAATATAAATCTAAATACATAACTTAAAACAAGAGCTAAAATCAACATATTATTAAAT
>NZCT01000001.1 GCA_002688355.1 archaeon | reverse complement strand
CAGATAACATTAGCGAAAAATAACAATAATACAATAAGATTTCTTGAAAAAATAGGCTATAGATATTGTAATGATAAAGAGAAACAGGGATTATTATGGCTAGAATACTTAAAAGCAAGATTGTATGAGAAACAAAAAAGAGAAAATCTGAAATTAAAGGCGTTGAATCTGCAAAATAGAAGAAATATAGGTAAAACAAAAATTAGCAAAATTCTTAATATAAAAGAATACGAAGCAAGAAGCTATATTTATGAAAATTATAGACCTGGTGTTCCAAAAAAATTCGACTCTTTTGATGAATGGATGAACAAAAGATTAAGTGAAAGTTTTATTTTTGAAAAGATAGGGAATATTGAAAAAATGGGTAATGAAGATGTTTATGATATTACTGTGGAAGATACTCATAATTTTATAGCAAATAACATAATATCTCATAATTGTCATGAATTCCTACCCAAGAAAGGAAAAACACCTGCAACAGATGCGTTAGTACAATTGTTAAGAGAAGGTAGACAACCAGGAATAAGTTTAGTTTTAGCAACACAACAACCTGGACAGATACATAAAGATGTTATGACACAATCTGATATTGTTTTAAGCCATAGATTAACTGCTAAATTTGATATTGAGGCTTTAAAATCTATTATGCAGACTTATTTGAATTTAGATATTTTAAGTTATTTGAATAATTTACCAAGATTAAAAGGAAGTGCAATTATTTTAGATGATAATAGTGAAAGAATTTATCCAATGAGAACTAGGCCTAAAATGTCTTGGCATGGCGGTTCTGCTCCTTCTTCTGTTAAAATAAATAAGAAAGAATTATTGGATTTGAAGTTGGAATAAAACTATAATAATATTTAGAATTAATGTTCAAGTATTTTTGAGTATATAAATAGTTAAAAAGATAATAATTGAGTAAACTAGATGGGAATTGAAGAAATTACATTAGCATCAAAAAAATTAGAAGAGAGATATGAATTTTCTGGAGATAATTGTCCTTTAACAGATTTAGAATATATTCAAGGAAAAGATGGTATAAAGCGTAGTTTGTATGTGAATTTTGCAGACGGACATACCATAGAACTAACTGAAAGAGAAGGAAATCTAGGAATTGAAGATGCGATGTATATTATGAGTTGTGAGATGGGTTATCCAGAAGGATATTTAACAAATAAATTAAGAGATTTAGGTATGACATCTCTTTCATTAATTGAAGAAAACCTTTCATCAGAAGCTAAAGAATTTTGGGGAAGATGTGCTAAAGAATTTGATTTCTCTGATTAAAAAGAATTATTGGATTTGAAATTGGAATAACATATTCTGAAGAATAAAAATCTTTAAAAATTACTGAATTAACTAGGTTTGTTATGGGATTAATTACTGGTTATAGAGAGATTACAGGAGTTGCTTATTATTTTTTAGATTTTGAGATGGAAGGATATAAGTTTAGCAATTCTCATGGACAAATAATCGAAGATGGAATATCTAATCCTGAGCAAGTATTAAATATTGCTAAAAAATTAATAAAAGCAGGAATTACCCCAAATATATCTAGAAGTTTTACTTACACACCACCACGAAAATCATTTAAAATAAGTAGAGATGATAGTGAAGAATTAAGTATTGAAAGGTTAGAGGAAATTGTAGATTCTGGTGATGAGAATTTGCCTAAATTTAAAGAACCTATTGTTTCTTCTACTTATAGAAATTAAAGTAGGGTCAGAAGCTACTAACCTCAAATCATTTCTCGAAGGATCATCTGGTGTTCACGCAATCATTCCCCAATATTCTTAATAAAAAAGAGTTTATAAGCGTATTTATTTTACCTTAAAGTCTATACAAACTCTTGACTTTCCAGCAGAATATTGACCACATTTTACAGAGTTTAGAACTTCAAAGTTTTCAAAATGTTTTTCTATTTTTTTAATTGAAGAATCTGGAAAGTTTTCATCATTAGAAAAGTCATAGAAATGAATTACTCCATTTTTTCTAATATGGTTTTTTGCTAAGTTTAGAAAATCTTCTGAGGATTTAGGAAGGGGCATTATTATTCTATCAAATTTTTTAGTGTAATTTTTTAATTTGTCATAAGAATTTAACATTTCTTTAGGATTATTTTCATCTTTTGAACTAACTTCAATACATCCTTTGTTAACATATTGTAAGATATTTTCAAAATCTATTTCTCCTTTTCCTAACTCTAAGGCTTCTTCACCATTAATAGAATCACTAATATGGAAATAAGTATTGCATTTTTCTTGTATTTTTTTAATATTTGAAATTAATTTCTTGCTATTATTGTAAATACAGAAAAAATGGGCGAGATCTATGCAAAAGTTTTGTATCTTTAATTTGGCAATTACATCTAGGTTATTTTCAATTCTTGAAAAAAATTTTTCTATGTGTGTATTTTCATAATAAAAATACTTTTGATAAGGCTCCAATAATTTTAAATTATCTATTAAATATGTTTTATTTACTTTTTTATCTAAGTAATTAGTTGGATGTATTACACATCTAGCATTGTATTTTTTACATAGTTTATACATTAATTTATATGCTTCTATAGGTATTGTTTTTTGGTTTAAAGAAAGTAATTGTCCTTTATATTTTCTAAATGGTTGATGTATGAATATTTCAATATTTTGCTTGTTTAATTTTTTTAATTGTTTTTCTAAGTCTTTTAATTTAAATTCTAAATCTCCATCTAATAATTGTATTTCAATTAAATTTGGTTTTTTCTTTAGCCTTTGTTTTAATTGAATATTGTAAAAAGCTGATTTTAATCCTATTATATTTTGATAAATATTTGGAAGAACTTTATTTACATCTCCAAGTATAGGTGTTATTATTTTTGAATTTTTTATATTTTCTAAAGAATATTTATGAGCTTCTGGATTTATTTCTATTGAATAAATTTGTTTTGGTTTTGAATTTTTTTCTATGACTAATGGGTAAATTCCTATTCCAGAGAACATTACTAAAACTTCTTCATTATTTTCTACTAAATTAGAAATTCTCAATCTTTCATTAGATAATCTTGGAGAGAAGTAACAAGTTTCTATATTTAGTTTTGCTTGTATGTTATTTTCTTTATGTGTTGTTTCTTTTGTGTTTTTTCCTGTTATAACTTTAACTTTTCTTAATCTGTATTTTCCTGAATGCTTTTTTGTTTTAATTGTTACTGTTTTAATATTATTATTTTCTTTTAGTAAAGTATTTCCTATTAATTTTTGTTTATTTTTTAGCCCCTTTGGAAAATCTTGAAATAGGGCGATAGATCCAATTGTATCAAAAGATGATGGAATTAAAGATAATTCTTTACTTGTTAACTTATTTTTTAGTAATTCTTTTAATTTCATGACAAAAATAAGAATAGCAATGTTTATATATATTTTATTATAGTTATTATAATATGAGGTGTTATGTTTGTTAAGCAGAGTTAAAGGATTTTTAAGTAAAGAATACGTCTTTATAATCTTGTTTTTACTTGCGAGTTTATTATTCTTCGATGTAGCTGGTGTAGATTATAACACTAATGATAAGATTACTGGAGCACAAAATATTGATGTTGAAGCAATAAATGAAGTTTTTGACAATTTATATGATTTAGTATTTAGTGGATTTTTAGCACCTGTTGTAGATGCTGTAGATAAAGATGCTGTTTTAGCTGTTAGATTATTAATTGCCATTCTTTTATTTGGTTTGTTACATGTTGTTTTTAATAAAAGTCAAAAATTTGGTAAAATGGGCAATGTTATTGCAGCTGTTATTGGATTAGCTGTAGCTGCTTTTATGCCTAAAGGAATCATGGAGGCTTATTTTGATACAGACGGCATAGCCAGAATGATATTAGGATTAGGTCTTAATCTTGCTTTAATCATAGGTGTTTTTGTTTCAATGCACAAATGGAAATCAAAAGGTGTTATGAATTTTGTGAAAGGAGGAGTTTATTTTCTAATTTTAATTTTATTCTTCGGTATATTTGGGAGAATTTCTCAAGAATCTTTAAGTATTGGAAATTTTGAATATCTTCTCCAAGGATTTGCTTATCTTGGACTTTTGATTGGTGGTCTTTACCATATATTTGTAAAAGGAGTTGCAGGCGTAGGAAGCTCTTCTGACCCTGAATTAAATCAATTTATCCAAGGGGGTGGTGTTAAAGGAACATGGGGTAAAATCAAAGGTTTATGGGGTAAAAAAAATAATACTAATCAACAACCAAACCAACAAATACAGCCAGGAGAAGATCCAAGAGTGGCACAAGCTGCACAGGCGCAACAACTTCAAAAATTGAAAGAGACATTATCTACGAATAATATTATGGTAAGGGGTGCATATGAGAACTTTGCTAGCGAAATATCTAAATTGAAAAATGCTCCAATAGAGAAAGATACTAATTACACTAGTATAAGAGGTTCAATGGCAGAAATAATTAAAGCAATTATTAGTTTTAAGAAAAATGTAGATAATTTAACTAATGAGAAAATTAAGAATGAAATTTTACCTCAATTAGAGACTATGAGAGCAAATCTTACAGACATTAGAAGTAACTTACTCACAAAGGTTACGAATTGCCAAGAATTAACTAACTTATTGACAAAAGCCCAGATTTCAGAAAGATTTGATTATATAAATCAAGAAATTCAAAATATTTAAATAGTAATTAATATTGAAAAAAGAACATGTTTAACAAAATAAAAAGAGAACATCTGTTTATTTTCTTATTTTTAGCAGTAACGTTGATATTTTTTGATACTGTTGGTATTGATTATGTTGGAATAACTGGAGCAACTAGCACAAATGTTCAAGGAATACAAGATGCTTTTGAAAATATTTTTAATATCTTATTTCAAGGTTTTGCAGAACCTTTGTTTAATCTATTTCACTTACCTGTTACAGGTTTAATTGTCATTAGACTTTTCTTAGGTTTAGTATTATTTGCTATATTATTCCCTGTTATGGGTGGAATGCAAATTTTTGGATCTGAACAAAATCAGAGAAGTAGAATTGGGGGTATTGTAGCAGGGTTAATTTCTTTGATTACTGTTGCTTTTATTCCAGGAGAAATTTTAAACTTATTTTTTGGAGATTATCTTGGAACTGGTACGAATATCTTTAAATCATTATTATCTTTTGTTTTTGTTATAGGTACATCAATTTTACTTATGTATGGAGTTTCTAAAATCGCTGGAAGGGACCCTCAGAATAACACAGGCAGAAGTATGGCAGCAGGAGTTGGTTATTTAGTGATTTTACTTGTTATTTTATACATTACAAGTGTTGTGAATGCAGGAAATTTATTAGTTTCAGGATTGCAAACAGTTTTTGACATTTCTTGGGCAATATTACTTTTAGCTTGTTTGATACAATTTTTGAGATATACAATTATGTATCCAATAGGGAATTTAAATGTAGGTCCTGTTGTAAATGCGGCAAATGCAGTTCAAAATGCAGCAGGAGCAATTGGTGGAATAGGGGGACCAGACAGACCAGCTTTAAGAACAGAACTTGATAATGCACTTAATGCTCAAAGACCATTACTTGCCCCATTTTTTGGAGCTGGTTCAGGTCCTGTGCTTATGAATGATCCACAGATACAACAAATGTGTACTGATCTTTTAAATGAACTTCAACAAGAGGATAATGCTGTTAATGCAATCCAAGGCCAGGTAATTGCTGGCATTGCAGATGTTGGTCAAAGAAATGATGTTATCCAAGCTTTACAAGATGTAGGTGTTGCAAATACAGAGATAGTAGCAAGAGCTCAAGAGATACAGGGCAATCCAGGATATACTGAAAATCAGAGAAGATATAGAACAGATAGAATAAGAGATTTGTTAGTTAATGATAAACAGAATGCTATTGCTATAATCTAAAATGACTTTTTTAGATATAATAAAATGGCCTTTTAAGAAAATTTTTAAAAAGAAAGAGCCAGAGTTAAATTTTGATAATAATTTACAAGAACATGAACCTATACAAGATAATCATTTAGATCAAAACCCAACTCCCGGTTTAGAACACTCAAGAGAAGAAGGACAACAAGATTTCTTAAAAGATTATGGACAAGGTTACTCTGCTGAACCAGAAAATAATTATGAAAGACCTCAAGTAAGTTCTAGCAAAGAAGAATTAATTTTAAGTAAGTTAGATGTTATAAATACAAAATTAGATAGTTTAAATGAGAGATTACGATATTTAGAAAGAAATAAAGGAAGATTATGGTAATTATAATTTAACTTCTAATAATGTTTTAATAATAAATTTTAAAGATTTTTTAGACCTACTATCAAGTTCTCCTTTTCTTAACCAAGAAATATTTTGGTTTAGTTCTGTAATTAATTGATTATCTGTTAAAAAAAGTTCTCTTTGTAATTGAAATATAAATTTGCTTAATATACTTTTAAGTATTTCCAATTCTTTTTCCATAATTGTATTTGTTCTTAAAATAAGATTTAAAAAACTTATAACTTTCTTTCTTGATTCTCTTAATTCCTCTGGATTCATAAATAGATAAAGTTTATATTCTTTAAATATTTTATTATTATATGAATGAAAAATTACATAAAATTGAGGTGATTGTAGATAAATCTATACCATATGTTGTTTTATTATTGCTTTATATTATAATAACAGATTTCTTTTTTCAAGATTTTTACCATAAACACGAAATATTCTTTATAATAGGAGATTATTTTGTTTTGGGAATTTTTGTAGCAGATTTAATTTTTAAGTTTAATAGAGTTAGGAAGTTTAATATTTTCCTAAAGAAATATTGGTTAGATATTATAGCTGTGTTTCCATTTTTCTTGTTATTTAGAGTATTTGAAGAAGTATTTACTTTCTTTAGATTAGGAAGAGAATTAACAGAAGGACAAAAAATAGTGCATAGTGGTTTGGAAATAGAAAAACTAGCTAAAGAAGGTAGATTATTATCAGAATTAGAACAAGGTAGTAAAGTCTTTAGTGAAGGTGAAAGATTAGTAAGAAGTGAAAAACTTGTTAGAGTTGTTAGACCTATTACAAGAGCCCCTAGAATATTAAAAGCCATTCCTTTTTATGAGAAACCAATAAAAAAAGAGTTTAAGAAAGGGAAGCATTTATTAGAAGAAGAAATTAAGAAGATAGAAAAAGAACTTTAAAGATATTTTGAGAATATTGGTGCAATTAAAGGCCATATTGTTGGTGCTAATACAACTAATGCTGATACAACAAAAGAATGTGCCCATGTTTCTTTCATTCCTTTTGTAGAACCTATAGTGCCTTTTACTACGGCAGAGGCTGCGTGTACTTTAATCATTGTTATGAAACCAACACCAATCTTAAAAACCCAAGGATTATCTATAAATTTGATACCTTGTAAGAAAGAAAAAGTTTGATAAACAAATTCTGTGTTCATTGTGGCAAATGTTGCTGCTATTGCAAAAATTGCTGCGTGTATTCCATGTGTAAACCAATGGCTTCTAGAGAAGTTTTCATCTCTATGAATAAGTATTAATTCATATAGACCTATTATTGCGCCAATGATTAATGCGGGTATTACAACAAATTCTGCCATTTATTACACCTTTTTTTGTTTATTTTGTTAAAGATATAGAATATATAAATGTTTTTGTATTAAATCCACTTATCTAAATCAGATTGTTCTCTTTCTTTTGAATATTCTTCTAACTTTTCTAGAGCAGATTCTATACGTTCTTTGTTAAATTCGTATTTTTCAACTAGGATTTCCTTTACTTTTTCTTCATCTATTGGTTTCCATTTTAATTGATAATTTTTCATTACAGGCATTGATTTAAAGATTGCATAAATTTTTTTCCAGTTAAAATCTGGTTCCAGTTTTGAAAATAAAGAATCGAATTTTTTATATTGTTGAACTAAATTTAGTGCTTTTTTAGGACCTATACCTGGAATACCCTTAGGATTGTAATCTGTTCCAGTTAAAATTCCCATAACTATTAATTGATCTTGATTTATTTTTAAATGTTTTAGTACATCCTTTAATTCAATCATATAGGGTTGTATGTATACGAATTTCTTCCCAGGAAGTTTTCTAGTTTGAGATAGTGTAAGATTTGGAATTAGTCTAGGACAACCTTGAAGTAAACAGTCAGAATCACTTGAGGCAAATGTCCAAAGATCTTTTCTCTCAACACAAAAAGCTCCCTGTGCATCAGCTTCTTGCGGACTTTGTATTATTGGCAATCCTAAAGCTTTAACTAGCTCTTTAGATTCCTTAACCATTTCATTATTGAGATATGAAACTTGCTTAGAATATTTCTGCATTTGGTTAATGTTATCTTCTTCTTTAGCCTGTTTATATTTTTCATTAGCTATTTCTTTTCTTTCTCTTCTTTTCTTTTGAGTTTGATATTTCAATTCTGGAGGTTTTCCATCAAATATATAACATATTTTTATTCCTTTTTGCATTAAATTTAAACTACGAAAAAATAGTCCAGAGTACAGACTTGTTACTCTTCCTTTAGAATCCATTAAATGAGTTCCATCATAGTTCCTTATGCTAGATAAGAATTGATAGGCACAATTGGAAAAATCTATTCCTATTTTTTTCCCTTTTAATTTATTCCATTCAATTGTACTTACTGGTAAAATTCCTGGTAATTTAACTCCCATCTTTCCATCTACTTTGTATAATTTTATGTATACTATTATTCAAGAGAGCATAATGGTTGATTTTTTCCATCTTTAATCTTTTTATATGATTTACTCCATCCTTTGTTATTGTAATTTCATAAGGATCTCTTCTACGACCTTTTCCGTTCAGTTCAATTAGACCTAAGTTTAAAGATTTATTGATAGCCTCTTTAAAATTAATATTTGCTGAACCTTTTCTTCCAATTAAATTATATAACTCGCCCAGCATAAATGACCTCTCCTGATGTTCCTCCATATAGTCAAGTAACTCATAAAATAACCCTCCTTTAAATGTCTGTAATCTTTTTATTATTTTTTCTCCTTTTGAAAATTTTCTTTTATTCTTTAAGTTATATCTAAACGGTTTTATCTCATTTAATTTGAAATAATCTCTTGTTTGAGTATAAATTAAATTTTTGTTAGACTTTGGTCTGTTCGTATCTATTCCATGACTATATAAGATATATTCTATAACATTTAAAACAAATTGATTTTTCATTTCCAACACTAGCCTTACACTTCTTTTTATATTGGAAATATTTACACTTCCTTCTCCATCCATTATTCCTTGAAGAAATCTTATACCTAATTTTTTATCTTTTAAACATAATGGAATTGTATTTTCTTTTAACCAATCTATTAAATTCCGTATAATTACGGAATCATAATAAACTTGAATTGTTGAAACATTAGTTTTTTCTCGATTTCCCATTGAAAAATTATTTGATTTTATCTTTAGATCCCTTTTTAAATTTATTTTCAGATCTTCATTATTACAACTATTTGGGGAAATTGTGCAAAATCTTAGATCTTTTTCATTTATATTAAAATATTTTGTAAACCAGTATATAGAGAATTTCACTATTTCCTTTTTACTATTAGCAATTCCGATTCTTTGTTTCATTTTATCTGAATTTTTACCCTCTCCAAGATAAAGTCCAATTCCATAAATAAAATCTTCATCTAACTTTAAATATCGTGGGACATAAATTTTTTTACCAGTCCAAGATTGAAAATATTCTATATTATTGTAGATTTCGCTTTTTGGTATATCTAATAATTTGACAATTTTAAGCAGTAGATGTATTGGTACGGAAGTTCTATATTTGTAAGACGTAAGATATCTTTGAATAGGAGAATAATAAGATTTATTAGTTTTCATATCAAGATTTTTGGCTAACTTATATATTGAACCAAATTTTTCCATAGATCTATTCCTAAGAAAAGTTACAAAAGATTTTTTTAGAAATACTCTCGATTTTTTAAAATTATTAAAAACTATTTCAAAAAGACTTATTTTATTATTTCTTATATAGCTGTGTAAGTATTTCATTTTCTTTTTTCAATTGAAATTTTAACGATATCTCCTTCTTCTAATTTCAACAATTTTTTAATTTCTTTAGGAATATTAACAGCTAGACTACCCCCATTTCGGATAGTTGTTCTTAGGAATTCTTCTTTCATTGTAGTATTTTATACTATTTTATATTACTTAAATGTTTCTAAAAATTTATAAATATCAAACATGTATTTAACTCCCATTTTATTCGTGAATTAAAAATATTCCAAAATCTTTTGTCATTGAAGCTTTTAATTTTTTATATTTCTTAAATGTAATGTCTTCATTAAGTACATTTACTAGACTCTCTGCATAAGAATTTGCCATACTGGAATCATTAGGAAAGTTTAGTACTGCTTTAATACCTTTATCTCCCTTTGTGTGGCAAGACAAATAATGAATATAATCTTCAGGATGGCTAGTTCCCCTCACAGAATCTTCTATTGTTACTTCTATTGGTAGTGAAATTACTTTAGTTCCAAATTTTCCAAATATATACTCTTTTGATTCTTTTATAAATGGGTCCATAAAAACTTATAAATAGAATATGTTTTTAAATTTGTTGTATTGGGATAGGATGAAGAGATGATAAAAAAAGCATGGCTTGATCATAGTGGTGGTGTATATATCTATAGAGTTCATGATGAGAAGCTAAAAGGATTATGTAATAATGGTTTAAGTCCTTTGTCTACATTCTTAGAAAATATGTTTACTAAATGTCCTAATGAATATTTTAAAGGGGGGCCTAGAAGTTCTACTTTGAAGATTAGTTTAAATGGATTAGATTTAAAACAAATTTCAGGACATCAAATGTCTATCTTAACAAAACACGCTCTTGATATAAATAAAGAAAGATTTAAGCAAAACCATGAAAAAGTTCAGATGTTTATGTTAGAGAATGATAATGATACTATTGCTATGGAAGTTCCTGTTTGGTTGATGAAAGATGAAATAGACTCTTTTAAGAATTTCTTTAAATCAGATCAGCCGTTAACTGGGCATATTGATTTACTTAAAATTGAGAATGGTAAAGTTTGGATTTGGGATTATAAACCTAATGCTATAGATGAACAACATGCTGCTACTCAAATATTTATGTATGCCTTAATGATAAATAAACGAACTGGAATTCCTTTAGAAGATATTAGATGTGGCTATTTTGATGCTAAATATGCATTTTTATTTAAGCCAGAATTGAAAATGTTAAATATTAAGACTATTTTAGATTACTAAAACTCGGAAAGAGAATGTTGTTTTGTTTCTTTTACAATTGTATCAAAATCTTTTTTTATGAAAACTAGTATTGTATCGGCAATAGGTTTTAGTTGTTTTTTGATATAATGATCATAATCTAATTTATGTTTAATATCTTGAATTGGTTCAGGTCCATCTTCAGTTAATACATATTCTATTTTGGTGCTTGTTAATTTTTTTAATTTACGAGCTGCTTTAACGTGTGGAGGTTGAATTTTTACATAATCTTCCAAATTCTTTCTTATGGATTTTCTATAAACTAATAAATCATCATACTTTCCAGAATTTACATTCTTAATAAAATTTTTAATAAAATCTTCTACTTTTTTATTATGAAATGCTTTATCTAATAGTTCATATTGGAATTTCTTTGCTAATTCTGTCCAATCACTTCTAATTCCCTCTAACCCTGTAAGTTCAATTTCTTCTTTTTTATTTTTTAATAGTAAACCTGCGTATCTTTTCTTAGCTGCACCTTTTCCTCCACGAATAGAGGGCATTAAGAATTTAATAAAACATTTTTCATATTCTAATTCTAGATGAGATTCTCTTTTATATTTCTTTTTTATATAAGATTTAAAGAATTCATTTAATTTTTTTTCTAATTCTTTACCTAATGATTCTGCATCTTTTAAAGATTTTTTCTTTGATAAGACGAAAACAGAATCTGTATCCGAATATATTACTTTGTAACCTTCTTTTTCAATTTCTTTGGCTGTTAATTTAATTAAAAACTGGCCGAAATGTGTAATAGCGTTAGCAATGTTATAATTATAGAATCTGCAAGTTGGGTTTGCCAAAACTCCAAAAAAAGAATTCATTAAGATTTTAATTGCATATCTTGACTGTTCGTTTTTTTCTTTAGTTGCTTTTTCTCTTACTTTGAATAGTTCTTCTAAAACCTCAGGCATTACGCCATTAGTATTTCTAAAGTAAGCACCATTAGGAGCTTTAATTGTATTTTTTTCTTTAGTTTCTTGACCCAAGTAAGATAGAGGATCAATATTAAAAGTTCTCATTAAACTTGGATATAGAGATTTAAAATCTAAAATTAAAACATTATCATAAATTCCTGGAACAGAATCCATTACATAACCACCGGTAATACCTTTGTCTTTCTTTTCAAATTTACTGTTAGGACTTACAATTTTTCTTTCTCTTGCTTTCGATAAGTATAAAGAATCTAAAGATGATATAGAAGCACTCACGCGATCTAGGGGCATGCCTGTAATTAATGATTTTTGTATTGCAATATCATAAGCATTACTTTTTTTAATTATATCATAAGTTAATACAGTATCCTTTACATTATAATCAATTAATTTTTGTTGATTTTTTTTGTAAAGATCTTCAATTTCTTGACCTTTATTTTCATCTTGTAATAATTTCTCTTCATTTAGAATTTCTTTAGCAGCAGTATTTAGTTTGTAATCACTCAAAACAACAAAATTATTTTTTAGTAAATGGATACCATCAAGAACTTGTCTTCCGGTAAAATCTGCCTTACTGTCTCTAAAGAAATCTTTTTCTAATCTTAATTTTGAAGTTGTATTGTCACGACCTAAAACAAATCTTATTTCATGTTTTTTAAATTTATTAGCTAAATATTTTAAATCAAAATCTATTAAATTCCAACCAACTATAACATCTGGATCAAAATCTACTAATTCTTCTTGAAATGATTCAAGTAATGATTCTTCATTTTTAAACGAGAGCGTATTTTTAAATTTCTTTTTAGAAACTATAAATGTTTTTTTGTAATTTTTTGAATAAAGAGAAATTGAGTATAAATTCTTTAAATTTGAACTTGTTTCTATGTCTATTGATAAAATCTTTAGCTCTGGGATAAATTCAACTGGTTTTAAATCTGGATCTTTGTAAATTCTATCTATTGAACCTTCTTGTGTGTAATCTCCATCAATATCTATTGTAGCCTTGATATTATAATCTATTAAGAATCTTGTTGGAAATCTTATATCTGATTCAAATGTTTCTATTTCATTTTCATATAAAGAATGTCTTAGTGTGGGAACATCTCCTGGAACGTCTAATAAAATTTTTACTAAGTTTTCAGCAGTAAAATTTTTAAAATCAGATTTTTCAAAATCGAAGTTCTCTACTTTCTGGGCTTTTTTAAGATCTTTTTCTCTAATGTAAAAGTATGGTCTGTAATAATTCATTGTTAAAAAACTTTGTTTATTTTCCAATCTACCAAAAAGAAAAACATAGGCTCTTTCATTAATTACTTTGTAAGTTTGATAAACAATATATCCTTTCATTTTCATTAAATTAGTAGTAAGAAAGGTTTAAGTATTTATATTTTTTAGGTTTTTTATGGATAATTTAGAAGATTGGAAGAAGGCTGGAGAATTAACTAGTAAGGCTAGAGCATTTGGGAAAGAAAAAATAAAGATTGGAGTTTCTCTGTTAAAAGTTACAGAAGAGATTGAAGATTTTATTTATGAAAATGGTGGAAAACCTGCTTTTCCTGTTCAAATTTCTGTTAATAATATTGCAGCACATTTTAATCCTAGTAAAGATGATGAGTATATTTTTAGAAAAGGTGATTTAGTTAAATTAGATTTGGGAGTTCATGTTAATGGTTGTATAGGAGATACTGCAATTTCTGTTGATTTAGGAGATAATAAAGAATTAATTAGTGCTAGTGAAGAAGCTTTGAAGGAAGCTATTAAAATTGTTAAACCAGGAGTTAAGTTGAGGGAAATTGGTAAAGTTATTGAAAAGACAATTACTGGTAAGGGGTTTAAACCTGTAAGAAACTTAACGGGACATGAAATAAAAAAATATGAAGAACATGCTGGTATGACTATTCCTAATTTTGATAATGGTGATGAAACGCAACTAGTGGAAGGACAAGTAATAGCTATTGAGCCTTTTGCAACTAATGGTGTTGGTTTTATAGATGAAGGTAAAGATTCTGAGATTTATAAATTGTTAGAGGAAAAAACATCAAGAGATATGATAGCTAGAAATGTTTTAATGAAAATTATAAAAGAGTATAAAGTATTGCCATTTGCTAAGAGGTGGTTGTTTAAGGATTTCCCAGAGTTTAAAGTTAATTATGCTTTAAGATTATTAGAAAGAGAAAAAATATTACATAGATATGAACAATTAGTTGAAAGAGATAACGGTTTAGTAAGTCAAACTGAACATACACTTTTAGTTCAAGAAAATCCGTTAATATTGACAAAATAAAAAGTTATATAAACAAGTTTCTTATTTTTAATAGTGATGGACAAAGTAAGTAAGATTATGTCAAAGAAGGTGAAGACTGTTTCTAAAGATGATATTGCAGTTACAGCAGCTAAAACTATGTTAAATAAAAACGTTAGTTGTGTTGTGGTTGTCGATAGAGGAATAGTTGAAGGTATAGTAACTGAGAGGGATTTAGCTGTTAAAATTTTAAGTCATAAGAATAGAGCTTCTGATGTTAAAGTTGAAGATATTATGACATCACCTGTTTTTACTTTAAGCCCTGATAAAGATGTTTATTATTGTAGTGAGATAATGAGAAAAAATGGAATTAAAAAATTGCCAATTGTTAGAGGTAAAAGATTAGTTGGTATTGTAACTCAAACAGATATTCTAGATTATTTTAGAGATCAAAGAAAAAAATTTGTTTTAAAACATTTAAGTAGAGAACATCGAAAAAGTTATCCTGTTGTTTAACCTAAATAACTTGGTACTTCTTTTGTTATTCCTGCTCTAACATTTCTTAGGTATTCATCTTCCATGTCTTTGTAATGATCCATTGCTTCTTTTGAAACTGAAGGTTTAACTTTTGTTAATGCTTCTTCAAAATGTTTATTATCTACAATTTTAGCTTTAATATCTTCTCTTAACGCAAGTAAACCTGCCTCATTACATACTGCTTCAATATCTGCTCCTACAAAACCTTCTGTTTTTTCAGCTAGTTCTGATAATTTAACATTTGAAGATGTTGGCATCTCTTTTGTATGGATTTTGAAAATATCTAATCTTGATTTTTTGTCTGGGGGTAAGGATAACAATAATTTATCAAATCTTCCTGGTCTTAATAATGCAGAGTCAATCATATCTGGTCTGTTTGTAGCAGCAATAACTATTATATCATTTAAATCTTCTAAACCATCCATTTCAGCTAGTAATGTATTAACAAGTCTTTCTGTTACTTGATTTCCAGAATCTTGAGAGCCTCTTCTTGGGGCAAGAGCATCTATCTCATCAAAGAAGATTATACAAGGAGAAACTTGTCTTGCCTTTTCAAAAATCTTTCTTACTCCTTTTTCACTTTCCCCAACAAATTTATTTAATAATTCAGGACCACGGACAAGGATAAAATTAGCTTCTGATTCATTTGCTACAGCTTTTGCTAGTAAAGTTTTTCCAGTTCCTGGTGGACCATACATTAAGATTCCTTTTGTTGCTCGTATACCTAATCTTTTGAACATTGTTGGGTTTTTAATTGGCCAATTAACAGTTTCTTTTAATTCTCTTTTTAATTTATCTAATCCACCAACATCATTCCATTTTATGTTTGGTGTTTCAACTAGAACTTCACGCATAGCGCTTGGTCTAACTGTTCTTAATGAATCTTGGAAATCTTTATTTGTAACAACTAATTTATCTAAAACTTCTTTTGGAATTTCATCTTTTTCACCTAATTTTAAATCTGGTAAGATTCTTCTTAGAACATTCATNGCTGCTTCTTTAGCTAGAGCTGAGACGTCTGCGCCTACAAAACCATGAGTTAAGTCTGCTATTTTAGATANTGTAATGTCGCTAGCTAANGGCATGTTTCTTGTGTGAATTTTTAAAATGTTTAATCTTGCTTTTTTATTTGGNACACCAATAATAATTTCTCTNTCAAATCTTCCNGGTCTTCTTAANGCNGGATCTAGNGAATTTGGTCTGTTTGTTGCACCNATAACTACAACTTTNCCTCTTGANTTTANNCCATCCATTTGAGTTAATAATTGTGANACAACTCTTTTTTCTAGTTCNCCATAAGANTCTTCTCTNTTTGATGCTATTGCNTCTATCTCATCAAAGAATATAATTGAGGGTGCATTTTTTTCTGCTTCATCAAATATTTCCCTTATTCTTTTTTCACTATCTCCATAAAATTTTGATAAAATTTCTGGACCATTAATTAAAACAAAATTAGCTTCTGATTCATTTGCTACAGCTTTTGCTAATAATGTTTTTCCAGTTCCAGGGGAACCATGTAAAAGAACACCTTTTGGAGGTTCAATTCCTAATCTTGCAAATATTTCTGGATGTTTTAACGGAAGCTCTACCATTTCTCTTATTTTTGTTATCTCTTCTTTTAATCCACCAATATCTTCGTAAGTTACTTCTGGAACTTTTTCTTCAGATATTTCAACTGCTTTAGGATTTAACGTTACGATGGTTTCTTCTGTGATTAATACAGGTGTTTTAACAGGGTTTGTTTGAATTACGATAAATCTTAAACCTGAAAGACCAAAAGCTCCTGAAAAAGATTCTTCAAATATTGAGAAAACATCATTATCAAATAATGGAGATTCAGGCATTTGTCTTCTTCTTCGTCTTGTATTGGAAGGAACTACAATATCATCTTTTAGAACTGCTCTGTTGATTAATGCTCTTTTGAATAATTCTGGGTCTGCACGTACCATAACTCCTTTTTGCGCTGGTGCAATTGTAATTGCTTTAGCTTCTTTAATTTCTGCCTTATTTACACGAACATTTTCACCTATTCCAGTTTTAGCATTTCTTCTTAGAATTCCATCCATTCTGATTACTTCTTGTCCAACGTCTGTAGGATAAGCTCTATCTACAGTTCCTACGGTTGTTCTATTACCTTCAATTGTAACAGCGTCTCCTGGATGGACTCCAATCTTATGCATTGTTTCAGAATCAATTCTAACTGTACCACGATAAGCTTCCTCTTGTAAAGCTTCCATTACTTTTAATCTAACGTCTTTTGTGGTCATAGTATTCTCCTTATTTTTTTAGAGAAAATAATACTTAGCTTTTCAGGACTTTCTAAATTTAAATGTAAAATTTGATTTAGTTCTCTTTGTAATTCTTTAAATTGGATAATTTCACGAGGTATTGAGACTGCGTAAGAATTTCCTACGAAACGTAGTTTAACTTGAAATTTTTTATCTTTAATTTTTGAGAAATTTTTATAATCTTGTAAATCTGCTGGATGGTACCATGTTTTGCTACATTTATTACAGTCCATTGTTCTAATCTTAAAACCGTGTTTAGTTATATAAGACTTTTTTGTTTGTCTATTACAATTATTACATAATATTGTTGTGTTAAACATATCTTCCATTTTGTGTATACATGATGTGTATACGTTAAATATATAAGTGTATCTATGAGAAAAATTACAATTTATCTTTATAGTCTTGAAGGAATTTTGGAAATTGACTATGTAAAGGTTCTGGTAATGTATCTATAGTAAACCAACCAATTTCATCAAATTTATTTGTCTCTCCATTTTTGACTTTATCTTTATCAACATGAACTCTAAAGTCTAAAGATACCCAATGCGTGTTTTTCCCATCATGTTCGCGATGTATATCACGATATCCAAGAAATTCATAACCTAGAACATCAGTACTATATTCTTCCTTTATTTCCTTTCTTAATGTATCTTCAATAGTATGGTCGAATTCTACACCACCTGCTCCAGGATCCCACTTTCCATGTTCGTCTCTACAATTATTACCTCTTTTATTCATAAGGTAATTACCTTCATTATCATGACAAAAATATACAACTGTAATTCCTGTATAATCAATTCCTTTTTTCATATAAATATAAACATACATAAATATTTAAATTTATAAGTAGTTGAAGAAAGTAATTTATATTTAATTATTAATTTTATTAAAATGATTATAACACATAATAAGGAAATTGATAGTTTTTTTAAGAAAGATGGAACTGGTTTGGCTGTTTTTTATGGTGAGGGAGGTAGTGGAAAATCTTGTTTTGTTTTAATGAATGTTTTAGAAAAACTAAAAGAGAATAAAAAAGTATT